>NZ_JARRAH010000001.1:1236516-1545645 GCF_030553305.1 Halomarina ordinaria | reverse complement strand
CACAGGAGAGCGTCGGCACGGTCACTCGCGCCGACGGCAGCGTCGGCAGCGTCTCGCTCACCGAGTTCGACCCGCCGAGCGACCGCGCCGCCTCGCGCGCCGACGGCGGGACGCTCACCCCGCCGAGCGAGTACGGGACGGGGACGCTGCTGGTCAACGTCGCGCTCTCGCAGGGCGTGTTCGCGGCCGCGCTCGTCGCCGCGGCGTGGTACACCCAGATACCGCTCCCGGCGCTCGGCGTCGACCCCGCGGTTCCCCTCAGCACGGGCCTGCCGGCGCTCGGCGTCGGCGTCGCGGCCGGCGTCGGCCTCTACCTGCTCAACGCGCTGGGCGCGGCGAGCGCGCCGGCCTTCGGCATCGAGGCCGACGACACCCTCCGGGAGCTCCTCACCCCGGAGTCACCGGGGGGATGGGTGCTCCTGCTCGGGGGCGTCCTCCCGCTCATCGCGGGCTTCGAGGAACTGCTCTTCCGGGCGGCGCTGGTCGGCGTCCCCGCCGTCGGGTTCGGCCTCTCGCCGTGGCTCCTCGCCGTCGGGGCGTCGGTGGCGTTCGCGTTCGGCCACGGCGCGCAGGGCCGGGCGGGCATCGTCGTGACGGGCGTCCTCGGCTTCGCGCTCGCGGCCGTCTTCGTCGTCACCAACAGTTTCCTCGCCGTCGTCGTCGCCCACTACCTCGTCAACGCCCTGGAGTTCGTCGTGGGCGGCTACTTCGAGGTCGAGTTAGCGTAGGGACGTCCGTCTGTCCCTCCAGTAACGTCTGACGCTCGTCTGACGCATCCTTTAGTACGACGAGTGGTAAGACGGCGCATGACCAGCCTCACGGAGGTCTACGAGGGCGGCAGCGGCGGGACGAACCTCCGGCGGCTGTACCTCGGCGTCCTCCTCTTTCTCACAGGGGTCGCGCTCGTCATCGGTGGTATCGTCTTCGCGACGGCCGACCCCCGGGCGGGGTTGTTCGGTATGGAGTGGTGGCAACAGCGCGAGGCCGCCGGCGTCCTCGCTGGCGTCGGTCTCCCGGCGATGTTCCTCGGCGTCTCCGCGGTACTCCCGGCGAGCCGCCGCCTGCGCACCTGGTCCGTCGTCGGCGCTGCAGTCACCCTCTGCGGAGCCGGCCTGTTCTACGCCGTCTACCCCGAGAACTGGATACAGGGCGAACCGAGCTACGCCCTCCACGTCGTGGCCGTCTACTTCCTCGGGACGACCATCACCGTCGCGTGCCTGTTCCTCGGCGTCGTCAACTTCAAGACGCGCAACGACCCCGGGGGCACCGTCAAACTCGAGGTCACGCGCGAGGGCGAGACGCGCATCGTCGAGGTGGACCGCTCGCGGCTGGGCGGCCTCGGCGGCGTCGGCTTCCTCGGCGACCCCCCGGACGGGAGCGTCGAGACCCAGACCGCGCGCGCGACCCCGCGGAGCGACGGCGGGAGCGAGAGCGCCTCGACCGCGAGTTCAGCCACCGGGACGGCGTCGTCGGAGACGCCGAGCCGCCCCGCGGACCCCGGGTCGGCATCGACGCCGACCCCGGACGAGGGCGCGGAACTCGTCGCCGAGGCGTCCCCCCGCAACGCCCCCGACACTTACTGCGGCAACTGCACCCACTTCCGCTACGTGCGGACCGACGACGGCCTCCGCCCGTACTGTGGCTACCACGCCGAGGTCATGGACGACATGGACCCCTGTCCGCAGTGGGAGCGAAACACCCGCGACTGACTCACAGCGACGCGAGGGTCTTTCGGACGTCGTCCCAGTGACTCCCCTTCCAGAACCACTGCCCGCAGTCCCGACAGCGCCACACCGCCTCGTCACCCGGGTCGGGGGCGTAGTCGGGCGTCGGCTCCCCCGGAACCCGTTCGAGCGGACCGTTGCACGCCCCGCAGCGACCCGGCTCCTCGGCCAGCGTGAGGGGGACGCCCGCCGCGCGGAGTTCCCGGAGTTGTTCGCGGGTGTCGAGCGAGCCGAGGAGAAGCGCGTCGTCGGCGCGCTCGCTCAACGGTACGTCGCGCGTGACGAGCGTCCGTCCCTCCTCGCGGGCGACGGCGAGCAGGCGGGCGTCGTCCTCGACGCCCCTGTCGAGCGCGTAGGCGACGTCGTGGCCGCACATCCTGAGGTAACTCCTGAGCCCGCCGCACATGGCGTCGAGGAGGAGGTCCATCACAGGCCGAGGAAGTCCTCGACGGCTTCGACCGACCACGTGTTGAGCACGTCGTCGGCCGTCGCCCAGCCCCGGCGGGCGGTGTGGACCCCGTAGCGGACGAGGTCGTAGCTCTCGGGGCGGTGGGCGTCGGTGTCGACGGCGATGGTCGCGCCCGCCTCGACGGCGACCTGCACCGCGCCGCCGCGGAGGTCGAGGCGGTTCGGGTTGGCGTTGACCTCGAGCGCCGTGTTCGCGTCGGCCGCGGCCGCGGCGACCGTCCCGACGTCGAAGTCGAGGCCCGAGCGCCGGTTCAACATCCGGCCCGTGGGGTGGCCCAGCACGTTCACCTCGGGGTGTTCCACGGCCCCGACGAGGCGGTCGGTCCCGTCGCCGTCGAGCGCGCTGTGCGGCGAGGCGACGACGCAGTCCAGTTCGGCGAGGAGGTCGTCGCCGACCGAGAGTCCGCCCTCCTCGTCGATGTTCGCCTCGACGCCCGCGAACACCCTGATGTCGACGTCGTCGGCCACCGCGCGTATCTCCTCGAGTTGCTCTCTCAGTTCGTCGTCGTCGAGACCGACGCCGCCGACCATCCCCGGCCCGGTCGCGTGGTCGGAGACGTTGAGGTAGTCGTAGCCGCGCTCGGCCGCGCCCTCGACCATCTCCCGAATCGAGTGGCGCCCGTCGGACCACGTCGTGTGGAGGTGGAGGTCGCCGCGGACGTCCTCCACGCGGACGAGGTCGGGCAGGGTGCCCTCGGCGGCCGCCCGCACCTCGCCGCGGTCCTCGCGGAGTTCCGGCGGGACGAGCGGGAGGTCGAGTGCCGCGTACACCTCCTCCTCGGTGGCGCCGGCGACCCGCTCGCCGGCGCGCTGGTGGTCCTCCGCGTCGTCCACGTCGGCGACGTCGAAGACGCCGTACTCGTTGACCTTCAGGCCCCGCTCGATGGCCCGGTCGCGCACGCGGATGTTGTGGTCGCGACTGCCGGTGAAGTACTGCAGCGCCGCCCCGAACTCCTCGGGGACGACCACCCGGAGGTCGACGCGGATGCCCGCCGAGCGGACGGACGCCTTCCCGGTCCCCGCCTCGATGACGACGTCGGCTTCCTCCCAGTCGGTGAACGCGTCGACGACGGCCTCCGCGTCCTCGCTCGCCACGAGGAGGTCGACGTCGCCGATGGTCGGCTTCCAGCGCCTGAGCGACCCGGCGACCTCGCAGCGCTCGACGGCGGTCACGTCCGCGAAGTGACGCTGGATGTCGTCGGCCAGCGGGCGGGCGTCGCCCAGCAACTCCCGTTCGTTCGAGCGGCGGGCGAACTCGACGTTCGACAGGATGTTCTCCTCGGTCTTCGCGCCGAACCCGGACACCTCGCGTATCTCCTCGGCGCGGGCGGCGGTCTCGAGGTCGTCGAGGGTCCGGACGCCGAGTTCGCGATAGAGCGTCCCGACCGTCTTCGGACCGACGCCCTCGACGCTCGTCAGCCCCGCCATGTCGACGGGGAGGTCGGCGCGCAGTTCCTCTAGCTCCTCGATTTCACCGGTCTCGACGTACTCGACGACCTTCGCGGCGATGGCGTCCCCGACGCGGTTCACCTCGCTGACGGCGTCGGCCCCGCCCTCGCGGGCGAGGTCGGCGACCGAGGTGGTGTGCTCGCGGACGTTCTCGGCCGCCTGCCGGTAGGCCCGCGGCTTGTACTCGACGTCCTGGGCCTCGAGCAGGTCGGCGAACTCCTCGAGCAGGTCGGCGAGTTCGTCGTTGCGGACGCTCACGAGCGCCCCCGTCGACCGCCGTCGTTGCCGAGCGCCTGCTTCAGGAAGCGCATCCAGCGCTTCTGGTCGGCGGCCTCCTGCGCGCGCGCCTCGGCCTCGATGTTCGAGGGACCGAGGCTCCCGAGCGCCTCGAGCGCCCGGTCGATACCGATGATGCTCTGGACGAGGGTCTTGCCCTCCTCGTAGCTCACCTCGTCGTTCTCGATGCGCTGTTTGCGCTGGAGGCGTTCGCGCCGGAGGTTTCGCTTGGCCTGCTCGACGCGCTCTCGCTCGCCCTCCGGGACGGTGTCGCGGCGCTTTATCTCGAAGACGAACGTCCGGAGGTCGACCTCCTCGTCCTGGACGGTGATGGTGTCGGGGATGCTCGCGCCGACCGTCGCGCCCTCGCGGTCGATACGCTCGAGCAGCCGTTTTCGCTCGAACTCCTGCATACCCGGTCTAGGGGCGCCGACACCAAAAGTCCGAACGAAAGGCGTAATGGCCGGGCCGTCACACCCTCGGACATGAGTGACGAGGAAGAGGAGTCCGGCCCCGTCGTCGAACTCGGGGAGGGCAACGCCGTCGAGGGAACGCCGTTCGCCCGGCTCGCCTCCCGGCTCCACTACGGCATCGGGAAGAGCGAGGTCGTCCGGCGCGTGGGCGACACCGAGATTCGAACCCCCGACGGCCCGCGAACCGTCGAGAGCGTCCTCGGAGACACCGACGAGACGTACTTCACCACCCGCGAGTCCCTCGAATCGACGGTGCGCGACGTCGTCGGTACCGGGCCGGTACCGACGACCGACGAGCCGGCAGGCCCGGACGACGACGCAGACGAGGACGCCGACGCCGACGACACCGACGACGAGTAACCCCCGGAACCCCTATCCACTTTACTCTCGCCGCCCTATCGAGGAGCGATGACGCTCCCTATCGACCCCGAGACGCTCGACGCCGAGGACATCGGCGAGAAGCAGGCGACGCTCCACATGGACCACGACGAGGCCGTCGAACACGTCCGCGAGACGTTCACCGACGCCGGCTTCGGCGTCCCCGTCGAGTTCTCGCCCTCCGAACTCCTCAACGAGAAGGTCGACGCCGACCGCGACCCCTACTACGTCCTCGGGGCGTGTAACCCGGCGATGGCCGACCGCGCCCTCGACATGAGCCTCCGGATGGGCGGCCTCTTCCCCTGCAACGTCGTCGTCTGGGAGGAGGAACCGGGCGTCCAGCGCGTCTACCACCTCAGCATCATGAAGGCCGGCCGCCTGCTCGGTATCGCTCCCGATAGCGAGGCGTGGCAGGCGCTCGTCGACGACACCGGCGAACTCGTGGAGGAGGCCTTCGGGAACCTCGACGGCGAGGAGTGAACGCGCGACGAGCTGAGCTCCGGTCGCGACGGTCCACCTCCGGCGTCTTCGACGCGGTGTTCGAGGTCTCCTCGACGTCCCCGACGGTCTCAGCTCTCCGCCGGCGTGTTACGTCCGCTGGCGCGCCACTTGAGGTAGGCGAGCGCGAGCAGTCCGGGGACGCCGAACGCGCCGAGTGCGAGCAAGCCGACGACCATCAGGTCCGTGGGTGTGACGAGCATATCAGGTTCCGTAGTCGGTGAGCGTCGCCTGGACGCCGGCGACCATCTGCGAGGAGCGCCGGAGGCGCGCGAGGTCGACCGGCAGGCGCGGCGCGAGCGTCCGGACCGCGTCGTGGAAGGTCTCGGCCTCGCCCGGCTCGCCCTCCGTGAAGGCTTTCCGGACCGACTCGCGGACCTGCCAGACGCCGGCCGGCCCCCAGTAGTCCTCGGTGACGTGCCGGAGGACGAGCACCTTCGCCTGTCGGCCGCGGTCCGCGAGGTGTTCGAGGGCACCCAGACGGGCGGCGTAGTACGCCCCTGCGGTCTCCTCGACGTAGCCCGAGCGTCCCTCGTAGCCCTCGTAGTCGGTCGCGAGGAGGTAGCCCGCCTCGGGGTCGTAGTTCCAGATGCTTCCGGGGGCCTTCATCTCGACGAGTTCGTACTCCCAGCGCCCGGGTGCGAGTACTACCCAGAAGCGGTTGCCGAGGTACTCGTTGTAGTACACCTCGACGGCGTCGACGCTCGGGGCGTTCCGAATCTGCCCGCGGAGGAACCCGCCGACGGTGTCGTCGACGGCCGTGATGGACCACCGCGTCGGGACGAGCTTTCGCTGCCGGGACTCGCCGAGCGCCCCCGCGGACAGGATGCGGTTGATGTCGTAGACGTCGAACCCGCGGTTGTAGAGGTAGTTCATCGCTCCCTCCGCGCGCCAGTCGTCGTCCGAGAGGGTCTTCTCGACGGCGCGCGGGACGTGCGGGTTCTCCGCGAGCTGGGCGTCCCTGGCGGTCGCTCGCGGACCGGTCGGCGTCGAGATGTCCGTGAGGCCGACGTCGAGGTCGATGTTCACCGGACCGTCGAGACCCACTTCGACGTCGACCGGTCGGTCGGCGATGGCCACCTCGCGCTGGACGCCGACGAAGCCGTCCCACTCGTCGGCGACGTGGACGTTCGTCCGCTGGGTGGAGTTGAGCAGGTTCGTCCGCGCCTGGAACACGTCGTCGATGGTGTAGCCCCGGCGATACCACTCGCTCGACGTCTCGTAGTCGGCGGCGTGTTCGGCGTCGCTCACCGGGGCGAGCACCCCCGCCGAGACGTCCGGGTACGACGAGCGGCCGACGAAGATGGAGGGGGCGGTGCTCCCGAACAGCGAGTCCCCCTGGACGACCTCCTCGAAGCGTCGCTCGACGTCGCTCAGGTAGTCCGTGATGGCGTAGGACTTCTCCTTCGCCAACCGGCGCATCCGGACGGACTCGTCGACGTCCAGTCCGTCGATGTACTCGTCGAGCCGCATTCACCGACCGTTGGCGGGGAACGGGTTTGACCCTTCGGTGCGGACCGGAAGTGGTCGTGACTCGGCGGACCCGAGTGGCGAACAGGCGACGCGAGGACGGACCGACGGCGAGGCGTCACGCTCCCGCGGAGCGCCGTCGGGCGAAGGTCACGACACGGGGTCGCTGGCCCCGGCCTCGGTTATGAACGTTCGGACGGCTCTCGGGGTGAGATGGGTATCGAGACGAGAGTGATGACGACTGGCGGAGAAAGCGGCGGACTCGACGACTAGCTGTGGATGCCCATGGCTTCGATCTGTTCCTGGTACCGGTTGCGGATGGTGACCTCGGTGACCTGGGCGACGTCGGCGACCTCGCGCTGGGTCTTCTTCTCGTTACAGAGCAGGGAGGCGGCGTAGATGGCCGCCGCCGCGTACCCCGTCGGCGACTTCCCCGACAGCAGGCCCTTCTCGGCCGTTGTGGTGATTATCTCGTTGGCCTTCGACTGTACCTCCTCGCTGAGGTCGAGTTCCGAACAGAACCGCGGGACGTACTTCTTCGGGTCGACGGGTTCCATCTCCAGGGAGAGTTCCTGGGAGATGTAGCGGTAGGTCCGACCGATCTCCTTGCGCTCGACGCGCGAGACCTCGGATATCTCCTCGAGGCTGCGCGGGATACCCTCCTTGCGACACGCCGCGTACAGCGCGCTGGTGGCGACGCCCTCGATGGAGCGCCCGCGAATGAGGTCCTCGGCGAGCGCGCGGCGGTAGATGACCGAGGCGACCTCCCGGACGGAGCGCGGCACTCCGAGGGCACTCGCCATGCGGTCGATTTCGCTCAGGGCGAACTGGAGGTTGCGCTCGCCGGCGTCCTTCGTCCGAATGCGTTCCTGCCACTTGCGCAGGCGGTGCATCTGGCTGCGCTTCTTCGAGGAGATGGAGCGGCCGTAGGCGTCCTTGTCCTTCCAGTCGATGGTCGTCGTCAGCCCCTTGTCGTGCATCGTCTGGGTCGTCGGTGCCCCGACGCGGGACTTCTGCTGTCGTTCCTGGTGGTTGAACGCCCGCCACTCCGGTCCGGGGTCTATCTTCTCCTCCTCGACGACCAGCCCACAGTCGTCACAGACGAGCTCCCCCCGGTCTGTGCTCTTTACAAGGTGGTCGGACCCGCACTCGGGACACTCCCTCGTATTTTCCCGTTCTGTGTGATTCTCCTGCTCGCGCTCCCGGGTACGGGTGGACCGTGTCATCGCATTTTTATAGTATTACGGGACCAATATATATGACTTTGGTCACCGGAGGTCCGAACGGGCGGCTTCGAAACCGACGACGGCGGGACGTCTGACGGCGATTCACCAGTGGTGTTGACCCGTGACCGCAACCGACTTGGGGTGGCCGGGGGGAGTCGGAGGTATGCCGACCATCGAGTGCGACGCGGACGCGGCCAGGGAGCGCCTGCGCGAGGCGGGCGTCGCGGTCGACCCGGGGAACACGGACCACGAGCGCTGGCGGGCCTCCCACGGGGGCGCGACGGCCGTCGCCTACGACGGCAAGGTCGTCGTCCAGGGGCGGACCCCCGCGCGCCTCGTCGGCCTCCTCGAGGGGGGCGGCGGGCGTGCACACGTCTACTTCGACGGCGCCGCCCGCGGCAACCCCGGGCCGGCCTCCGTCGGGTGGGTCATCGTGACGGGCGACGGTATCGTCGCCGAGGGGGGCGAGCGCATCGGCCGTGCGACGAACAACCAGGCGGAGTACGAGGCGCTCGTCCGCGCGCTGGAGGTCGCCGCGGACTACGGCTTCGACACCGTCGAGATACGCGGCGACTCCCAGCTCGTCGTGAAGCAGGTGACCGGGGCGTGGAACACGAACGACCCCGACCTCCGCGAGAAACGCGTCCGGGTCCGAGAAATCTTAGAGCGGTTCGACGACTGGTCGCTGAGCCACGTTCCGCGAGAGATAAACGACCGCGCGGACCACCTAGCCAACGAGGCTCTCGATGACCGAGGTTCCTGACGACATCGTGACGGAGGCGACGCGACTCACCCGCAACGCCCGGGACGCCGTCGACCCGGCGGAGGCACGGGCGGCCCGCGAGCGCCGGGACGACCTCGTGGCGGCCCACGACTTCGTCGCGCGCGAACGCGAGGAGGACGCGACGCTCGTGCTCTACCCCGAGGAGTGGCTGGAGGGGGAGACGGTCCGCATCGAGTGTATCGACGACACCGACCGGGCCATCGAACGCCCGCTCGAGGGGCCCGGGAACGAGGCCGACTGGGAGTCGGTCGAGGCGCACAACCGCGCCGTCGCAGAACGGGTCGCCGAGGTACACGGGTCGACCCACGGCGAGAACGCCGCCGCGTTCGCCGACTTCATGGGCAATCACTACGCGAGGCCCATCGAGACGGCGACCGCGTCGATGCGCGAAGAGTTCCTCACGGAGTACTACCCGCGTAACGCGTGGCCCTCGAAAGAACAGCGTGCTGTGGTCGAGAAGTCGCTCGACCTGACGGTACGGACGGCGCGCGAGTCCTGACTTACTCGGCGCTGTCGACGAGCGTGCGGAGTTCGTCCGCGCGCTCGCTGTCGGTGACGAACCGCGAGAACACCCAGCGCAGCTGGCCGAGGACGGCCTCCTTGCCCTCCTCGGTCAGCGCGTACTGGTTCGTCCGCTTGTCGAGTTCGCTCTTCTCGACCAGCCCCATCTCGACGAGGTCGTCGAGGTTGGGGTAGAGTCGCCCGTGGTTGACCTCGGAGCCGTAGTAGTCCTCGAGTTCGCGTTTGATCGCGAGGCCGTACCGTGGTTCCTCCGAGAGGATGACCAGGATATTCTGCTGGAACGCCGTCAATTCACGCCCGATGCCCGGTTCGCCGGAGACTGACTGTGCCTCTGACATAATCGGATACATGTCACGGTAGTACATAAAAGTTCTCAACTAACCACGGATTTGTAATCATTTTCGACGGACGGCACGTGGGTTTGTGTATAGACCGACGGCTATTCAGTGGCTATTTATGTAGCCCGTAACGCGTCGCTTCGAATAGATGTCGGTCCGGAGGCCGAAAGTACTTTTTGGCCCACTGTCGCACCTCCGTTGATGGCTAACCTCTGGGAAGACCTCGAGACCGGCCCGGACGCGCCGGAGACGATTTACGCGGTCGTCGAGTGCCTGAAGGGCGAGCGTAACAAGTACGAGTACGACAAGGACATCCCCGGCGTCGTCCTCGACCGCGTCCTGCACTCGAACGTCCACTACCCCGCCGACTACGGGTTCATCCCGCAGTCGTACTACGACGACGAGGACCCCTTCGACGTGATGGTGCTGGTCGAGGACGCGACGTTCCCCGGGTGCATCATCGAGGCCCGTCCGGTCGCGCTCATGAAGATGGACGACGACGGCGAACAGGACGACAAGGTCATCGCCGTCCCGACCGAGGACCCCCGGTTCGACCACGTTCAGGACCTCGACGACATCACGCCCCAGCTCCGCAACGAGATTGACGAGTTCTTCACGACCTACAAGAACCTGGAGAAGGGGAAGGAAGTCGAGACGCTCGGCTGGGAGGACAGACAGGCCGCCTACGACGCGATCGAACACGCCCAGGACCTCTACGACGAGCACTTCGCCTGACCCGTCCATTCCTCGCGGTTATCGTGGACGGACGGCCGAATGTGTTATAATTATGAGTAATCTTTTGTACCCGAGTGTGCTAGGTCGACCCGTAATGTCCACCCGAGAACCGTTCGGCTGTCACCACCTCACGGTCGTCCCCGAGAACTTCGACCCCGACGCGGGGCGCGAGCGTCGGCGCGCGTGGCCGTCCGGGCCGGCCCCCGACGGGCTCGAAACCGCGGACGCGGACGCGGACGGAGACGTCGACACCCCCACCGACCGGTCCGAGTGAGCGCGTGACACGGCGTGCGGGCGTCACAGCCACGGGCAACCGTTACCGCCGAAAAGAAGCTTCTTGTGTGAGTGCGCCGGACGCGCTATCATGGGACTGTTCGACCGCCTTCGCGGCGATGACGGGCCACGGGTCGCCTTCTTCGGTATCGACGGCGTCCCCTACTCCTTGCTGAGCGAGCACACAGACGAGTTCCCCAACCTCGCGTCCATCGCGTCGGAGGGGACGGCGGGGGCCATCGACAGCATCGTCCCGCCGGAGTCGAGCGCGTGCTGGCCGGCGCTGACCACGGGCGTCAACCCGGGCGAGACGGGCGTCTACGGGTTCCAGGACCGCGAGAACGGCTCGTACGACACCTACGTCCCGATGGGCCGCGACGTGCAGGCGACGCGCGTCTGGGACCGCGTCGAGACGGCCGACCGCGACGCGACGGTGATGAACGTCCCCGTCACGTTCCCGCCCCAGCGCAACGTCCAGCGGATGGTCAGCGGGTTCCTCTCGCCGAGCGTCGACAAGGCGGCGTACCCCGACGACCTGCGCGACACCCTCCAGGACCTCGACTACCGCATCGACGTGAACGCGAAACTCGGCCACCAGGAGGAGAAAGCGGAGTTCATGGAGGACGCCCACGCGACGCTCGACGCCCGCTTCGAGGCCTTCAAGCACTACATCCTGGAGGACGACTGGGACCTCTTCTTCGGCGTCTTCATGACGACCGACCGGGTGAACCACTTCCTGTTCAAGGACTACGAGCGCGACGGCGAGAACAAGGAGCTGTTCATGGAGTTCTACCGCAAGGTCGACGACTACCTCGGTCAGCTCCGCGACATGCTCGACGACGACACGACGATGGTCGTCGCGAGCGACCACGGCTTCACCAGCCTCGACTACGAGGTCCACTGCAACCAGTGGCTCAAAGAGGAGGGCTGGCTCGACTTCGAGGGCGACGACCCGAGCGAACTCGGGGACATCTCCGACGACACCCGCGCGTACTCGCTCATCCCCGGGCGGTTCTACATCAACCTCGAGGGGCGCGAGCCGCGCGGGAGCGTCAGCGAGGAGGACTACGAGGCCGTCCGCGACGAACTGAAGGCGGACCTGGAGGCGCTCGAGGGACCGGACGGCGAGGAGGTCGCCTGGCGCGTCGTCACCAAGGAGGAGGCGTACCGCGGCGACCACGACGACATCGCCCCCGACCTCACCGTCGTCCCGAACCACGGTTTCGACCTGAAGTCCGGGTTCAAGGGCGAGGGCGACGTCTTCGGCGTCGGCCCGCGCAACGGCATGCACAGCTTCGACAACGCCTGCCTGTTCATCGACGACCCCGACGCCCGCGTCGGCGACGCCGACCTCCTCGACATCGCGCCGACCCTCCTCGACCTGATGGACGTCGAGTACGACCGGACGTCCTTCGACGGCTCCAGCCTCGCGCGCTGAGCGCTCCCCGTCCGCGAACCTTCCCTCCACAGTTACCCGTCCGCCGCGTGAACGGAGCGTATGCCCCCCGCCCCGCGAACGACGCGAGAGGCCCTCACGCGGATTCAGGTACTCGTCCGTCGGCGCGGCCTCTCGCTCGCCGCCGCCGGTATCGCCTACTACGCGCTCGTCTCGCTGATTCCGCTGCTGGTGCTCGCCGTCGTCGTCCTCACCGCCGTCGCCGGCGACGAGGTGGCGTCGTTCGTCCTCCGACAGGCCGGCGAGATACTGTCGCCGAGCGGTCGGGCCACCATCCGCGAGACGGTCCGCGACGCGAGCGGCCGCACCGGCGCGTTCGCACTCGGGTCGCTCGTCCTGCTGTGGAGTTCCGTCAGGCTCTTTCGCGGGCTCGACACCGCGGTGGCCGTCGTCTACGACACGCCAGAGGACGACGACCTCCTCGGCCAGTTCGTCGACGCCGTCGTGGTGCTCGTCACGATTCTGGCGCTGGCGGGCGTCCTCGCCGGCGTCGACCTCGCCGTCGGTCTCAGCGAGTCGCTCCACACGGGCGTCCTCCGCGGGCTCGTCCAGCTGGTCGCGCTCACCGTCGCGCTGTTGCCCCTCTACTACGTCCTGCCGGACGTGTCGCTCCCGGTCCGCGAGACCCTCCCGGGGGCCGTCGTCGCCGCCGGCGGGTGGACCGTCCTCGGGACGGCCTTCGAGACGTACGCCGCGACCGTCGGTACCTCGCTCTACGGCGCGCTCACGGGCATCGTCGTCTTCGTCACCTGGCTCTACTTCTCCGCGCTCGTCCTCCTGCTCGGCGCCGCGGTCAACGTGGTGCTCGCGGGCCGCGACTGACTCTTTAAGTACCGGGACGGGACCACCTCGACTCGATGGACCCGAACTCGAAGGCCGACGCGCTCGTCGCTCGCGTCGACGCGCTCGAACGTGCCCTCACCGACGGCCGCGACCTGCCCGACCTCGCGCCCGAGGCCGACCGCGCGGCCCGACTCGCGGCGGTCGAAACCCGGCTGGACGACCTCGACGACCGCCTCGCCGACGTGGAAGCCGCGACGCGGGCGGTCCGGGGGTACGTCGGGCAGGTTCGCCACGCCGACCGCGAGGTCGAGCGCCGCGCCGACGCGGCGCTGGCCGCCGTCGAGGAACTGGAGGCGACGCTCGACGGTGCCGGAACGGACGCCCCGCTCGCGTCGGCCGACGCGACGACACCGGCCGCCTCGTTGGCGACGCCGGTGACGGACGACGACCGCCCCGACCCCGCGGTGACCGACGGAGGGGGGGCTCGTGACGACGCCGACCGCGGGATAGTCGCTCGCCTCCGGGACGCCCTGTCGTGACGCTCCGGGTCGTCCTCGCGGTCCTGCTGACCGTCGCGCTCGTCGGCGTCTCGCTCCCCGCCATCGACCGCGCGGGGGTGGCCGCGAGCGATGCGGCCCTCGACCGCCGGGCCGACGGCCTCGCGACGGCCGCCGAGAACGTCTGCCTCGACAGCGCACCCGTCGCCCCCGGGACGCCCGGCGCGCGACGGTCCGTCCCGGTGACGCTTCCCGAGCGGTCGCTCGCGCGGGCGGGGGTCGAGCGGGTGCGAATCGACGCCGGGGGCGTCCACTGGCGGGTTCGGGGCGCACCCCCCGACGACCGTCGGTTCGACGTGCCGGTGGTCGTCGACGCGGACCCGCTCGTCCTGCGCGGGGCGGGCACGCACCGCCTCTCGCTGACCTGTGAGCGCCGACCCGACCACCCGGACGGGGTCGCCGTCCTCCGGCGGGCGTAGGTTTATGACGTGGAGGGCGACCAGCGCCGTCCATGTTCGGTATCGACCTCGACCGCTTCCGCGCCGACGGCGCGACCGACCGCGGCTGCGGCTGTCTCCCTCGCGTCGAGGGTGAGACGCTCCACGTCGACGCGACGGACTGCGACGCCGACGGCGTTCTCGAACGCTCGCCCGGCTGCCGCGCGGCCGTGGTCGACGCGCTGACCGACCGCGACGTCGAGCGGGTCACCGTCCGCGCGGCGGGCGTCGAGCGTGCCTACCGCGGCGCTGCGGCCGCGTTCCTCGTCGCCGCCGGGCGCTTCGTCGCCGCGGCCGCCCACTACGACGGACGCCTCGCCGACCGCGCCCGGCGCGACCCCCTGCTCGCCGCCGAACAGGCGGCCGGGCGTGCCGGCCCGCTCGCTCGCGTCGCCGCCGAGTGCGGTCTCGTCGAGGGGGCGGCCCGGGCCGACGGGTACGAAGACGCCCTCCGTCCCGCGGTGGGACCGACCGTCGCCCGCTCGCGGGTCGCCGTTCGACCGCCGTCAGACGCTCGGCTGGTCGACCGCCGGGAACTCGACTCCGGGGCGGTCGTCCGGCGCTACGAGCGCCCGGCGGACGAACTCCCGCTCTACCACCTCGTCCCGGTCGAACACACGTTCGACGCCGCGGCGCTCCGGACGCTCGACGCGGCGGCCGAGCGCCTCGCCCGCGGCGAGGTGGGTGGCGACCGCGCGGCCGGTCGAGCCGTCAGGGCCGTCGCGGACGGGGACGTCTCCGTCGAAGACCTCGTCGCCGTCCTCCGGAAACACACCGCCGGCGTGGGCGTGCTCGACGACTTCTTCGCCGACCCCGACTGCTCGGACGTGTTCGTGACCGCCCCGGCCGCCGCCGCCCCGCTCCGCGTCCGCGTGGCCGACGAGACCCTCCGGACGAACGTCCGACTGACCCGCCGGGGCGTCGAGACGCTCGCGTCGCGCTTCCGACGGACGAGCGGTCGGGCGTTCTCCCGAGCCGCCCCGACGCTCGACGCGGCGACGACCGCCGCCGGCCGTCGGGTCCGCGTCGCCGGCGTGACCGACCCCGTGAGCGACGGCGTCGGCTTCGCCTTCCGCGCCCACGAGCGCGAGGCGTGGACGCTCCCCGCGCTCGTCGCCAACGGGACGCTCCCGGCGGCCGCGGCGGCGCTCTGCTCGCTGGCGGTCGACCGCGACGCCGCCTGCCTCGTCGCCGGCGGGCGCGGCGCCGGCAAGACGACGCTGCTCTCGGCGCTCTGCTGGGAACTCCCCGCCGCGACACGGGTCGTCGCCATCGAGGACACCCCCGAGCTTCCGGTGAGCGCGCTCCGCGAGCAGGGCCGCGACGTCCAGCGACTCCGGACCGACGACGGCGGCCTCGCACCGGCCGACGCGGTCCGGACCGCGCTCCGACTGGGCGACGGCGCGCTCGTCGTCGGCGAGGTCCGAGGGACGGAGGCGCGCGCGCTCTTCGAGGCGATGCGCGTCGGCGCGAACGACGCGGCCGTCCTCGGGACGATCCACGGCGACGACGGCGCCTCCGTCCGGGAACGACTCGTCTCCGACCTCGACGTCCCCGAGGGTGCCGTCGGTACGACCGACCTGCTCGTCACCTGCGCGGCCACGCCCGACGGTCGCCGGGTGACTGGTATCGAGGAGGTCCGCGCGACCGCGGAGGGCGTCGGCTTCGTCCCTCTCTACGACCGGGGGACGGAGGGCCTCGTCCCGACCGGTCGCGTCGCCCGGGGCGAGAGCGACCTCCTTCCGGCGCTCGCGCGCCCCGACGAGCGCTACGCCGACCTCCTGGCGGCCCTCGACGCCCGGCACGAGTGGTTCGAGCGACTGGTCGGCGACGACCTGACCGACGCCGAGCGCGTCGTGACCGAACACGCCCGCCGCCGGGGTCGATGAGGACCGACACGTTCGGGTGGGTCACGAGCACGGACCGCCGCCGTCTCGCCCGGCGCCTCGTCCCCGCCGTCGCGGGACGCTCGCGCGAGCGCTACGAGGCCGTCCTCCGGGCGCTCCCGACGGACCGAACGCTTCGCGACGTGTTCGACCGGGCGCTCGCGCTCGGCGGGACGGGCGCGGCGCTCGTCCTCGTCGCCGGCGGCCTGCTCGTCCCTCGCTCGGCCGTGACCGTCGCGCTCGGTGCCGTCGCCGTCGGCACCCTCCTCGCCGTCGGCGTCTGTCACCTCCCGCCGTGGGTCGCGCGCGCCCGGCGGACGGCGGCGCTCGGTGCCGCCCCCGACCTCGTCAGCCGCGCCGTCCTCCGGATGCGCCTGACGCCCACGGCGGAGACGGCCGCCGCCTTCGCCGCGCGGACCGGTCGCGGTCCGCTCGCGGCGAGCCTCGCTCGGCACGTCGAGGCCGCCCGCGGAACCCCCGGGTCGGGCCTCGCCGCCTTCGGCGAGCGGTGGGGCGAGGCGTACCCGGCGCTCCGGCGCGCGACGCACCTCATCGAGGCGGCGAGCGCCGCCCCCGCCGGCGAGCGCGCCCGGGCGCTCGACCGCGCGACGCGCGCCGTCCTCGACGGGACGCGCGAGCGACTGGCCGACGCGACGGCGTCGCTCTCGGGGCCGCTGTCGGCGCTCTACGCCTTCGGCGTGTTCCTCCCACTCGCGCTCGTGGCCGTCCTCCCGGCCGGCCGCGCCGCGGGCGTCCGCCTCACGCTCCCCGTCGTGGTCGCCCTCTACGACGTCCTCCTCCCGGTGCTCACGGTCGCGGCCTGCGTCGCGCTCCTCGCGCGCCGTCCCGTGACGTTCCCCGCCCGCCCGGTGCCCCGGTCGCACCCCGACGTCCCCGGCGTCCGACGCCGGGCGGCGCTCGCCTTCGCCGCCGTCGTCGCTGGCGGCGGTTCGGCGACCGCGCTGGCGGCCGCCGTCCTCCCCGTCTGGACGCTCCCGCTGGCGGCCGTCGGCGTTGGGTCGGGCGCGGCGCTCCTCGTCTGGTTCCGGCCGGCCGTCGCCGTCCGTCGGCGCGTCCGCCGCGCCGAGGACGGCCTCTCCGACGCGCTCTACCTCGTCGGACGGCGCGTCGACGAGGGGCGGTCCGTCGAGCGCGCGGTCGAACTCGCCGCCGAGGAGGTCTCCGGGGAGACGGGCGACGTGCTCGCGCGGGCCGCCCGTCGTCAGCGACAGCTCAGGGTCGGCGTCCGCGAGGCGTTCCTGGGGGAGCACGGCGCGCTCGCGCGGACGCCGAGCACGCGCCTGCGGAGTACGGCGGACCTCCTCGCGGTCGCCGCGCGTGAGGGCCGACCCGCCGGCCGGGCGGTGGTCTCGATGGCCGACCACGTCGAGGAGCTCCGGACCGTCGAGCGCCGGTCCCGTCGGGAACTCTCGCGGCTGACCGCGACGCTCTCGAACACGGCGGCCGCGTTCGGCCCGCTCGTCGCGGGCGTGACCGTCGCGCTGGCGGCCGCGCTCGACGGTCGGTCGCTCTCGGCGGGGGCGTCGACCCTTCCGACGGACGGTCTCGGCCTCGCGGTCGGCGCGTACGTCCTCGTCCTCGCCTGCGTACTGACGGCGCTCGCGACCGGTCTCGACCGCGGATTCGACCGTGCGCTCGTCGGCTACCGGGTCGGCGGCGCCCTCTGCTCCGCGACGGTCGTCTATCTCGCCGGGTTCGCCGGCGCCCGCCTCCTCGCGTAGGTTCATATAGGGAGAGGCGGCCAGCGACCCCATGCTCGACGTCCCGCTCGACTCGACCGCCGCGTGGCTCGGCCTCGCGCTCGCGAGCGTCGCCCTCGTCGGCGTGGCGCTGTCGCTCCCGACGACCGCGCCGCCCGACGCCGAGGCCGCCGCGACGACCGTCGACGCCGTCGCCGCCAGCCAGCACGACGCCGTCGTCGAACACCCCCTCGACGGCGCCACCGTCCGTCTCGACCCCCGTCGAATCACGCTCGCGCGCGACGAGGCGACCGCACACGCGACGCTCTCGTACGGCCCGGTCACGCCCGTCACCGCCGACACCCGCCTCGAACTGGTGCTCGCGGGACGGCCGCCGGAGGCCGTCTTCGCCTCGCCGGTGGCGTTCGCTCGCGCGGTCGTGACCGCCCGCGAGCGCGCGCCGGCGGTCCACCGGGACGCCGACCGACTCGTCGCCAGACACGTCCGCTGGGGTGGTGTCGATGTCACGCTCGTCGGCGCGTGAGCACTCCGGCGGCGCGCGTCGCCGAGGGCAGGTCGAACCGCTCGCCGCTCTCGTCGCCCTCGTCGTCCTCTGTCTCGCGGTCGGCGTCTACGCCGGCGTGGTGTCCGACGTCCTCGCCGACGGGGAGCCGGGGCCGACGGTCGCCGCCGACCGTGCCGCCGCGCTCGTCGCCCCGACCGGCGTCGCCGCTCCCCCGGACCTCCCGCGCGCGCTGGACGCCGCGCCCGAGGGCGCCCGGTTGAACGCGACGCTCGTCGCGGGCGACCGTCGCTGGCGGGTCGGACCGCCCGCGCCGCCCGGCGAGCCGACCGCGTCACATCCAGTGAGCGTCCGCCTCGCGCCGGGGCGCGTCGTCCCGGGGACCCTCCGGGTGGTGGTCTGGTCGTGAGGGGTCAGAGCACCGTCGTCGACGGGACGCTCGCGCTCGTCGTCGTCTCGGCCACCGTCGGACTCCTCCTCACGGCCCCCGCCCCCGCCTCGACCGACAGTCGGGCGACCGAGACCGCGACCGCACTACAGACGGCCACGGTCACCGTCGAGGCCGACGGCCGGACGCATCACGGCACGCCGGCGGCGTTGCTCGCGCACGGCGCGGTCGCGCGCGTGACGCTCGCCGACGAGGCGCTCGCGGCGTCGTACCACCCCTCCCGTGACGCGCTGACCCGGGCGACCGACCGCGTCGCCCGCCACCGTGCGAGCGGCGTGCGCGTACGCGCGGTCTGGGAGCCGTACCCGGACGCCCCGCTCTCGGGACGGGTCGCGGTCGGGGAGCGGCCGCCGCCGTCGGGCAGCGTCGACGCCGCGGTGACGACGCTGCCGGCCCCGGACGTCGGCCGGATGCGACCACCGAACGCGACGTACGACGCGCTCGGCGCGACGGTCGCCCGGGCGACGGTGCGGTTCGTCGTCCCGCCCGCGCTCGTCGAGCGGGCCGCGTACGACGAGGGGGCGCGAACGGCTCTCGACACCCGCCTGGCGCGCGTCGAAGGCGCGCTCGCCGACTTCGAGACCGACGGCGAGGACGGCCGCGCCGCCCCACCCGACGTCGCGGTCGACCGCCTCGAATCGCGCCTCGGCGAGCGAGTCGCGGCCGACCTCCGCGAGCGGTACGACTCGCCGCGGGCGGCACGGGACGCCCTCTCCGTCCGGGACGTGACGCTCGTCGTGAGGACGTGGTCGCGATGAGACTGGCGGACGACCGCCGTGGGCGGGTGCCCTTCGCGCTCGTGGCCGTCCTCCTGCTCGTCGGGAGCGCGACGCTCGTCGCCACCGACCGCTCCGCTCCTGCCCGCGAACCGGCCGTCGACCGCGCCGTCGAGGCGACGGCGGCGGCCACCCGGCCGGCACTCGAAACCGCCGTCTCGGACGCGGCGCGCGCGGCGGCGGCCGACCCGGTCGTCGTCCCGGGCGACACGCCCTACGGTCGCGTCCTCGACCCCGACGAACCGTTCCGCGACGCGCTCCGGGCCCGCGTCTACCTCGCCGCCCGTGCCGACCTCGAGCGCCTCGACGAATCGCGCGGCGGCGTCCGGGCGCGCGCATCGCTCCCCCCGGTTCGCTCGCCCGCCGACCTCCGCGAGGCGATAGCCCGCGTCAGCGTCGAGCGCGCCGGTCCCAACGGGACGGCCCTCCGGGTTCGCATCGAGGGCGTTCGACTCCGGGCGGTGCGCGAGGGACGCACCGTCGCGGACCGTGAGGTCTCTCCGACCGTCACCGTCGCGTCGCCGGTCCTCGCGCTCCACGACCGGGCGACCGCCTACGAGCGGTCGCTGAACGCCGGGCCGCTGGCGGGCGACGGGCTCGGCCGGCGCCTCACCGTCGGCCTCCACGGCGTCGCGTGGGCGCGCGGCTACGCCCAGTACGGCGGCGCGCCGGTCGCGAACGTCGTCGCGAACCGCCACGTCGAGGTGACGACGAACGTCGCCGCCCTCGGTCTCCAGTGCGACGTGCTCGGCGCGACCACGCCGGGCGGGGAGCGGGCGGCCGCCTGGGCGAGCGCCCGGACCGCGACGACGGACCTGCTCGGCGCGGGCGGCCTCGACGGCCGCTGGAGCGAGCGCGTCCTCGATGCGGCCGAGCGGGAGGCACTCGACGGTCGGACGGTTGCGACCGCAGAGGGTGGGAACCGGGATTCGAACCGTGTCGTCGCGGCGAACCGCACCGCCGACCGGGCGCTCGTCTCGCTGCTCGACGACGATGGCGTCGCCCTCGCCGAAGCGGCGGCGCGGAACTACGCCGTCGACGCCCGCCCGTTCGTCGCGACGCGCTCGCGCGGGACCGAGCGGACCGGGCGGGAGCGCCCGCCGGGCGGGAACTGGACGCGCGTCGCCCGCGACACGACGACCGAACGCCGGGTCGTGCGCGCGCCGGTCGCCCCGGTCGCCGTCCCGGACGGCTGGCGGACGTTCGAGCGCCACGGGCGCGAGGTCGTCCGCGAGACCACCGTCACCACCCGATGGCGACGCGACGAGGAGACGACGACCACTCGCCGCGTCGAGACCCGTCGAACGGCGGTCTCGCTGGCACTCGCCGGTCGCCACGCGCCCGACTCGGACCTCCCGCGCCGGGGCGTCGACGGCGTGTACGACCGCGGTGGCGCGCTCGACGGCCCCAACCTCGCGGGCGTCCCGAAGACGGCCCACGAACGCCTCGTCACGGACCGCGGCGGCGTCGACGCGCTCGCCGAGCGAGCCGCCAGCGAGGGGGTCGAGACCGAACCCGTTCGCATCGCCGGTGAGCGTCCGGCGGCCCTGGACGGGTGGCTCCGCCGCGACCTCGCCGGGCTCCACGACCGGGTGCGCGAGGCGTCGGTCACGGTCCCCCGGACAGAGGTCGCGACCTACGAGGTCGACCCGGCCGCCCGACTGGCCGACCGACTCCGCGAGCGACGGGCCGACCTGGTCGACGCCCCCGACCGGTACGACGGCGTCGCCGACCGCACGCGCGTCGCCGTCCGCCGGGCGTACCTCGACCGCGTCGTCGCGCGACTCGACGCGCGGTCGAGCGAGCGCGAGCGCACCCGTGACGGTCTCGACGGGGCGCTCGACGACCGGGGCGTGGGGTCGCTCGACCGCCTCCACGACCTCCTCGCGCTCGGCGTCGACCGCTCCGCGGTCGGGGCGAGCGAGTCGCCGTCGACGGGTGGCGTCGGCGGTCCCCTCGCGCTCTCCGTCGAGACGGCTCCCACCTACCTGACCGTCGACGCGGTCGACCGGGAGCGACTGGCCGTCGCGGGCGACGGCGAGGTGACGCCCCTCGGCGCGCGCAACACCAACCTGTTCACCGTCCCGTACGGCGACGCCGCCGACACGGTCACGGACGGCCTGTTCGGGAGCGAGCGGGTCTCGCTGCGCACCGCGGCGGGGGCGATGCGCGCCGAGCGCCGTGCCACCGGTGGGACGGTCTCGCCCGCCCTCGACCGGGAGGTCCGCGCCGCGAACGCCCACGTCCGCGGGCGGCTGGTCGACGGCGTCGCCCGGACGGGCCTCGGTCGCTCGGGGACGCGTCCCGTGACCGTCGTCGACCGGGCGCTGGCCGCGTGGCGGACGCCCGACGCCCGGGCGCTCGCGCTGGCGAACGGCTCCGCGACGGACGCCGTCGTCTCGACGGCCGTCGCGGCCGGCCTCCCGCCGAGCGAACGGGCCGAGCTCCGGGCGCGACTGCGGGTCGCGACGGCCGACGCGCTCGCCGCCCCCGACGCCCGCCCCCCGGAGGCGGTCGTCGACGACTCGATGGCGACCGCCCGGCGCGTCGTCGAGGCCGGCGTCGAGGAGGCGGCCGAACGCGGCGCGGACCGCGCGACCGACCGTCTCAACGGGACCCTCGGGGCCGTCCCGGCCGGCCTGCCGGTCGCGCCGGTTCCGGGCTACTGGTACGCGACGCTCAACGTCTGGGACGTCGAGGTGCAGGGGACGTACGAGCGCGTCACGTTGCGCTCGCGTCGCGGGAGCGAGGCGACCGTCTATACGCGTGACGGCGGGAGCGTCGCGCTCGACGTCGATTCGGACGGTGCTCCGGAACGTCTCGGACGCGCCGCGCCCGTCGACTTCGAGACGCGGACGGCGGTCGTCGTGGTCGTCCCCGCCGGCCCGCGCGGTGTCGGCGACGTCGACGGGAACGCGGACGAGCGCTCGCCCGGCTACGACTGAACGCACTTAACCGGGGCGGGGTCGAAACGGGGTGTATGCTCCAGAACGTCGCTTCGGACCCCGGCGCGCTCGCGCCGGAGGAGTTGCGCGCGCAGTACGACGACCGCCTGCGCGAGACCGTCGAGACCGTCGGCGCGGCCACCGTCGCCGAGGAGGCGGGCGTGAGCCGCGAGAGCGTCGACGCCCTCGCCGCCGGCGAGTCGCCCGACCTCACGCTCGAGGAGGCGGCGGCCATCCTGGCGACCGAGGCGGAGACGCCCGACGCCGACGCCATCGAGATGGAGGTCCTCGACGAGTTGATGATGGGGATGTCCATCGCCGTCGTCGACGTCGAGTCGCTGGAGGCGGACCTCGACGGCGAGCTGGACGCCAAGGAGATACAACAGAAGATAGAGGGCCGCTTCCCCGTGTCGCTCTCCGAGCTGGCGGCTATCCAGCAGGCCATCGAGGCGCGAAAGCCGTGAGGTATCGCCGGTGAAGCTCGCCATCCTCGGCTGTGGTTACGTCGGCCTCGAACTCTGCCGGCAGCTCGCCGACCACGACGTGACCGGCGTCCGGCGCTCCGAGTCGGGCCTCGCCGACGTCGAGGCGACCGGCGCGCGGGCGGTCCGCGCGGACGTGACCGACCCCGAGTCGCTCGCCGCCGTCCCGGACGTCGACGTCGTCGTCTTCGCGGCGAGTTCCGGCGGTCGAGGGGCCGACGCCGCCCGCGCGGTGTTCGTCGACGGCCTCCGGACCGCAATCGACCACTTCGCCGCCCGCGAGGACCCGCCCGAGCGGCTGGTGTACACCTCCAGTACGGGCGTCTACGGCGACCACGGCGGCGACTGGGTCGACGAGGAGACCGACCTCGACCCGACGACCGAGAAGACCCGCGTGCTCGCCGAGGCGGAGCGCGTCGCGCGCGAGGAGGCCACCGAGCGAGGCATCGACGGGACCGTCGTCCGCTTCGCGGGGCTGTACGGTCCCGAGCGCTACCGGCTGGAGCGGTACGTCGAGGGACCGGTCACCGAGGGCTACCTGAACATGATACACCGCGAGGACGCGGCCGGCGTCCTCCGGTTCGTCGTCGAGGAGCGGCCGCCGGACGACCTCCTGCTGGCCGTCGACGACGAACCCGTCTCGAAGTGGGCGCTCGCCGACTGGCTGGCCGACGAGTGTGGCGTCGAGCGCCCCGAGAAACGGACGAAGGAGGAGCGCCTGGAGGCGGGCGACCTCTCGGAGGCGGCCCGTCGACGCGTCCTGACGAGCAAGCGCTGCTCGAACGCCCGGCTCCGGGAACGGGGCTACGCGTTCGCCTACCCGACCTACCGCGAGGGCTACCGCGCGGCGGTCGAGTCCTATCGGGAGACCGGCGACGCGGATACGGCAACGTAAGGTCCCCCGTCGGGAAGGGACGGACATGGTCACGAAGAACGCGACGTGGGCCTACCGGGACGCGTTCGACGGGTTCGCGCGCACCTACTTCCGGCGGTTCGGCGAAGGGGTGGTGTCGAGCGTCGGGCTCGGAACCTACCTCGGGGAGCCGACGGACGACGTCGACGACGCCTACCACGAGACCGTCGTGAAGGCGCTCGAGAACGGCATCAACGTCGTCGACACCGCGGTCAACTACCGCGCCCAGCGCTCCGAGCGCGTGGTGGGGCGTGCGCTCGCCGACGCCGACGTGGACCGGGAGGCGGTCCTCGTCGCCACCAAGGGTGGGTTCGTCCCCTTCGACGGTGAGCGCCCCGCCGACCCGGCGGCGTACGTCCGCGAGCAGTACCTCGACACCGGCGTCGTCGAGCGCGAGGACCTCGTGCGCGGTATCCACTGTATCGCGCCGGGGTTCGTCGACGACCAGCTCGACCGCTCGCTGTCGAACCTCGACGTCGACACCGTCGACCTCTACTACGTCCACAACCCGGAGACGCAGTTGGAGGAGCGCTCGCGCGAGGCGGTGTACGACCAGCTGGAGGAGACGTTCACCCTCCTCGAACGCCGGGCGGCCGCCGGCGACATCCGCCACTACGGCGTGGCGACGTGGCGGTGTTTCCGGGTACCGCCGGACCACGACGCCTACCTCTCGCTGCCGGCGGTGGTCGACCGCGCTCGCGCCGCCTCCGACGAGGCGGGGACGGCCTCGACGCACCTCCGGGCGATTCAGCTCCCGTTCAACGTCCACATGGCCGACGCGTTCACCGTCGAGGCCCACGAGTCGGTCGAGGGGCCACAGAGCGCCCTCCGGTTCGCCCACGACGCGGGGCTGGGCGTCTTCACCAGCGCCTCCCTCGGTCAGGGCGACCTCGCGCGGGCGGGGTCGATTCCGGACCCCGTCGCGGCGAAACTCGCGGGCGAGACGCCGGCCCAGCGCGCGCTCAACTTCGCGCGCAGCGCCCCCGGCGTCACCTCCTCGCTCGTCGGGACGAGCACGCCCGAGCACCTCGCGGAGAACCTCGCCGCCGGGACGTTCGAGCCGATGGGCGCCCGCGCGTTCGACGGGACGTTCGAGTAGTCGACCGCGAACGACTCGCGCGCCGCGTGATAGCGGTCACCGCGGATAGGGGGTGAGGCCACCGGTTTCGCAAGCTTTGAACGCGACGGGGCGAAGTCGTAGTCGTGTCTCGCCGTCAGCTGTTCGGCTCTCTCTGCGCGATGGTCTTCCTCGTGAACCTCGGTCGGGTCATCTACGCGCCGCTGCTCCCGCCCCTCCAGCAGGCCTTCGGGGTGACGGAGGCCACCCTCGGCCTCCTCACGGCGCTCGCCTGGTTCGGGAGCGCGAGCCCCCGGTTCCTCGCGGGCTACCTCCTCACCAGGACCTCGCGGATGGTCGTCATCCTCGGGGCGGGCGTCGTCCTGACGGGCGCGGCGCTGCTCGCGGCGGTGGCCCCCTCCGTCGAGGCGCTGCTGGTCGGCGCGTTCTGCATGGGGCTCGCGAGCGGCCCCTACTTCATCGCCGCCGCCCCGCTGGTGAGCGAACTGTTCCCGGGGAACGTCGGGCGTGCCCTCGGCCTCCACGGCGCGGCGAGCCAGTTCGCCGCCGTCGGGGCCGCGCCGCTGGTCGTCGCCGTCCTCGCGGTCGGGTCGTGGCGGGCGACGTTCCACGTCATCGCGGTGGCGACGGCGCTCGTCACCCTCGCGCTGTTCCTCGTCGGCCGGCGGACGCCCCTCCCGTCGGTGGGGCAGGCCGACCGCGACCTCCTCGGGGCGGCGCGCGCGCAGTGGCGCATCATCGTCTCGGGCATCGCGCTCGTCAGCCTCACCGGCTTCGTCTGGAACGGCGTGTTCAACTTCTACGTCCTCTACATGATACAGGCGAAGGGGTTCGCCGAACCGACGGCCAACACGATGCTCACGGTCCTGTTCGCCGCCGGTATCCCCGCGTTCGTCGTGGGCGGCGACCTCGCCGAGCGCCTCCCGACGGTGCCGTTCGTCATCTCCATCTCCGTCTCGTTCGCGCTCGGCCTGCTCGCGCTCACGTCGGTGTCGAACCTGCTGGCGGTCGTCGCCCTCACCGTCGTCGTCGGGTTCGTCATCCACTGCCTGTTCCCGGCGGTCGACACCTACATGCTCGCGACGGTGCCGGGCGAACACCGCGCCAGCACCTACGCCGTCTTCAGCGGGACGATGATGCTCCCGCAGGCCGGCGGTTCCGTCGCCTTCGGCGTCCTCCGGGACGCGGGGCTGTCGTGGGACGCCATCGCCAGCGGGGCGGCGCTCGGCCTCCTGCTCGTGATGGGGGCGCTGGTGGGTCTCTACGTCGACGGCCGCCTCCCGACGACGGGTGCGGCCGTCGAGCAGTAGCCGGAGAGAGCGGGACTTTTGCCTCGTCGGTCCTCACCTCCCGGCGATGGAATACGTACAGGAGCGGGTGACGACGCTCCACGACTTCACCGACCCCGTCCCCGAGGCGCCGGTGGACCGGGCGGCGGTCGTCGTCCCCATGACCGAGCGTGAACACGCCAGCCTGGCGGCCGACCGCGTGCTCACGACCCTCGAGACCCTCGCGCCCGGTCGGGTGGTCGTCGCGCTCCGGGCGGACGCGGGGCGGGTCGGCGCGGTCCACGAGTGGCTCTCGGGGTACGACCTCCCCTGCGAGGTGCTGTGGTGCGACGGCCCCGGCGTCACCGACCTGCTCGCGAGCGCCGGCCTCGACGGCCCGCGGGGGAAGGGCCGGGACGTCTGGCTGGCGCTGGGCGTCGCCGCCGCCCGCGAGTCGTTCGTCGTCGTCCACGACGCCGACGCGAAACGCTACTCCGAGCGGCACGTCCGGCGACTGCTCTTCCCGCTCGCCCACGGCCACGAGTTCTCGAAGGGCTACTACGCCCGCGTCGAGGACGACCGGCTCTACGGGCGGCTCTTTCGCCTGTTCTACGCCCCCCTGCTCCGGGCGCTCGCCGCCCGCCACGACGACCCCGTCGTCGACTACCTCGACGCCTTCCGGTACGCCCTCTCGGGGGAGTTCGCCGCGAGCGCCGACCTCGCCCGGCGCCTGTGGCTCCCGCGCGGGTGGGGCCTCGAGGTCGGGACGCTCGGCGGCGCCTATCGCGAGGCGGGGTTCGCCCGCACCGCCCAGGTCGACCTCGGCGTCCACGAGCACGACCACCGCGCCGTCGCGGGGCCGAGCGGCCTCGGCGACATGAGCGAGCAGGTCGGCGCCGCGCTGTTCGAGGCGCTCGCGGACGCCGGCGTCCACCCCGACTTCGACGCGCTCCGGGCGGCCTACCGCGAGGCGGCCGACGGCCTCGTCGACCAGTACGCGACCGACGCGGCGTTCAACGGACTGGTCTACGACCCGCGTGAGGAGCGCGAGCAGGTGGCCGCCTACGCCGACGCCGTCCGTCCGCCGAGCGAGGACCGTCGCCTCCCGCCGTGGGAGGAGGCGCCGCTCGACCCCGCGGCGGTGCGCGAGGTCACTCGAACGGACCTCGCGGAGGCGGGCGGATGAGCGCGGACCTCGCCCTCGACGGCGACGACCTCGCGGGGGTCGTCGACCTCTTCGGCGCGCTCACCCGCGAGGAACTCGACCGGGCGCTCGCCGAACTCGCGTTCAAGCACGACGCCGACGCGCCCGACGACGAGGTCGTCGAGACGGCCCTGGAGCGGTACGAACTCGTCGACCACGACGGCCTGCTGGTGGTCGGTCCGGCGGCGTTCCCGACGCTCCCCGAGGGGGCGGCCGACCTCCCGCACATCCTCGACGTCCCCCCGCGCACGCCGGACACGGAGGCGGTGGCGCGGACGGCCGAGGAGCGCTTTCGGGCCGAGGCCGCGCGGGCGCTCGCGGCCGACCCGAGCGGAGAGGAACTCGCCCGCCTCGTCGACGCGAGCTACGACATCGAGGCGTGGGGACCGGTCGACCTGGGCGAGGTGCGCCGTCGCCTCGACGCCGCGCGCGACGAGCAGTGACATCACACCGCGTGGCGCAGGACGTAAGCCACCTGCGTCCGAGGGGGTGATATGGACCTGTCGCGGGTGGCCGCACACCGGCCGGTCGAGGTGACCGACGAGGAGCGAGAGGCGGCGGTGCTGGTGCCGCTGGTCGCCCGCGACGACGGCCCCGCGATACTGTTCACGAAGCGCGCCGACCACCTCGGGGAACACCCCGGCCAGATGAGCTTCCCCGGCGGGGGGCGCGAACCGACCGACGAGGACCTGCTGGCGACGGCGCTGCGGGAGGCCAACGAGGAGATCGGTCTCGACCCGGAGACCGTCGAGGTGGTCGGCCGCCTCGACGACATCCGGACCGTGACCAGCTATTCGGTCCGCCCGTTCGTCGCCTGGGTCCCCGACACGACCTACGTCCCCGACGAACGGGAGGTCGCCGAAATCGCCGTCCTCCCGGTCGCGGACCTCACCGACCGCTCGAACTACGAGTCAGAGCGCCGCGAGCACCCCCACTACGGGGAGGTCCGACTGCACTTCTTCCACGTCGACGGCTTCACCGTCTGGGGGGCGACGGGCAACATGCTCGTCCAGTTCCTCGAACTCGCCACCGACTGGCGGATGCCCGAGGAGGTCGACCGGGTGGTGGACCCGGACGCCGACCTCCCCTCGTGAACGACCGACAGATAGTAACGGACGGGACATAGTTATCGAAACTGACTTATCTGCTTGCGGATAGTATCGTGTATGGCACTCGGCACACGACCCGTCGACACGGCGTGGCTAGCGCGGGAGGCGGTCCGCATCGCGGCGATACTGCTCGCGGCCTTCTTCCTCGCGTCCGTCCTCGCGTGGCTCCTCGGCGCGCCGGACGTCGGCGCGTTCGACGCCCTCGCCGACGTCCTCGTCCCTACGGTTCGCTACACCGGCATCGTCACGGCCGTCCTCTACGCCCTCGACCGGTCGCGTCGCTGAGCGAGGCGGGTCACACTCGCCCCGAGCGACACGCTTATGCGCCGAACTGCCCTCGTTCGGGCAATGGTCGTACACGCGGCTGATCGAGTTCCGCACCGGCCCTAGCTACCTCTCCATGACACAGGTGACACCATGTTGACAGAGCGGACGCTCTCGACGACGGGAATCGACGCCATCGCGCTCAAGCCGACGGAGTGCGACGTGCGCGCGGCGCTCGACCTCGGCGTCGAGACGGTCGCCATCGACTACGAGGGTCGCGAGCACCTCCCCGACGCGGCGACGCTCCGTGCGCTCGCCGACAACCTGACGGTCTACCTCACCACGCCCGTCCGGGCCGACGGGTTCGACGCCCTCGGCGACGGGTCGCTCGTCGAACGGGTGCCGCCCGACGTCGGGCGCGTCCTCGTCGCCGGGAACGCGGCGTACCTCACCGAGGCCGAACGCGCCCGCGCCGTCGCCCCGCGCCTCCGGGCCGCGCTGGCCGACTATCACGAGGACGCGCCGGCACCGTGGGTCGGCACCGAGGGCATCGAACGCCTCGCGCTGGCGGCCGGCGGCGTCCAGTACGACCTGCTCGGCCGGGCGACGGAGCGCGAGCTCCGGGCGCTCAGGGCCGTCGGCTTCGACGGCGAGGTGGCCGTCTACGCGCCGACGGTGCTCACGGCCGACGAGGACGCCATCCTCGACGCCCTGGGCGGGTACGTCTCGCGTCGGCGGGCGGTGCGCCGGGCGCTCCCCGACGGGGCGGCGACCGACCGCACCGCGACGGGTCGCGCTCGCGAGGTGTTGCTCGCGGCGGCCGACGACTTCGCGCTCGTCGGGACGGCCGAGTCGGTCCGCGAGCAGGTCGACGCGCTCCACGAGGCGGGCGCGACGACGGTCGTCGGCTACCCCGCCCGCGGGCCGGCGGCGTTCCGGTGAGAACGGGAACTCAGGCGGTGTCCGCCGAGTCGTCGGCGTCGACGCGCTCCGCGTCGTCGACACTGTCGGTGTCGGTGTGGGAGTCGCCGACGTCTCGGTCTCGCGGCTCGTCCTCATCCGCGTCCGCGTCGTCCTCCGTCGTCACGTCGACGGGGACGTCGCGTTCGTCCTCGGTCTTCGGGATGCGGACGCGGAGCGTGCCGTTGCTCGTGAGCGTCGCCTCGGCCGTCCGGGGGTCGACGGTCGCTCCCTCGGGGAGGGTGACGGCGCCGTCGAGCGCGAGGCCGCGGCCGGGGATGCGCATCTCGTAGTCCTCGTAGTAGTCACGGAAGCGGTCGATGCGGACACGGACGGTGTTCTCGTCGAAGCGGACGTCGATGTCGTCGCCGGTGGCGCCGGGGGCGTCGAAGACGACGAGGTAGGCGTCGTCGCTCTCCAGCAGGTCGGCCGGCAGGGGCGTCCGTTCCTGGACGCGACTGAACGCTCGGCCGACGTTGTCGAGGACGACGCGTTCGACGCGCTCGCTGAGGTCTTTCATGGTATCCATGAGTTCGTGTGGGGCAGGTTTATCGGTTCCTCTGTTCAGAGCGCTATCTCTTCGAGACCGTCGGTCGACCCGCAGTAGGGACAGGAGAAGTCGGCGACCGTGGTCTCCTCGGGCATGTCGTAGGTGTAGTGCAACTCGAACATGTCCAACTCGCACTCCGACTCCGTACACTTGACCTCCAGCGTCTTCGGCATACCCGGGATTGGAGCGGGCCGCTAATCAATTCCACGGGCCGGAGGGGAGGTATGGACGTCATCGGGGTCGACTTCAGCGGCGCGCGCGACGCCGGCGCGAAGACGTGGGTCGCGGCAGCGACGTGGTGCGACGGTACCCTCCGCGTGACCGACTGTCGCTCGCTGGCCGCGCGCGCCGGGACGGCCGACCGCGCACCCGCGCTCTCGCACCTGTGCGACCTGCTCGCCGCCCACGACGGTCCGGCAGGCCTCGACTTCTCCTTCGGCCTCCCGCGCGCCGTCCTCGACCCCGCCGCGACGTGGCCCGACGGCCTCGCCATCGTCGCCGCCCACGAGGGACCGGACGCCCTCCGGGCGACCTGCACCGAGCGGGCGCACGCGCACGCCGACGGCGACCGGACGTTCCTGAAACGCGCCACCGACGAGCGTACCGGCGCCAGTTCGCCCTACCACTGGCTCGTCGCCCACCAGACGTTCTACGGGGTGCGCGACGTCCTCGCGCCGCTCGTCGACCGGGGTGCCTCGGCTCCACCCATGCGCCGCGGCGACCCGCCGTGGCTCTGCGAGATATACCCCGCGGCGACGCTGCGCTCGTGCTCGCTCCCGGACCGGCGCTACAAGGACGACGCCAGACACGATGGCGCGCGCGGGCGCCGAGCGCGCATCGTCGACGGTCTGGCCGCGCGGACGCCGCTGGAAGTCGACGCCGACACGCGCGAGACGCTCGTCGCCGACGAGGGGGGCGACGCCCTCGACAGCGTCGTCGCGGCGCTGGCCGCCTGGCGCGCGTGGCGCGCCGACTTCGCCCCGGTGGAGCCCTGGACTCCGGTCGAGGGCCACATCTACGTCTGAGACGGGCGAGGAGTTACGTCGGACGCACGTCCTCTCTCGGCTATGTCTCGTTCCGACGCACCGCACTCGTCGTCCATGACCCCTTGCAGGAGGTCGTCGGTGAGAACCGCCGTCCACACCGGTTCCGCTGTTTCGGCGCGCCGAGTCGCGCCGGAGGGCCACCGGTGAGAACTGCCGTCCGCACCGGCTCCGACGTGCCGCGGACACGAGCGTCCGCAGGAGGCCACCGGTGAGAACCGCCGTCCTCGGCGCGGGCGCCGTCGGCGTCACCGCGGCCGCAGACCTCGCGGCGCGCGGGGCGAGCGTGGTCGTCTACGAGCGCGGTGCGGTCGCCGCCGGGAGCAGCGGCCGCGCCTCGGGGCTCTGCTACGACGCCTACGCCGACCGGATCGACGCCGCGGTCGGCGCCCGGGCGCTCGAACGCTTCCGGGAACGCTCCGACACCAGCGGGTTCGCGTTCACCGACTGCCCCTACGTCTGGCTGGCGCGAGGGGGCGACGACCGCCGGGCCGACGCCATCCGCGAGGGAGTAGACCGGATGCGCGAGCACGGCCGAGAGGTGTCGCTGCTCGATTCGGGGGCGCTCGCGGCCCGCTTTCCGCTCCTCGAGACGGACGACGTGGCGGTGGCGGCCGTCGCCGAGAACGCGGGCTACGTCGACCCGGCCGCCTACACCGAGGCGACGGCCGACCGGGCACGGGAGGCGGGTGCGGAGATTCGGACGCACACGCCCGCGTCGCTCCGCCTCGACGGGTCACCGGTCGTCTCGACGGGTCACGGTGAGGAGTCGTTCGACGCCGTCCTCGTCGCGACGGGGGCGCACACGGGGAACGTACTGGCGGACGCCGGCGTTCCCGTCCCCCTCAAACCGTACCGGGTACAGGCGCTGGTCACCCGCGCGACCCCTCTCCGGGACGACCTCCCGATGCTCTTCGACGCCTCGGGCGGGTACTACCTCCGGCCGTACGGGCGCGGCCTGCTGGTCGGCGACGGCACCGAACCCGTCGAGCGCGACCCGGACGACTGGGACCGCGCGGCCGACGACTGGTTCGTCGCCGACTGCGCCGACTACCTCGCGACGGGCGTCGGGCGCACGTTCGGTGTCGACCGCGCGTGGGCCGGCCTCTGCACCGCGACGCCCGACGGCGACCCGCTGCTCGGCGAGTGCGCGCCCGGCGTCTACGTCGCCGCCGGGTGGCAGGGCCACGGCTTCATGCGCGCGCCGGCGCTCGGGGAGGTCGCCGCGGAGCAGGTGCTCGGGGGCGACGGCATCGACCACTTCTCGCCGGCGCGCTTCGACGGCGACGAGGACTTCGACATCGTGGAGGGGATGGACGTGGCGCGGGACGAGTAATCCGTGAAAACGCTCAGCGGGCGCGGCGTTTGCGCGCCCGTTCGGTCACGTTCCGCCGCGCCATGCTGAGGCCCGTCCCGAGCAGGTTCGTCAGCCCGAACGCCTCGGGGATGACGCCCACGTCCTGGAAGAGGCCGAGCGCGTCCCACGACGCCCACGACTCGACCACGCGGCCCTCCTCGAAGCGGTTGACGAAGACGCCGGTCGCCTCGCCGTACTCGCCGGTCGGCGGGATTCCCATGAACTCGCCCTGGTGGGTTCCCCCGCTGGTGTAGCCGACGGCGACCATGTCCCCCTCCGCGAGCACGAACTCGACGTCCATGTGGAAGTCGGGGAACCCCCGGTGGACCGCGGTGACGAACTCGCGAAGCCCGTCGCGGTCGACCGGACCGTCCTCGCCGACCGCGAACCAGTGGCCCGCGTACCCCTCGTCTATCTTCTGCTCGATGAGTTCGTAGTGACGCCCGTTCCAGACCTCCTCGACGAACCCCATCGCGGCACCCTTCATCTCCTCCGTCTCGTGTACTTCGTTCGCCATGTCGACCACTCGGCCCGGGGAGGTAGGCGCCGCGAGAACGTAACGGTTCCTCACGTCCGTGCGCCAAGACCATCGGAAACTCCCGGATGGCGCGGCGACGAACCGGTAACCGGTCACTATCTGTCCGAATGCGAGAAATACTTATCAGACTGCCACTACTCGGCTCGACCATGCCCACTCGCCGCCGTCACTTCCTGGTCGCCGCCGGAGCGCTGTTCGTCGCCGGCTGTTCCGACGCCGACCCGAACGCCGCCAACGGCACGCCGAACGAGTCGAACGAGTCGGACGGGAACGACACGTCCGACGCCGACGCGAACGACACCGCGCCCGACTGCTCCGGTAATCGCGTCCGCGTCGCGGCGACGGCCGGCGCGCCAGCCGCCGAGGACGTCCTCTCGGACCTCGGCGTGGTCGACGCCGTGGCCATCGAACGGGCGGCCGAGGAGGGGCCCCAGGAGGTCCGTACCACCCGGGTCCCCTCGCTCGGCGGCGGCGACTTCGTCGCGGTCGGCGGGTCGTACTACGCCGTCGAGCGCACCCGCATCGGGACGGAGGAGACGCCCGTCATCCCGCTCGACGTCTCGTGGTCCGAGGGCCAGCAGGCGCCCGCCGACGCCCGGATGGAGCCGTTCGAGGCGCTCTCGGAGGCCGACCAGGACGTCCTCCTGCGCATCGTCTACGGGTCGGACGGCGAGGGCGAACACCCCCAGGGGTCGCTGAACGTCCAGGACTACCCCGCGTCCTACCCCGACGGCGACGAGGGGTCGGCGTTCACCGGGGAGGTGTGGGTCCGGTGGGACGGGCGCACCTACCGGGTCAACGGCGGCGAACCGACGACCCAGCAACAGCGCGTCTACCGCTTCGAGGCCGAGGAGGTAGGGACCGACGAGGCCGACCTCCAGGAGGCGGTCGCCGGCGCGTACCGTCTCGACCTCGACGGCCTCCCCGAGGAAGAGCGCGCCGTCGTCAAGGAGGCCGTCTCGGGGTCGTACGCGGGCTGTGCGGACGGCGCGTTCGCCCTGCGCGACCGACTCGCCGAGGTGGAGGCGCTCCCCGCCGGCGGGTGGTACGTCCGGTTCGACGGCGAGGACTACGTCCTCTCGGTCACCGCGTCCGAGGCGTGACGGGACCCGTCTGACGCGCCGCCCCGGGTAGTCACCGTTTTACGCGCTCGTCCGCTCACTCGGGGTATGACCGACCCGGCGACGCTCGACGTGACGCTCGTGGACGGCTACGTCGACGAGCCGGCGCACTTCGGCGTTCCGCCCTACGTCTCGACGTACCCGCGCTACACGGCGGGCGCGCTCGTCGACGCCGGCGTCCCCGAGGGACGAATCACCTACCACACCATCGACGCGCTGCGCGAGGAGCCCTCGCGCTGGCGCGACGTCGAGGAGGCCGACCTCATGATATACATCGGCGGGATGACCGTCCCCGGCAAGTACGTCGGGGGGACGCCCGCCGAACCCGACGAGGTGCGCCGCATGGCGTGGACCGCCGACGGGACGACGCTGATGGGCGGCCCCGTCCGCTTCGGCGTGGGCGACCAGAACGAGGGGGGCAGCGACATGGAGCGAAAGGACCTCGACTACGACTTCGTCGCGAAGGGCGACGTCGAGGCCGCCGCCTACGACCTCGTCGCCAGCGGGTTGGAGGGGTTCAACAACCGGATGCGCGACGTCGAGGAGGTGACGCGCTGGGCGCGAACGGGGGCGTTCGTCGTCGAGCACCACCCCAACCACCCCGACTACCTCATCGCCGAACTCGAGACGGGGCGGGGCTGTCCCTACCGCTGTTCGTTCTGCACGGAACCGCTCTACGGGAACGCCACCTTCCGCCCGCCCGAGACGGTCGTCTCGGAGGTGGAGGCGCTCTACGAGCGCGGCGTGCGACACTTCCGACTGGGCCGGCAGGCCGACATCCTCGCCTACGGCGGGGACGGCGAGAAGCCCAATCCCGACGCGCTCCGGGCGCTCTACGGCGGTATCCGCGAGGTCGCGCCGGAACTGGGGACGCTCCACCTCGACAACATGAACCCCATCACCGTGGTGAAGTGGCCCGACCTCGCGCGCGAGGGCATCGAGGTCATCGCCGCGCACAACACGCCCGGGGACACCGCCGCCTTCGGACTGGAGAGCGCGGACCCCGTCGTCCAGGAGGAGAACAACCTGAACGTGAGCGCCGAGGAGTGCTTCGAGGCGGTCCGGGTCGTCAACGAGGCGGCCGGGTGGCGCCCCGGCGAGGACCCCGCCGCGGCGCCCACCCACGGCGAGGAGACCAAGCGCCTCCCGAAGCTCCTGCCCGGCATCAACCTCCTCCACGGGCTGAAGGGTGAGCGCCGCGAGACCTACGAGCTGAACAAGGCGTTCCTCCACCGCGTCTACGACGAGGGGCTGATGCTTCGGCGGGTGAACATCCGGCAGGTGATGGCCTTCGCCGGCACCGAGATGTCGGAGACGGGGTCGCAGATAGCGACGGACCACAAGAAGCTGTTCAAGCGCTACAAGCGGGAGGTGCGCGAGGAGATAGACAACCCGATGCTCCAGCGCGTCGCGCCCGCGGGGACGCGCCTGCACGACGTCCACCTGGAGTACCACCAGGACGGCAAGACCTTCGGCCGGCAACTCGGGACCTACCCTCTGCTGGTCGGGATTCCGGGCGAGCGCGAACTGGGCCGGACCGTCGACGTGGCGGTGACCGACCACGGCTACCGCTCGGTGACGGGCGTCCCCTACCCGCTCGACGTGAACGCGGCGTCGATGGACGAACTGACGGCCATTCCGGGCATGGGGCGCCAGCGCGCGGGCAACCTCGTCGTCGACCGGCCGTTCGACTCCGTGGCCGACGCCGCCGCGCGCGCGGAGGTGGACCTCGACGACTTCCTCACGGTCCGGACGCCCGAAGGTGCCGACTGACGCCGGCCCGCCAACGGACGGGGACCGACCGCAGTGGCAAGGCACTTGTCGCTCCGTGCCAACCGCCGAGCAATGACGGAGGTGAGCGTCGTCCTGCCCGCCTACAACGAGGCGGCGACCATCGAACGGACCGTCGAGCGGACGCTCGACGCCCTCGCCTCCTTCCTCCCCGAGGGGAGCTTCGAGGTGCTCGTCGCCGAGGACGGCTGCGCCGACCGCACGCCCGAGGTCGCCGCCCGCATCGCCGGGCGCGACCGCCGCGTGCGCCACGTCCACGCCGACGAACGGCTGGGGCGAGGGGGTGCGCTCGTCCGGGCGTTCCGTCTCGCGGCGGGCGAGACGCTCGTCTACTTCGACACCGACCTCGCCACCGACATCGACCACCTGGAGGAGCTGGTCGAGAGCGTCCGCTCCGAGGGGTACGACGTCGCGACGGGGTCGCGCCTCGGAGCGGACCGGGAACCGACCCGTCCGTCCCAGCGGTCGCCCCCCAGCCGGGGGTTCAACGCCGCCGTCCGCTTCCTGCTCGGGTCGTCGCTGCGCGACCACCAGTGCGGGTTCAAGGCGTTCGACCGCGAGGCGCTGTTCTCGCTCCTCGACGACGTCCGCGACGAACACTGGTTCTGGGACACGGAGGTGCTCGTGCGCGCCCAGCGCCGGGGGTATCGAGTGAAGGAGCTCCCCGTCCGCTGGCGCTCACCGGAGGAGACGAAGGTCCACTTCGTGCGCGACGTCCTCGGGATGGGGACGCAGGTGACGCGCTGCTGGTGGGAGTTCACCGTCGCCCCGCGGCTCACCCCCCGCGTCACGCTGGCCGGCGGCGTCCTGCTGGTCGCGCTCGCCGCGCTCCTGATGACCGTGTACATCGACGTCGGCGCCGTCCTCGCGGAGATGCGCGCGGCCGACCCCCTGCTGGTCGCGCTCGGGACGGCGCTCTACGCGCTCTCGTGGCCGCTTCGGGGCGGACGCTACCGCGACATCCTCTCGGAACTCGGCTACGACGCGTCGCTCGGGTTCCTGACCGGCGCGGTGTTCCTCAGCCAGACGGGCAACCTCGTCTTCCCCGCGCGGGCGGGCGACGCCATCCGCGCCTACGTCGTGAAGGCCCGCCGAGGGGTCCCCTACCCCTCGGGGTTCGCCTCGCTGGCGGTCGAGCGCGTCTTCGACCTCCTGACCATCACGACGCTCGCGGGAACGGTCCTGCTCGGCCTGTCGCTCGCCGGGGCGGCTGACCCCTCGGGGCTCGACGGCGTGCCTCCCGCCTACCGCCGGAGCGGGGAGGCGGCCCTGACGGTGGCGGCCGCGGTGGGCGTCGCCGCCCTCCTCGCCGTCTGGGCCATCGTCCTCGGTGCGCGCCGCGACGACTCGTTCGTCCGCCGGGCGTTCGCCCGCGTCAGCACCGACTCCTACGCCGCCGCCGCCGCGGGCGTCGTCGAGTCGTTCGTCGCGGACGTCCAGCGCGTCGCCCACGACCGCCGGGCGTTCGCACGCATCGGGGCGTCGAGTCTCGCCATCTGGACGCTCGACGTCGTCACCGCGCTGTTCGTCTTCGCCGCCTTCGACGTGGCGCTCTCCCCCACGCTGTTCGTCGCCGTCGGCTTCTTCGCCGTGAGCGTCGGCAACCTCGCGAAGGTGCTCCCGCTCTCGCCCGGCGGCGTCGGCCTCTACGAGGGGGCGTTCACCCTCCTCGTCGTCGCGCTCACGCCGGTCGGGTTCGCCACCGCCCTCGGCGCGGCCATCGTCGACCACGCCGTCAAGAACGCCGTCACCGTCGCCGGCGGCGTCGTCTCGACGTTCGCCCTCAACGTCTCGCTGACGACGGCCGTCGACGAGACCCGCGAGGTCGAGACCGCCGAGATGGACTGAGGGACGGTGGGGGACCGCCGTACGTCCCGTGTGAGCGCCCGTCACTCGACCGGGGAAACCGCCGGACTACGCGGCGATTCGTCTCGTGGACGAAGTGAACGAACCGTACACTCGGTATCGGAAAGGTTAAGAAGCTTTCGGACGAAGCTATTGTACCAGACACCTGTCCGGGATTTTCGGGGTTTCTCCTGCCCGGATAGTGGACGCCCTCACAAATGAGTGACTCGAACACCCGAACGCGGGAGCGAACGAACGAATCGGAACAGTCCGACGAACGAGAGGGGCTCGACTGCCCCGAGTGCGGCGGCACCCTGATCAGCGACACCGAACACGGCGAGACCGTGTGTTCGGACTGCGGGCTGGTCGTCGAGGAGGACAGCATCGACCGCGGCCCGGAGTGGCGCGCGTTCGACTCCAGGGAGAAGGACCAGAAGTCGCGCGTCGGCGCCCCCACCACGAACATGATGCACGACAAGGGGCTGTCGACGAACATCGACTGGCGGGACAAGGACGCCTACGGCAACTCGCTCGGGTCGCGCCAGCGCCAGAAGATGCAGCGCCTCCGGAAGTGGAACGAGCGCTTCCGCACGCGCGACTCCAAGGAGCGCAACCTCAAGCAGGCGCTCGGCGAAATCGACCGCATGGCCAGCGCCCTCGGTCTCCCCGAGAACGTCCGCGAGATGGCCTCCGTGATATACCGCCGTGCGCTGGACGAGAACCTGCTGCCCGGACGCTCCATCGAAGGCGTCGCCACCAGCGCCGTCTACGCCGCCGCCCGGCAGGCCGGCGTCCCCCGCAGCCTCGACGAAATCGCGGACGTCTCGCGCGTCGAGAAGAGCGAGATCGCCCGCACCTACCGGTACGTCGTGCGGGAACTCGGCCTCGAGGTGAAGCCGGCGGACCCCGAGAGCTACGTCCCGCGCTTCGCTAGCGCCCTCGAACTGAGCGACGAGGCGGAGAACCGCGCTCGAAAGCTGCTCCGTAACGCCAAGGAGCAGGGCGTCCACTCCGGGAAGTCCCCCGTGGGGCTGGCCGCCGCCGCCGTCTACGCCGCCGCCCTCCTCACCAACGAGAAGACGACGCAGGCCGCGGTGAGCGAGGTGGCCGACATCTCCGAGGTGACCATCCGCAACCGCTACCACGAACTGCTCGAAGCCGAACAGGACATCCCGCTGTAGTCGATAGCCGTCCCCTCGTCTCTCACCCCTCCGAGCGTCGCGTCGAGCGGGTCGTCTGCCGTCGTCCGTCCCCCGCCTCTCCGTTCTCGACCGTCGGCCGCTCCGCCGTCCGCGCGACCACAAGACACTAGACCTCCCCGGCGCACGAACCGTGCATGCAGACCGAGCACGCGGTCCACGTCGGCGACGCCCGCGAGTCGGCGCTCCCCGACGGCTCGGTCGACCTCGTGGTCACCTCCCCGCCCTACCCGATGATAGAGATGTGGGACGACCTGTTCGCGTCGCTCGACCCCGCGGTGGGGGAGGCGCTGGACGCTGACGACGGCGACCGGGCGTTCGACCTGATGCACGACGTCCTCGACGGCGTCTGGGCGGAGGTAGCGCGGGTGCTCGCGCCGGGCGGCATCGCCTGCGTCAACGTCGGCGACGCCACCCGGACCGTCGAGGAGTTCTCGCTCTACCCGAACCACGTCGAAATCGTCCGCCGCATGCGCGAGCACGGCCTCGCGCAGTTGCCGGGCGTGCTCTGGCGCAAGCCGGTCAACCGCGCGACGAAGTTCATGGGGTCGGGGATGCTCCCCCCGAACGCCTACCCGACGCTCGAACACGAACACGTCCTCGTCTTCCGGAAGGGCGGGCCGCGCCGCCTCGACCCCGGGGCCGACGAGCGCTACGAGGCGGCGTACTTCTGGGAGGAGCGCAACGAGTGGTTCTCCGACCTCTGGACGTTCAACGGCGCCGCGCAGGACCTCGCGCCCGACGACGACCGCCGCGAGCGCTCGGGGGCCTACCCGCTCGCGCTCCCGCTCCGCCTCGTCCGGATGTTCTCGACGCGCGGCGACGTCGTCCTCGACCCGTTCTGGGGGACGGGGACGACGACGCTCGCGGCCATGCTCGCGGCACGCGACTCCGTCGGCTACGAACTCGACGCCTCGTTCGTCGGGGCGTTCGAGGCGCGCCTCGCCGACCTCCCCGAGACCTCTCGCGAGCGCGCCCGCGCCCGACTGGAGCGCCACCGCGCGTTCGCGGCGGGCCGCGACGACCTCGACTACGAGGCCGAACACTACGACTTCCCGGTGATGACGCGCCAGGAGCGCCGCGTGCGGCTGTACGACGTCGAGTCGGTCGAGCGGACCGACGACGGGTTCCGGTGCCGGCACGCCCCGGTCGAGTTTTGACCCCCGCGGCGGATGGGTGGGGTATGGACTTCGACTCGTTCGTCCTCGCGGCGAGTATCGCGGACCTCGCGGCCGAAGCCGACGCCCGCGAGCACGCCGACGCCGTCGAGTTCCGCATGGACCTCGCGGCCGACCCGCTCGCGGCGCTCGACGACTACGACGGCGACCTGCCGGTGCTCGCGACCAACCGCGTCGAGTGGGAGGGCGGCGAGGCCGCGGACGACGAGGCGCGTGTCGAGGCGCTCTGTGACGCCGCGGCCCACCCGGCCGTGGCGGCGGTCGACGTCGAACTCGCCGCCATCGCGGCGGGCGACGGTCGCGCGGCCGTCGAGGCCGCTCGTGAGGAGGACGCGACGGCCGTCGTCTCGGTCCACGACTTCGAGGAGACGCCGCCCCGTGCGGAACTCGCCCGCCTGCTGGAGCAGGCCCGGGAGTTCGGCGACGTGGGGAAGCTGGCGGTGACCGCCCGGTCGCGCGGCGACGTGTTGCGCCTGCTCGCGCTCACCCACGCCCAGACGGAGGCGGGTCACGCCGTCGCGACGATGGCGATGGGCGAGGCGGGACGACACTCGCGGGCGGTCGCCCCGGTCTACGGGTCGCGTATCGGCTACGCGCCGGTCGACCCCGCCGACGCCACCGCACCGGGGCAGTACGACCTCCGGACGCTCCGGCGCCTCGTCTCCGACCTCGGCTGACGCCGTTTCGGGACCCGTCCCTGTCACAACGCTCATGTGTCTCGCCCGTAGAGTGGCGACTGTGAGCAAGCGTCGTCCGTGGCTCGCGGTCGCGCTGGCCTTCGTCTACCCGGGGCTGGGGCACGTCTACCTCCGGGAGTGGCTCCGGGCGCTCCTCTGGTTCCTCCTCACCGTCGCCACGGCGCTCGTCGTCGTCCCGCCGGACCTCGTCGGCAGCCGCGGTGGGTTCGACGCCATCCTCCGGGCACAGCAGGACCTCCCGCTGACCGCGGCGCTCGCCATCGTCTCCGTGACGGCGTTCAGCATGCTCGACGCCTACTGGCTGGCCGCCCGGAACGGCGAGGCGAGCGGTTCCGGTGCCGGGGCGGGGACCGGTGGCCGGGTCACGTACGACTCCGCCGACGCTGCGACGGATCGCGCGGGAGCAGGCGCGTCGGCGAGCGGCGCGTCGACGAGTCGCGACCGGGACGAGCGCGGGTCGCGCTGTCCGAACTGCCGGCGGGAGGTCGACGCGGAGTACGATTTCTGTCCCTGGTGTGCGACCGAGTTCGACGTCGAGTCGTAGTCGCCGGTCGCTACTGGAACATCCGGAGCGGCTGGGCCTGCGTGCTCTCGCCCTCCTCGGCCTGCTGCATCCGCTGGGCGAGGCGCTCGCGCGCCTCGCGGATGTCCTCGGCCTGGTCGACCAGTTCCTCGGTGTTCACCTCGACGTCGACCAGCGGTTTGACCCCGTTCTCGAGAATGGCGCGGGCCGCCTCGGGGTCGGGGAACTGTGCGTCGGCCTCGACGATGAGGCCGACGCCGGTGAGTTCGTGTCGCCCCGCCTCGTACAGGAGCGCACCCGTCGGCCCGCTGACGAGGCCGCTCTCGACCGGCGGGACGATACCCGCCTCGTCGAGCAGCGCGTCCCCGTCGCCCGTCGCGATGCCGTAGACCGCCGGCACGTCGTCGTCCTTCTCCGTCGGGAGGCCGCTGAGGAACAGCGGCGTGACGTCGTTGTCGGTCAGCCAGCCCGTGATGCAACTGGCGAAGTCCGTGGCGTTCTGCGGGGAGACGGGGACGTCGCTCTGGAGGACCAGCAGGTCCCGTTCCTCGTCGGCGTAGAGCCTGACGGGGGGTTTCAGTTCCGAGGAGTCGCCGTGGTACACCGCGACGCGCGGCAGGCCGTCGCAGTGGACCGCCCCGTAGTAGGTCATGTCGAGCGTCTCGACGAGGTGGTCGGCCGCTATCTTCCCGACGAGGCCGACGCCGGGGAGCCCCTCGACGAGGGTGGGGTTCGACAGCGAGATGTCCGGTTCGACGGCAATATGTGCCATAGTCGACCCACGGTCGGATTCGGGTTAACGCTATTCCCACCCGGGATGGAAACGCACAAACGCGGCCGCGGCGATTCCCGACCATGGTTCTGGAGCGTTACGAACCGCTCGTCGACGACTACGAGGCCTTCCGGGCGGCCTGCGAGCGGCCGCTCCCGTCGGTGGTTCGGGTCAACACCATCAAGACCACCGTCTCCCGCGCGACCGACGCCCTCGCCGAGGGGGGCTACGAGTTCGAGCGAGCCGACTGGCTGCCCGAACTCCTCCGCCTCGACTCGCGCCGTCCCGGCACGTCGTGGCCGTATTTCCACGGCTGGCTCTACGGGCAGGAGGAGGTGAGCGCCCTCCCGGCGGTGGTCTGTGACCCCCACCCCGGCGAGCGGGTGTTCGACCCTTGCGCCGCCCCGGGGAGCAAGACGACGCAGCTCGCGGCGCGGATGGACGACACCGGGACGCTCGTCGCCAACGACAGCAACCTCGGGCGACTCTCCGCGCTCCGCTCGAACGCCGAGCGCTGCGGCGTCACCAATCTCGTCGTCACGCACGGCGACGCGCGGAACTTCTCGCTGAAACCTTTCGACGGCGAGCCGTTCGACCGCGCGCTCGTGGACGTCCCCTGTTCCTGTGAGGGGACCATCCGGAAGAACCCCGACGCCTTCGACGACTGGAACCTCGGACACGTCCGGTCGGTGTCGGGTATCCAGCGCGCCATCCTCCGGCGCGCGGTTCAGGTCACCCGCGAGGGCGGCACCGTCGTCTACTCGACGTGCACGTTCGCTCCCGAGGAGAACGAGGCAGTCCTCGACGCCGTCCTGGGCGAGGAGGACTGCCGCCTCGTCCCGTTCGAGGTGGACCTGGAGACGCGTCCCGGCGTCACCGAGTGGGACGGCGAGCGCTTCGACGGGTCGGTCCGCCACGCGAAACGGGTGTACCCGCACCTGAACGACACGGGTGGCTTCTTCTGTGCGAAACTGGAGGTGGGCGCGTGAGCGACCACCGCGAGAACGTCAGCCACCGGTTCGACCGCGTCCCCGAGACGGCCGCCGACCGGGAGGTCGAGGGCCGTCCCTCACGGGCCGCCGTCCTCGACTTCTGGGAGGAACGTTTCGGCGTCCCGAGGGACGTCTTCGAGGGGTACTCGTTCTGGGAGAAAGGGTCGGGGAAGCTCTGGGCGTTCGCGGGCGACGTGTCCGCGCCGACCGAGGTCGAGGCGCTGGGGATGACGTTCCTGCGCGTCAGACAGGAACACTGGAAGCCGACGACCGACGCCGCCCAGCGTTTCGGGCCGCACGCGACGAAGAACGTCGTCCACCTGGAAGAGGACCTCGCCCGGCGGTTCGTCGCCGGCGAGACCGTCGACCCCGAGTGGGACGGCGACTGGGGTTACCTCGTCGTCACTCACGACCTGGCTGGCAACCCGGCGCCGCTCGGCGTCGGCCTCTACCTCTACGACGAACTCCGGTCGCAGATACCCAAGGGAAGACGCCGCGCCATCGACTGAGCCGAGGGTTCAAGTGGGAGGGAGCGGCCAGCGACCCCATGCCGTAGCGAATCGCGGCGCGGGGGTCCGCGTGTGTGCGACACTCCCCTGCGCCGAGCGCGCGTGTCGCCTGTTCGCCACTAGTGGACTACCTGAACAGCGACGCCACTCCGCTCGACGCTCGCCGGCCGCTCACTCCTCCTTCGGCCGGACCGTTCCCCCCGAGAGGCCAGTCCACTCGACGCGGTAGCCGAGCGCCGACAGCGCCGCGCTCGCGTCGTCGATGCCGACCTCGTCGAGGACGGTTTCGGCCGCCGAGAGCGACTGCCCCGCCTCGATGCGTTCGCCGAGGTCGTCGAGGACGGCCGGGCGGACGAGCGTCCGCCCGACGCGCTCGTGTTCGGGGAAGGCCTTCGCCTCGACAGTGGCCTCGCTGACGCCGTAGTCGGCGGCGAGGCGTGCGAGCGTCGTCACGTCGGCCTCGGGGACGAGGTCGTCGGGGAGGTCGTCGGCCGCGGCAGCCACGAGGTCGTCCTCGTAGCGCCGCAGCGCGTCCCGGACGTCCTTCACCCGGACCGTTCCCGTGTAGGTGACGACCCGGTGGTCGAGCGCCGCGAGTTCCTCGCCGACGCCGAGCGACTCGTCGACCGCGACGAGCAGTTCGACGTCCTCGAGCGTCGAGAGCCGCGAGAGCTTCTTCTCGACGTACTCCGGCGTCCAGAAGCCCATTATCTCGAAGAAGACCCGGAAGTCCCCGTGCGCCCAGTCGAACGCGAAGTCGGGGATGACGACGTGTGCCCCCGACTCGAGGGGTTCGGGTTCGCGCACGAGGTCCCAGTCGAGGTCGAGCGCGCGAAAGCGCGCGGCGAAGTCGGCCTCGACGCCGCTGTCGAAGGCGGGTTCCGCGAGCGGTTCGACGTTCGGGACCGTCACGTCCGAGCCGTCGAGTTCGAGCAGGCGGTCGGTGCCGCGGTCGTCGATGGTCGCCTCGAGGTGCCAGTCGGGCGCCGCCGCGACCGTCCGCAGGAGGCGCGCGAAGCGCGTCCCGTAGCGGCGCGACCGCCGGAAGAGCGCGTCGGGACCGGTGACGATTACCTCGCGGACCGGCGGACCGTCGCCCCCACTGTCCTCGGACGTCTTCCGAATCTCGTAGAGAAGTCGCAGGCGCTTGACCGCCGAGACGAGGCGCTTCGGGTCGGCGCTCCGTATCCTGACCTCGGTCGCGTCGAACAGCGCCGTCTGCGCGAGCGAGAGGTCGTACTGTTCCCGGAGGTCGGCCGGCGACCAGCGCGGGTCGAACGCGACGAGGACCTCCCGCGAGTCGAGGTCGGCGTAGAGCGACGTGTCGATGTCGTCGACGGTGACGCCGAAGCGGTCGGCGACCCGTTCGAGGACCGCCGCCCGCTCGTCCGCCGTGACGACGCCCTCCCGCTCTGCGGCACGGAACACGGCGTCGCGGACGCGCTCGGGGTCGGCCGCCGCGCGTACCTCGAACGTCGCCTCCCGTTCTAAGAGCTTCGCGAACCCGCGGACGAGCTTGAACGACTCGACGTCGCCTTCGAGGTCCGTGAGCGCTTCCGCCAGCGTCGCGCGCGGTTCGCCGACGTGGCCCTGGTAGACGCCGAGGACGCGCGCGGCGAGTTCCTCGTCCGCCTCGGTCGTGAACTGCGGACGATAGGTCCCGCCGCGCCGGGAGACGCGCAGGAGGTCCTTCGTCAGCATCAGCGACGCCTCCGAGCGACGTTCTCCTCCGCGGTCTCGCGGGTGACGACCTCGTACAGGAGCGCCCGTCCCGCGCGCGAGCGCGCCGTCTCGTCGGCGTCGTCCCCCGAGGTGCCGTCGCTGGTCCCGCCAGCGTCGCCCTTCGGTCGGAGGACACGCCCGAGTCGCTGGGTGAACTCGCGTTCGCTCCCGCTGCCCGAGAGGACGACGGCGACGTTCGCGTCGGGGACGTCGACGCCCTCGTCGAGGACGTTCGCCGTGACGACCCGGCTGTAAGTCCCGTCCCGGAACCGTCGGAGGGTGGTCCGGCGCTCGTTCGCCCCCGTCTGGTGGGTGATGGCGGGGACGAGGAAGCGCTCGGAGAGGCGGTAGACGAGGTCCGTCGCGGCGGTGAAGACGATGATTCGGTCCTCGCGGTGGCGGTCGAGGAGGTCCGCGAGCAGGTCGACCTTGGCGTCGGCGTGCATCGCCACGTCGCGCGCGCGCTGTTTCGCCAGTAGTGCCTCTCTCGCGCGCGGGTCGGTGCCCGAGCGCATCACGAGCTTCTGGTAGTCGCTCCCCGAGCGCATGTCGAGGTTCGAGCGCGCGAGGTAGTCGACGAACGTCCCCTGGGCGGCCTCGTACCGTTCGCGTTCCTCGGGCGTGAGGTCGACGTGGAGGCGCTTGATGTCGTAGGCGGCGAGGTGTTCGCCCGCGAGGTCGTCGGCGTCGAGTCGGTAGACGCACGGTCCGACGAGGTCCGTCACCACCTCGTGGGCGCCGTCGGGGCGCTCGAAGGTGGCGGTGAGGCCGAGGCGCGCCGGGGCCGCGAGCAGGCGCGCGATGTCGCGGTAGCCCTCCCCGCCGAGGTGGTGGACCTCGTCGAAGACGACGAAGCCGAAGCGGTCGCCCACCTCGTCGGCGCGGAGGTACGCCGAGTCGTACGTCGAGACGGTCAGCGCCTCGACGCGCTGTTCGCCGCCGCCCATCTGGCCGACGGGGCAGTCGAACTCGGCTTCGAGGTCGCGTCGCCACTGTTCGAGCAGGTCGACCGTCGGGACGACGACGAGCGTCGGCACTTCGAGCGCCGCCATCGCCACGACCGCGATGACCGTCTTGCCGCTCCCCGTCGGGAGTTCGAGGACGCCGCGCTTGCGGTTGTCCCGCCACGCGTCGAGCGCCTCGCGCTGGTACTCGCGGAGTTCGTAACTCGTCTCGAGTGGGGGGAGTTCGGGTGCCGCCTCGAGGACGCGGTCCTCGTGGGGAGCGCCGCGGGCCTCCAGGGCCGCCGTGAGCGCGGCGTACCGGTGGGCGGGCGCGCGCCGGGTCCGCGTCCGGGGGTCGGCCTCGACGCCCGGGAGCGGGTCGTCCGCCCCCTCGACGCGAACCGTCCCGTCCTCGAACGAGAGGGTGACCGGTTCCACGCCCCTGCTCACGCCGCCCCGACTGGTATATTCACCTATTCCTCGCCCGCGCCTCGTTAACGCCCGCTGATAGTTCATCTCGACCACCCCCTCTCCCGCCGCTCTCCCACGGAGTAGTAACAACCGGTTGATGTATTTTCGTCCATCCGGTATCCACATTCCGAATATGACCTTCCATTCACGTCATATATTGACGGCCTCCCAGTCGTGCGGTTTCCGGTATTCTCTGTTGTATATAGTTGTGATTATGAACGTCAGAACGGCGGTAAACGATGTAAACCGAACCCATCTAGCTTCCGTGATATTTTTCTCTCCGAGAGAGACAGGATTCCGTTAGCTCGCCTTCCGGTGTATCATTCGTTCCAAACGATGTATTGAGTGTGATTTTCGGGACGGTAACAATATCCACGGTAGGGAAAGCCGCCCACACTCATGCTGAGGAAACGGCTGTTGAGACGACGGATGACGGCGGTTGCGCTCGTCGCGCTCCTCCTGTTGTCCAGTGTATCGATGTCCGGCGTCGTCACGAACGCGGCGGCCGCGCCGGGCGACGTCCTCTACCGGGTGAACGCCGGTGGTGAGACGGTCGACGCGGCCGACGGCGGCCCGGACTGGGTCGCCTCGGACCAGTCGTCGGCCGTGATTTCGGACGCCGACGAGTTCGGTAACTACGACGGGACGGTCGACCTCGACGGGTCGGTCCCGTCGGGGACGCCGACGGAACTCTTCGGAACCGAACTGTACGGCGACATGCAGTGGTCGTTCTCCGACGGCGTCCAGAGCGGCGAGACCTACGAGGTGCGCCTCTACTTCGCCGAAATCTTCCACGGCGTCCAGAACGGCAACGGCGAGGGCGCCCGCGAGTTCGACGTCGCTATCGAGGGCGAGACCGTCCTCGACGACTACGACATCGTCGCGGACGTCGGCCCGGAGACCGGCGTCATGAAGTCCTTCGAGGTCACGCCGACCGACGGCACCATCGACGTCGACTTCACCACCGTGACGGACAACGCGAAGGTCTCGGCGGTCGAGATCGTCGAGTCGGCGCCCGAGCCGAACGTCCTCGGCGCACCCGGTAGCGTCGACTTCGACGAGGTCGTGACCGGCCAGAGCGCGACCGAGTCGGTCACGCTCTCGAACGAGGGCGACGCCGGCGACCCCGACATCACCGTCTCCGACGTGAGTCTCTCGGGTGCTGACGCCGACGACTTCTCCGCGAGCCTCGCCGGCGACGGCACGCTCGCGCCGGGCGAGTCCGCCACCGTCCAGGTGACGTTCTCCCCCTCGGACGCCCAGGCCAAGGCGGCGAGCCTCGACGTGACCCACTCCGGGTCGAACTCGCCGCTGTCGGTGTCGCTCTCGGGTGAGGGCGTCAGCGACGTGCCGGTCGGCTTCGGCGCGAGCGGTCTCGACGGCGTCTCGCTGTCGAACCCCACGTCGCTGCAGTTCGGCCCCGACGACCGCCTCTACGTCGCCCAGCAGGGCGGCGTCATCGAGGCCTACGAGGTCGAACGCGGCGGCTCGAACGACTACGAGGTGGTCGACAGCGAGACCATCGACCTCGTCAACGACATCCAGAACCACAACGACGACGGCTCGACCGACGGCGTCCCGGACAACCGACAGGTGACGGGCATCGTCGTCGCCGGCACCGCCGACAACCCGGTGCTGTACGTCTCCTCGAGCGACTCCCGCATCGCGGTGAGCAACGACAGCCCGCCCGAGGACAGCCTCGACACCAACTCCGGGACGGTCTCGAAGCTGACCTGGACCGGCTCCGAGTGGGAGCACGTCGTCCTCGTGCGCGGCCTGCCGCGCTCGGAGGAGAACCACTCCCCGAACGGGATGCAGTACGACGAGGCGACCGACACGCTCTACCTCGCGGTCGGCGGCCACACCAACCAGGGCGCTCCCTCGGACAAGTTCTCCTACCTGCCCGAGTACGCGCTCTCGGCGGCCATCGTCTCCATCGACCTCGCGGACGTCGAGTCGAGGGAGACGCAGACCGACGCGACCGTCCCCTACAAGTACGACCTGCCGACGCTGCAGGGCGGGGACGACCCGTTCGGCGGCCTCGACGGGCAGAACATGGCGACGCTCGTCGAGGACGGCCCCGTACAGGTCTACTCGCCGGGCTACCGCAACGCCTACGACATCGTGCTGACCGAGGACGGCCAGCTCTACACGGTCGACAACGGCGCCAACGGCGGCTGGGGGAACGTCCCCGTCGGCGACGGCACCGCGATGTGCACGAACGAACCGAACGGCCCGGGGAGCGGGTCGCCCGACAACCTCCACCTCGTCACGGAGGACTACTACGCCGGGCACCCGAACCCGACGCGCGGCAACCCCGACGGCGCGAACGTCTACGACCAGAACGGCGACCTGGTGGTCGAGTTCACCGAGGACGACACGCCCGTCCCGTTCGACATGGCGGACCCGCGCGAGTGCGAGTACATCGCCCCGGCGGACGACGACTCCGTGCTCGCGACGTTCGGCTCGTCGACCAACGGGCTGACCGAGTACACCGCCTCGAACTTCGGCGGTGCCATGCAGGGCGACCTGCTGACCGCCAGCTTCGACGGCAGCGTCTACCGCGTCCAGCTCTCGGCCGACGGGAGCGAGGCGACGGAGACCACCCAGCTGTTCTCGAACTTCGGGAGCACGCCGCTGGACGTCACCGCACAGGGCGACGACGACCCCTTCGCGGGCTCCGTCTGGGCGGTCACCTACGGTAGCAACGACGTGACCGTCTTCGAGCCGAACGACTACGACGCCGACGGCGGTGACGGCGGCGACACGCCCGCCTGCACCGGCGCGGACGACGCCTCGCTCGACGAGGACTCCGACGGCTACGACAACGCCGACGAACTCGACGCCGGGACCGACCCGTGTTCGAGCGCGGACAAGCCCGCCGACTACGACGGCGACTTCGTCTCGAACGTCAACGACGACGACGACGACAACGACGGCCTGCTCGACACGGACGACCCGTTCGCGGTCGACCCCGACAACGGCCTGTCGACGACGCTCCCCGTCTCCTACGACTTCGAGCGCGGCTCCCAGCCCGACAGCCTCGAGGGCATCGGGTTCACCGGGCTGATGAGCAACGGCGAGGACTACCAGGACCTCTACGAGCCCGGTAACGTCGTCTTCGGCGGGGCCAACCCCGTGTTGACCGTCGAGGAGGTCCAGGACGGCGACGCGGTCAATCAGAATAACGACCAGCAACACGCGTTCCAGTTCGGCGTGGACGCCCCCGACGACTCGTTCGTCGTCGAGTCCACCGTCTCCGGCCTCCCCGAGGAGCCGGAGGACTACCAGTCGGCCGGCATCTACCTCGGAACCGGCGACCAGGACAACTACGTGAAACTCGTCACCAGCGCCAACGGCGGCGCCGGCGGCGTCCAGTTCGCGAAGGAGGTCGACGGGAACTTCGAGAACGTCGTACAGCCGGACGTCCCCGCGGTGACGAGCACCGAGACGGACCTCTCGCTGACGGTCCACCCCGAGAACGAGACGGTGGTGGCCCACTACGCGACGGACGGGGGCGAGCAGGTGCTCGTCGGGTCGACGACCATCCCCGCCGAGTGGCTGGACAACCAGGTCGACGGCCAGGACGTCGGCCTCGCGGTCGGCGTCATCTCGACGTCGTACCAGGCGAGCCCGTTCGCGGCGACGTGGGAGGGCATCGACGTGAGGGCCCTCTCGACCGGCGACAACGCGGCGCCGACGGCCGACGCCGGCGCCGACCAGACCGTCGAGGAGGGCGAGACGGTCGAACTCGACGGCTCGGCGTCGAGCGACCCCGACGGCGACCAGCTCGGCTACTCGTGGACGCAGCTGTCCGGCCCCGACGCCGGACTGAGCGTCTTCGACGCGCCGAACCCCACGTTCACCGCCCCCGAGGTCGACGGCGACGCGGACCTCGTCTTCGAACTCGAGGTCTCCGACGGCGTCGAGACGGCCACCGACACGGTGACCGTCACCGTCGAGGACACCGACGCCCAGAGCGAGGGCGACGTCGTCTTCGCGGTCAACGCCGGCGGTGACGAGTACACCGCCGCCGACGGCACCGTCTACGAGGCGGACACCGAGTTCTCCGGCGGCCAGACGTACAGCCTCACGACCGGCGAGGACATCGCCGGCACGGACGACGACACGCTCTACGAGACCGAGCGCTACGGCGACTTCTCGTACGACGTCCCGCTCCCCGACGGCGAGTACGAGGTGACGCTCCAGTTCGCGGAGATCTACCAGGGCGTCTCCCCGAACGACGACCCCGACGACGACGGCGCCGGCGACGGCAACGTCGGTGACCGCGTCTTCGACGTCGCCGTGGAGGGCGAGACCGTCCTCGACGACTACGACATCTTCGCCGAGGTCGGCTCGCTGACGGCCGTCGAGGAGACGGTCACGGCGGAGGTCACCGACGGCGAACTGAACGTCGACTTCACCACCGTCGAGGACAACGCGAAGGTGAGCGCCATCCGGGTCGAGTCGGTCGGCCCGGCCGAGGACCCCGACTCCGTCACGGAGGCGACCGTGACGGTCAACGGCGGGAGCGGGAACCTCGACGCGAGCACCTACAGCGGCGGGTCGTTCGTCGTCGAGAACACCGGCACCGAGAACATCGAGACGCTGACGCTCGACCTCGGCACGACGGCCCTCCCGGACGTCGTGTTCGACCCCGTCGGCACCGCCGGCGACGAGACCGGCAAGTGCTTCGTCGCCGACAGCGGCGCGAGCGCGGTCGGGCTCCTCACCGACGGCAGCGGGAGCGGCGACGCCTCCTGCCTCGACCCGTTCTCGAACCCGCACGACGGCGACCCCGACGACGGGTACGAGACGCTGACGGTCGAGTTCGACGACTTCGAACCGGGCGAGACGTTCGCCTTCTCGTCGGACCTCGACCCGACCAGCATCAAGGGCGCCCAGGGCACCCAGAACAGCCTCGCCGGTCCCATCGGCGGCAACGACGTCGTCGGCGCGACCGTGACCGTCGAGTCGGCCTCGGGCACCTCGACGGGCGAACTGTACAGCGACGGGAGCGCGGGCGGTTCCGAGGTGACGACCGCCTCGGCCCCCGCGGCGGCACCGACGCTCGGCGTCGACGGCGTCGCGCTCGGCGCCACGGACTTCCCGGCGCACGCGAGCGGCGCGGCCACCGTCGCCGAGGCGACCCAGACCGTGACGGTCTCGGACGTCGCCCCCGGCGCGACGGTGTCCCTGCTGCACACGGAGGGCGAACTCAACGTCGAGGGCGTCCCCGACGGCGGCTACGACCTCGACGCGTACGAGGCGAACCGACTGCTCGCGCTGGAGACGGCCACCGCCACGGCCGACGAGAACGGCGAGGCCACCTTCGAGGTGACGCTCACCGATTCGAGCGAGGCCGGCGGTCTGAACTACTTCGTCGCCACGACGGTCGACGACGCGGGCGAGACGGGCCTCGTCTCGCAGTCGGTGGTCCTCGACCTCGACCCCGACGGCGCGAGCGACGGCCCCGCCCCCATCGGCGACTTCGAGAACCCGCCGGGGGACCTCGACGGTGACGGCCTCTACGAGGACGTCAACGGCAACGGGGAGTTCACCATCGTCGACGTGCAGGCGCTGTTCGCCAACTTCGACGACGACGCCGTGCAGGACGACCCCGACGCCTTCGACTTCAGCGGGAACGGCGGCGTCTCCATCGTCGACGTGCAGGCGCTGTTCGCCGAGTTCCAGGACGGAGGAGCCGATGGTAGCTGATCACTGCCGCTCCCGGCCCCCATCCGCGACGCGCGCGACTGCCACTCCGGAGGGCGCGTCGTCGCACCCGGTCGTCCGCGACGACGACCGCGACCGCGACTACGACCACGACTACGACAACGAGACTCAGACACGATGACAGCAGACAGGAAGCGAATCGGAGTACGGACGCTCGCGGCCGCCGCGCTCGCGGTGACGCTCGTCCTCTCGGCGGGGGCGACGTCGGTCGCGCTCGCCGCGGGGGCCACCGAGGTGACCATCGCGCCGGCCGACCAGACCGTCGGCGTCGGCGACTCGACGACGTTCGACGTCGTCGTCGACACCACCAGCGGGGGTGTCGGCGCCGCTAGCGGGACGGTCGCGCTGACCGACCCGTCGGTCGCGGAGATAACGGCTATCGACCTCGCCGGCGACCCGGCGTTCCCCGAGTCCTCGATAGCCGACGACGGCTCGTCGGCCTCGTTCCTGTTCGCCTCCGGGGGGAACACCCTGGCCGACGACCCCGCGGGCGTGACCGTCGCGACGGTCACGGTCGCCGGGACGGCGGCCGGCGAGACGGACCTCACGCTCGGCGAGGCGCCGTTCGAACTCGGCGACGCCGACGGGAGCGACTACACCGTGACGGGCACGACCGACGCGACGCTGACCGTCACGCCCCAGAACCAGCCCCCGGTCGCGGACGCCGGGGCCGACCAGACCGTCGAAGAGGGTGAGACGGTCGAACTCGACGGCTCGGCGTCGAGCGACCCCGACGGCGACGCGCTGACCTACGCGTGGGCGCAGGTCGGCGACGGCCCGGACGTCTCGCTCGACGACGCGAGCGCCGCCCAGCCGACGTTCACCGCCCCGGAGGTGGAGAGCGCGACGACGCTCGACTTCGAGGTGACCGTCGACGACGGCGCGGCGAGCGACACGGACACCGTGAGCGTGACGGTCGAACCGCTCTCGCCGGCGACGTTCGCGGTCTCGAACCTCGACGCGCCCGCGAGCGCGGAGCAGGGCGAGAGCATCACCGTCTCGGCCGACGTCACCAACGACGGCGAGCAGGCCGGGACGAAGACCGTCGAGTTCCAGCTCGACGGCACGAGCGTCGCGAGCCAGCAGGTGACGCTCGCGCCCGGCGAGACGGAGACCGTCTCCTTCGACGTGACCGTCCCCGCCGACCTCGCGCCCGGCACCTACACGCACGGCGTGTTCACCGCCGACGACGGCGCGACGGCGCAACTCGACGTCGAGGCGGCACCGGACGCCCCCGACCTGACCTCGGCGGTGAGCCTCTCGCCGGCCGAACAGACCGTGGGCGTCGGCGGGTCGGTCACCTACGACGTGGTCGTCGAGAACGCCGACGGCGGCGTCGGCGCGGTCGACCTCGTCGTCTCGGTCGACGATGCGAGCGTGGCGACCATCGACGCCATCGAACCGGCGGTGTCGACCGTCGACGACGAGGCCACGGTCGCCGAGGACGGTTCCTCGGCGTCCCTCTCGGCGTTCGGGATGGACACCGCCGACGAGGGCGCGGTGACCGTCGCGACGGTCACCGTCGACGCGGCGGCCGTCGACACGACACAGCTCTCGCTCGACGTGACCGCGCTCGGGACGGAAGACGGCGAGGACGTGACCGTCACCGACACCGCCGGCGCGACGCTCGTCGTCGAACCGGCGAGCTTCCTCGTCTCGGACCTCGACGCACCCGCGGACGTCGTCCGCGGTGAGACCGTCTCGGTGAGCGCGAGCGTCACCAACGACGGGTCCATCGAGACGTCGAAGACCGTCGAGTTCCGCTTCGACCTGAACGGCGACGGGACGCTCGCGGCGAACGAGGCCGTGGCGTCGAAGACGGTCACCCTCGCGCCGGGCGAGACGGAGACCGTCCCGTTCGTCGCCACCGTCCCCGCGGACCTCGCGCTCGGCACGTACGCCCACGGGGTGTTCACGGTCGACGACGACGCGACGGGCGAGATAGCGGTCACCCTGCCGGTGCTCGACGAGAGCTACGCGGGACCGCCGGGGGACCTCGACGGTGACGGCCTCTACGAGGACGTCAACGGCAACGGGGAGTTCAACCTGGTCGACGTGCAGGCGGCGTTCGCCAACCGCGACGACCCGACGCTGACCGAGAACGACGCGCTGTTCGACTTCACCGGCAACGGCGTGTTCGACCTCGTCGACATCCAGCGGCTCTTCGCCGAGGTCAACGAGTAGCACCGTTTTCGAACGCCAGTGACCGACCACGACTCCAGCGACACACGAAACAGATGAAACAGACACTCACGACCCGACTCACGGCGAAACGGGCGGCCGCGCTCGCCGCGGCCCTGCTCGTCCTCGTCGGTGGTATCGTCCCCGCCGTCACCGCAGCGAGCGCGACGGCGGTGAGCCTCACCCCCAGCGACCAGTCGACGCCAGTCGACGACACCGTCACCTACGACGTGGTCGTCGAGAACGCCGACGGCGGCGTCGGTGCCTACGACCTCGTCGTCTCGGTCGACCCGAGCGTCGCGACCGTCACCGAGGTCGGGTTCGGCGGCGACCCGTTCCTGACCGAGACCGACCTCGCGGAGGACGGGTCGTCGGTCCGGTTCTACGCCATCGGGGCGACGACGGCCGACGGGACCGTCACCGTCGGGAGCGTCACGGTCCAGGGTGCCGCCGCCGGCGACACCGACGTCGACCTCGACGTGGTCGCGCTCGGGACCGAGGACGGTGTCGACTACGACGTGTCGAGCACGAGCGGCGCGACGCTGACCGTCACCGACGACGCCGACGACGGCGACGACTCGGACGACGGTGACAGCGACGACGGCGACGCGGACGACGGGTCCGACGACTCCGACGACAGCGATGACGGTGACTCCGACGACAGCGATGACTCCGACGACAGCGATGACTCCGACGATTCCGACGACAGTGACGACGGAGATGCCGGTGACGATGCGGACGACTCGGACGACACCGACGACTCGGACGACTCGGACGACTCGGACGACACCGACGACTCGGACGACTCGGACGACTCGGACGACACCGACGACTCGGACGACTCGGACGACGACTCCAGTGTGGGTGACGGCGACGACTCGGACACAGACGACGGTGACGCCGACGACGATGGGTCCGATGACGCTGACGGCGATGCCGACGACGGGTCGGAGGACTCCGACGACGCCACCGACGGCGACGACGCGGACGCGCCCGCCGAGACGGCCTACTACCAGGTGGACTTCGTCGCCGGCGACCCCCTCGACCAGCTCGACGCGAGCGAGGGACAGCTCTACAGCGACCAGTCCCGTCTCGTCCACTTCCTCCACGGGAGTTCCGACGACGCGGTGACGCGACAGGGCGCCCCCTCGACGCTCGATTCGGCCTACGCCGCCTGCCTCTCGGACGTGTCCATGCAGGTCGAGGACGGACAGGCGACGGTGACGTTCACCGTGGCCGACGGCTGCGAGGAGGCGATGTCGCTCGTCAGCTACGAGAAGCCCGGTCCCGGCTGGGACCGCGCGAGCGCGAGTCAGCAGGAACTGACCGACGCCTCGACCGAGACGGTCGGCGCCGGCACCCACACGCTGACGGTCGACCTCCCGGGAAGCGACTACTGACCGACTGACGGGCCGCTCGGCCCGCAGTCCGCGGCTCTTCTTCGGTGCGACGCGACGCGATTTCGGTGGGTTTACTCGGCCGCCGCCCGACGATTCGAGCAATGAGTGACGACGACGATTTCACGAACTCGGAGCGAGCGCCGACGGGTGACCCCGAGGATGCGGCCGCCGAGGCGTCGAACGGGTCGGCGGCCGCGGCCCCCACCGACGCGGCCGAGTCGGGTGTCGCCGAGTCGGACTCCGGCGCCGGCGCCGACGCCGACGAGGACCTCGTCTCCCGCGTCGAGGAGGCGGACCCGGAGACGTTGGCCACCGAGATAGCCGCCCTGCGCTCGCGTGCCGCCGACGCCGAGGCGGCGGCCGCCGAGGCGGAGGAGCGCGTCGAGGAACTGGAGGAGCGACTGAAGCGCAAGCAGGCGGAGTTCCAGAACTACAAGAAGCGCCAGGAGCGCCGCCGCGAGCAGGAGCGACGGCGCGCGACCGAGGACCTCGTCGTACGCCTCGTCGACGTCCGGGACAACCTCCGGCGCGGTCTCGAACAGGACGGCGACATCCGCGAGGGCGTCGAGTCCACGCTGCGCCTGTTCGACGACGTCCTCGAGGCGGAGAACGTGACCGAGATAGCGCCGGAAGCGGGCGAGGCGGTCGACCCCCAGCGCCACGAGGTGCTGATGCGCGTCGAGAGCGACCACCCCGAGGGGACCGTCGAGGACCTCTACCAGCCGGGCTACGAGATGGCCGAGAAGGTCATCAAGCCCGCGCAGGTGACGGTGAGCGAGGGGACCGACGGGTCGGACTAGCACTTCTGTTTATATCTCGCGGTTGCCCCCGCCGTCGATTCGGCAAAACCGCACGACTGCGGCCCGACGCCCCGCGGCCGTCCCGGACGAGATTCAGCAAGGTTTAACGGTCAGACGCCAGTAGGTGGAAGCAACATGGCGAGTAACAAGATTCTCGGTATCGACCTCGGTACCACCAACAGCGCGTTCGCGGTGATGGAGGGCGGCGACCCCGAGATCATCGTCAACGGCGAGGGTGACCGGACCACGCCTTCGGTCGTCGCGTTCACCGACGACGAACGACTCGTCGGTCGCCCCGCGAAGAACCAGGCCATCCAGAACCCCGAGCGCACCATCTCCTCTATCAAGCGCCACATGGGCGAGGAGGGCTACTCCGTCGAGGTCGACGGCGAGGAGTACACGCCCGAGCAGATCTCGGCGATGATCCTCCAGAAGATCAAGCGCGACGCCGAGGAGTACCTCGGCGACGAGGTCGAGAAGGCCGTCATCACGGTCCCGGCGTACTTCAACGACAAGCAGCGCCAGGCGACGAAGGACGCCGGCGAGATCGCCGGCTTCGAGGTCGAACGCATCGTCAACGAGCCGACGGCCGCCTCGATGGCCTACGGCCTCGACGACGACGCCGACAAGACGGTCCTCGTCTACGACCTCGGTGGGGGGACCTTCGACGTCTCCCTGCTCGACCTCGGCGGGGGCGTCTACGAGGTCGTCGCCACCAACGGGGACAACAGCCTCGGGGGCGACGACTGGGACCAGGCCGTCATCGACTGGCTGGCCGACGAGTTCGAGGCCGAACACGGCGTCGACCTCCGCCAGGACCGCCAGGCCCTCCAGCGCCTGAAGGACGCCGCCGAGGAGGCCAAGATAGAGCTCTCCAGCCGCAAGGAGACGAGCATCAACCTCCCGTTCATCGCGGCGGGCGACGCCGGGCCGCTCAACCTGGAGACGAAGCTCTCCCGTGCGAAGTTCGAGTCGCTCACCCGCGACCTGGTCGAGCGGACGGTCGACCCCACGGAACAGGCGCTCGCCGACGCCGGCTACTCCCAGGACGACATCGACGACGTCATCCTCGTCGGCGGGTCGACCCGGATGCCGATGGTCCAGGAGAAAGTCGAGGAGCTGACCGGCCAGGAGCCGAAGAAGAACGTCAATCCCGACGAGGTCGTCGCGCTCGGCGCGGCCATCCAGGGCGGCGTCCTCGGCGGCGAGGTGGACGACATCGTCCTGCTCGACGTGACCCCCCTCTCGCTCGGTATCGAGGTGAAGGGCGGGCTGTTCGAGCGCCTCATCGAGAAGAACACGACCATCCCGACCGAGGAGTCGAAGGTGTTCACCACTGCGGCGGACAACCAGACGAACGTGCAGGTGCGCGTCTTCCAGGGCGAGCGCGAGATGGCGAACCAGAACGAGCTGCTGGGCGAGTTCCAGCTCGCCGGCATCCCGCCCGCGCCCGCCGGCACGCCCCAGATCGAGGTGACGTTCAACATCGACGAGAACGGCATCGTCAACGTCGAGGCCGAGGACAAGGGGTCGGGCAACGCCGAGTCCATCACCATCGAGGGCGGCGCGGGCCTCTCCGACGAGGAGATCGACCGGATGCAGCAGGAGGCCGAGGAGCACGCCGAGGAGGACAAGGAACGCCGCGAGCGTATCGAGGCGCGCAACGACGCCGAGGGGTCGGTCCAGCGCGCGCGCACCCTCCTCGAGGAGAACGAGGAGAACGTCTCCGACGACCTCCAGGCCGACATCGAGGCCGCCATCGAGGACGTCGAGGCGACCCTGGAGGACGAGGACGCGAGCACCGAGGAGCTCCGCGAGAGCACCGAGGCGCTCTCGAAGGAACTCCAGGAGATCGGCAAGCAGATGTACCAGCAACAGCAGGCCGCACAGGGCGCCGCGGGCGGTACAGGCGGCGCGGGTGGCGCCGGTCCCGGCGCGGCGGGTGCCGGTCCGGGCGGTGCGGGCGCCGGTCCCGGCGCGAGCCAGGAGTCGGAGTACGTCGACGCCGACTTCGAGGACGTCGCGGACGACGACGAGGACGAAGAGTCCTCCTGAGCCACCCAGAACTCGGAGCGTTCCGGTGACGTCGCGGACGACGACGAGGAACGGTGCGGGCGAACGCGGTCGACGCGACCGCCCTCACCCTCGTTCGGTTCTCACTGCCCGACGAACTCGGGGTCGCCCTTCTCGAAGAACGCGTCGTGTCCGCGCTCGTAGTCCTCGGTGTGGGTGGCGCGTGCGATGGCGTCGGTCTCGGCGGCCATCTGGCCCGCCAGCCCGCGGTCGAAGCTCTCGGTGAGCAGGCGCTTGGTCGCGCCGAAGGCGGCGGTGGGACCGCTCGCGAGGCGCTCGGCGTAGTCGGTGACACGCGCGTCGAACTCGGCGGCGGGGACGCTCTCGGTGACCAGTCCCAGGCCGACGGCGTAGTCGGGGTCGATGGGTTCGTCGAGGAGCGCTATCTCCTTCGCCCGGCGCAGGCCGACGAGGCGCGGCAGCCAGAAGGTCGACCCGCCGTCGCCGGTCAACCCGATGCGGCCGTAGGCGTACTCCAGGCGCGCCTCGTCGCTCATCACGACCACGTCGCCCGCGAGCGCCATGCTGAACCCCGCGCCGGCGGCGACCCCGTTGATACCGACGACGAGCGGCGTCTCCGCCTGGTGGAGCTGGAGGATGGCGTCGTGGAGCGACGAGGCGAGACGGCGGAGTTCGGGCGCGTCGCGCTCGTCGCCCGCGAGACCGGCGAGGTCGGCACCGGCGCAGAAGACGCCGTCGGTCCCCGTGAGGACGAGACAGCGTATCGATTCGTCCTCGCTCAGTTCCGTGACGGCGTGGACCAGTTCCTCGCCCATCGTCGGGTTGAGCGAGTTGAAGTCGCTCGTGCTCGCGAGTTCGATTCGCCCGAGGGGTGCGTCTCGCTCGACGCGCAGGTTCTCGTAGTCGGTCGTGGCCATGCCCGTCGTACAACCACGGCTGGAATAAAACAACTGGAATAGACCCGAAACCCTATCGCGTCCGACGGGGTTCGGGGGGTATGGTCCCCCGGACGGAGTCCGTTCCCCCCTCCGCCCCTCGTCTCGACGGCTACCGCGACCCGACGGCGTTCACCTACCCCCGACTCCGCCTGCAGGCCGCCGGTCTGGTCGCGACGCTCCTCGCGGCCGTCGCCGGGATGGCGCTCACGGCGATTCCGCGCGGCGGGAGCGTCTCGGTGAGCGTCGGACCGACCGCGTTCGTCGGTCTCGGCCTCGCCCTCGTCGCCACGGTCCTCGCCCACGAAGGCGTCCACGCCGCCGTCGCCCGCCTCCGAGGGTACCGCATCACCGCGGGCCTCGACCTGCGTCTCCCCGGCGCGTACGTCGCCGCCCTGGAGCAGGCGATACCGCGGCGCGACCAGGTGCTCGTCGCCCTCGCGCCGCTCGTCGTCCTGACGACACTCCTGGCCCCGCTCCTCCTGTTCGCGGAGGGGTGGCTGCTGGGCGCCGCGCTCGTCGGGTTCGTGATGAACACCGCCGGCGCCGTCGGCGACGTCTACGTCGCGTGGCGCGCGCTTCGCCTCCCGCCGGGGACCGTCTTCTACGACGTGAGCGTCGACGAGATGTACGTCTACGAACCCCGCTGACTCACTCCGCCTCGTGGAGGCGCTCGCCGCGGTGCAGGCGCGTCGCGATGGAGAACGTCTGTTCGGCCTCCCGGCGGGTAGGGAAGTGGGCGGCCATGTAGCGCGCCGGGGCCATCAGCGCGGCGCGCTTCGCCTCCGCCTCCCCGACGGTCTCGAACCGGCGGAAGCCGGCCTCGACGTTCTGGAGGGTGTGGAAACCGGCGTCCTCGCGGAGGAGGCCGCGTCCGAGCGTCCGCTTCAGGTCGTCGGGGTCGCCGCCGGCGTCGAAGTGCTCGCTCACGAGCGCCGCCGCGCGGTTCACCTGCCCCTGCTCGTCGAAGCATTCGAGCAACTCCTCGCGGATGGCGGCGGGGTCGCGGTCGGACTCCCCGGGCGAGGGGAGCGGCGCGCTCGGCATGTTGAGGAAGCGGTCGAGGTAGACGCTCATCGCGGCGTCGAGACAGCCGCGGTAGAGTTCCGTCGCGTCGGTCCGTCGGGTGGCGCGGTGGACGGCGTTCGCGTAGGTGAACGTGTGGTGGACCGTGTTCCAGTCGCTGAACTCGTTGTTCGTCGCGAAGCGGGCGACCCGCCAGGTGGCCGCGCGGGCGACGGCGTCCGCCAGTTGCGTCGTCGTCGCGCCGTCGGCGATGGCGTCGGTCAGCGCGTCGACGATTCCCTCGGGGTCGTCCGCGAGGAGCGCGTCGACGAACCCCTCGGGGCGCGCCCACGTCTTCCCGTCGCCCGCCCGAACGAGGTCGTCCAGTCGCTCGTTCGCGTCGGCACAGAGCGCCGCGATGTCGACGGGCTGGCGCCACGAGGAGAGTTCCTCGGAGCGGGTCGCGTCGGTCAACTGCCGGACGGTCGAGGCGAGGACGGCGTCGGCGTGTCCCTCCCCAGCACCGTCGTCCGTCGCCCCGCCCCAGCCGATGTGGTCGAGCGTCTCGAACGCCTTGTTGACGAAGTCGAGCGAGTGGCCGGCGTTCAGGTAGCGGTGGTCGGTGGCGGCGGTGAACACGATGTCCGCCACCGCCTCCTCGGGGAGGTTCGCGAGCGCGGTCAGCAGGACGCGCTCGGCGCCGTCGGCGTCGCGCACCTCGACGCAGTCGCGGAACCACCGCTTCAGTCGGGCCTTCGAGACGTCCCGGTTGTCGAAGGCGTACTGCTGGAAGCGCGGGGGTTCGCCGGCGCTCTCTCCCGCCACCTCACGTACCCCGAGGAACATCGCGCGGCGCTTGTCGCGCCCGCCGACGTCGGCGTGGAGGTTCGCCATACATCCCAGGGTGGTCAGCCCCCGCCCCCACCCCATCGCGCGGTAGCGCGTCCCGAAGGTGACCGCCGTCTCGATGGGCGTGTGGAAGCCCTCGCCCTCCTCGTCCAGTCCCACTACCGCCTTCGCCATCACGAGGCGGAGGTTCTCGTTGAGGCCGTCGGCCAGTCGGTTGCGCCAGTGGACGGCCGGCGGCACGTCCGGGTCGGGACTCGGGTCGACGTACACGTTCCCATCTCGGACCTCGACGGGGAACGTCCGGAGGTCGTCGGCCCAGATGTCGAAGGTGTCGCCCTCCTCCAGTTCGAAGCGCGCGTGGTGCCAGTGGCAGGTGAGGATGCCGTCCTCGACGGTGCCGCGCGTGAGCGGGAAGCCCATGTGCGGACAGCGGTTGTCGACGGCGTACACCTCGCCGTCGTGGTCGAAGAGGGCGATGGCCTGGCCGTCCTCGCTGACGACGGTCGGGCCGTCCGCGAGCGACGCCCGGTCGGCGACCTCGACGAACGTCGCGTCGGTCGTGGAGTCAGTTGCCATACCCCACGTCGACCGGCACGGACCAAAACGGTTCCCTGAACGGCGTTTTTGTAAGGAGAGTGATAGCAGCCGGAGCGGGCTTTTGAAGTGTCACAACGGTGTACGACCGACAACGAATGAGCGAGGACTTCTACGAGGTGCTCGGCGTCTCGCGCGACGCCGACGAGGACGAGATACGGTCCGCCTTCCGGAAACAGGCCGCGGAGTACCACCCCGACGTGAGCGACGACCCCGACGCCGAGGAGAAGTTCAAGCGCGCGAAGAAGGCGAAGGAGGTGCTCATGGACGAGGAGAAGCGCGCGGCCTACGACCGGATGGGCCACGACCGCTTCGAACAGGCCGAGAAACGCGGGGGCTTCGACGCCGGCGCCGGGGGCGACCCCTTCGGCGGCATGGGCGGCGGCGCGGGCGGCAGTCCCTTCGACGACATCTTCGAGCAGTTCTTCGGCGGCGGTGGCGGCGGCCGGAGCGGTCCCCGACAGGGCCGCGACCTCCGGACGGGCCTCACCGTCGACCTCCGGGACGCCTACGAGGGACTCTCGACGCAGATGACCGTCACCCGGCCCGAGCGCTGTCCGGACTGCGACGGACGTGGGCATCCCCCCGAGGCCGACGCCCAGACCTGTCCCGCGTGTAACGGACAGGGCCAGCAGACGCGCGTCCAGCAGACGCCGTTCGGCCGCGTCCAGCAGTCACAGACGTGTCAACAGTGCGCCGGCGACGGGACGCTCTACTCGGAGACCTGCACCACCTGCGCCGGCGACGGGCAGGTGCTCGAGGACGCGACGCTCACCGTCGACGTCCCCGCCGGCATCCGCGACGGCCAGACCCTCCGGATGAGCGGCGAGGGCGCGCCCGGCGAGGGGGGCGGCCCGAAGGGCGACCTGCTCGTCGAGATAACCGTCGAACCCCACCCCGACTTCGAACGCGACGGCGACGACCTGCTCCATCGCCTCCCGCTGTCGTTCCCGCAGGCCGTCTTCGGCGACGAAGTCGACGTCGAGACGCTCGGCGGCACGGTGTCGATGGACGTCCCCTCGGGGACCCAGAGCGGCGAGACCTTCCGCCTGCAGGGGAAGGGGATGCCGCGCCTCCAGCGCCGGGGCCACGGCGACCTCTTCGTGCAGGTCCAGGTCGTCACGCCCGACCAACTCAACGAGGCACAGCGCGAGGCGCTCGCCGCCTTCGCCGAGGCCGGCGGCGAGGAGGTGGACGTGAAGGAAGGGTTCTTCGAGAAACTGAAGAACTCCTTCTGAGGGCCGCTCCCCGGTCACACCCAACAGCAGTCGCCGAGCGTGTGCCGACGGGGCGTAACGGTCGCACTCGACAGCGACCGGCGACGCGCTCCCGTTCGACCGGGGCACCACACCATCGCGTCCCGGGTGTTCATCGACCCGGTTTTGTCCGCCCGACGCGAACGACGGGCATGGACGACCAGGCACCGCGGGTGCTCGGTGACCTGCTCGCGCGCGAGCGCCGGAGCGACGCGCCCGCGCTGCTCGCCCCCGCGCTCGACCGGGCGTACGACTACCACCGCCTGCTGACGAACGCCTGGAAGACGGGCAACTTCCTGCGCCACCTCGGCGTCCGCGAGGGAACCGTGGTCGCCGTCGTGGCCGACCCCGTTCCGGAGGCGGTCCTCTCGGTCCACGGCGCGGCACTGCTGGGCGCGACCGTCCGCGTTCTCCCGCCCGGGGAACGAGCGCCGGAGGCCCGCGCGCTCGTCGCGCCCGCCGACCGACTGGCGGCGTCCGACCCCGACGCGGCGACGCAGTGCGTCGTCTACGGCGCCCCCCCGGACGACCCGAGCGTCTCGTACTTCGAGCGCGACGTCTGGAGCGAGAACCCGACGGAACCGCCGGACGTGGTCGCTCCCGAAACTCCCCTTCTGACCGACGGGGACGAGGAGTACACCCATCGACAGGTCCTCGCGGCCGCCCGGTCGGTCGTCGAGGAGTGGTCGCTGGACGCTACGAGCCGCGTCGCCGTCCGCGCGTCGCTCTCCGACCCGGGGACGGTCGTCGTCGGGCTCGTCGCGCCGCTCCTCGCCGGCGCGGCGACGCTCTTCCCCGACGACGAGGCGCGGGGGACGCTCGCCGTGGCGACGGACGACGCGCCGGAGGCGATGTGCTGCTCGCCGGAGGACGTCCTCGACGGGTCGGCGTGAGCGGAGAGCGAGGCACGAGAAGGCGGGGCGCGACCGACCTCAGGCGTACGGGAGCCCGAGGAAGACGGTCAGCGTGACGGCCATGATGACGAAGCCAACGAGCATCGCCACCGTCGAGTAGCCGATGATGTCGCGGGCGCGGAGGTCGGCGAGCGCGAGCAGCGGCAGTGCCCAGAACGGCTGTACCATGTTCGTCAACTGGTCGCCCATCATCTCGAGGATGACCGCCGTCGACAGCGGCATACCGAGCTGTTGGGTGGTCTCGAGGAGGATGGGTCCCTGCGCGGCCCACTGCCCGCCGCCCGAGGGGACGAAGATGTTGACGAGGCCGGTGCTGATGAGGCCGAGGACGGGCCACGTCAGCGGCGTCGAGATGCTGGCGAAGAAGTTCGCGATGGCGAGTCCCAGCGCCGTCCCGGTGACGATTCCGGAGATGCCGGCGTAGAACGGGAACTGGAAGATGATGCCGGAGACGTTCTTCACGGAGTCCTCCATCTGCTCGACGACGCCCATCGGCGTCTTCCAGAGGACGATGGCGCTGAACAGGAAGAAGGCGTTGATGCTGTTGAGCGAGAGGCCGGCGAGGCCCTCCCCGCTGAGGAACCACGAGTTGATGAAGTAGTACGCGGGGAAGACGGCGATGAGCACCGTCAGCAGCACGGAGGTGTTCAGGCGGTCGGCGGGCGTCAGGCGCTCGGTGACCGACGGTTCGACGGGGTCGCCGACGGCCGTCTCGCCGCCGTCCGGCGCGACGCCCGAGGAGGGTGCCATCTCCTCCATCACGGAGTCGGGCAGGCCGCGAATCGTGTCGCCGTCGCGCGGGTGGAGCGCGGCCATCACCAGCGGGACGAATATCAGGAGCAGCGCAACCGTCGAGAGGTTCGCCATGCTCCCGATGGTCTCCGTGACGGGGATGCCCTCGGGCGTGTACTGGAGGAACGCCTCGTCGTCCTCGGTCAGCGAGGCCATGAACAGCCCCGAGGAACTCGTGATGCCGGAGTGCCATATCATCAGCCCCGTGTAGCCCGCGGCGGCCACCAGCGGGTAGTGGAGGTCCAACCCGTTCTTCTGGCCCTGGTAGGTCACCTGCCGGGCCATCACCGCGCCGACGATGAGCCCCAGCCCCCACGAGATGAGCGCCGCCGCCATCGCCGTGAAGGAGGTGAACGCGACGGCCGTCTTCCGAGAGGTGGGCAGGCCGGCGATGCGTTCGAGCAGTCGGGTGACCGCCGGCGACTTCGCGATGGCGTCGCCGGTCATCAGGATGACGGCGAACTGCGCCATGAACGTCAGGAACGTCCAGACGCCGCCGTACCAGGCGTCGAAGACACCCCCTACGGCGCCCAGCGCCGTCTCCGACTCCTGCATCTGGAACGGCAGCGCCCCGAGGAACGCGAGGACGGTGAGGACGATGACGAACACGTACGGGTCCGGCATGTACTTCATCGACCAGTCAGCGAACTTCTCCCCCATCCGCCGTATCGGGCTCGTAATTGCCATGGTTAATCGTACCCTGGGCCACGAGTCTTGCTACCACGTAAAAGAACTTCCGACACGACGTAGGGTGTTGGCCGCCTCCGTCGGGCGATTCGAGGCAGCGCGTGTCGGTGGCCCAAACCTTTTCGTGCTCCCCCCGCGCTGGTGTACGGCGTGCGTTCCCGTCTCGCGAAGCGCGTCTACTACGGGTGGGTCGTCGCGGCGTGCTGCTTCGTCTCCTCGGGCATCATGTTCGGGATGACCTACTCCTTCAGCGTGTTCTTCGACGCCCTGCTCGGCGCGTTCGACGCCTCGCCGGCGCGCATCTCGCTCGTCTTCGGCGTCCAGACGTTCGCCATCTACGCCGGCGCCGCCCTCCTCGGCGGGGCGCTCGACCGCTTCGGCCCCCGCCGAATCCTCCTGCTCGGCACCCTCCTGCTCGGCGGCGGCCTCTACGGCACCGGGCTGAGTGCCTCGTACCCGGTGCTCGTGGCGACCTACGGCCTCGTCACCGGCGTCGGGATGGGCTGTCTCTACCTCGTCGCCTACGCCGTCGTCCCCCACTGGTTCCGCCGACGCCGGGGGACGGCGACCGGGTTCGCGAGCGCCGGCCTCGGCGTCGGGATGCTGCTCATCGCGCCCGGCTCCGCCGAACTCATCGCCCGCTACGGCTGGCGCGGGGCGTTCCGGACGCTCGCGGTCGTGCTCACCGCGCTCCTCCTCCTCGCGGTCCTGTTCCTCGCCGACTCGCCGGGGTCGGTCGGCGCCGACCGGAGCCACGAGTTCCCCGGGGAGTCGGCGTCGGCGGAGCGCGCAGGCCGCCCCGCCCTCGACGGCGGCGTGGAACCCATCGGGGGCGTCCGCGAGACGGTCCGGTCGCTCCCGTTCGCGCTGGTCGTCCTCGGCTGGACGCTCATCTACGCGCCGCTGTTCGTCCTCGTCAATCACGCCGTCCCCTTCGCCGGCGACCTCGGCGCGCGGTGGGCGGGGGTCCTCGCGCTCAGCGTCATCGGCTTCACCACGAGCGCCGCCCGCCTCGGCATCGGCTTCGGCGCCGACCGGGTCGGCCGCGTCCGGGTGTTCGTCGTGTCGTCGTCGCTGATGGGCGTCTCGTTGCTCGCGCTCCCGTTCGCGGGCGGCCCGGTCGGACTCCTCGCCGTCGCCACCTGCTTCGGCATCGGTTACGGGGGTAACGGCGCGCTGCTCTCGCCGCTCGTGGCCGACCTCTTCGGCGCCGAGCAACTCGGCGCGCTCTACGGCATCGTCTCGCTCGCCTTCGGGGTCGCCGGGCTGTTCGCCTCGCCGCTCGCCAGCGTCGGCTACGAGACGTTCGGGAGCTACCTCCCCGTCTTCCTCGTCGTCGGCGCCGTCGGCCTGGCCGGTGCGGCCTGTATCGAGGGGGCCGGTCGGCTCCGGGGCGTCCTCTGACTAGCGGGCGTCCTCGACTTCCTCCAGGGCCTCGGGGTTCTCGATGCTGCTCATGTCCCCGAGGTCCTCGCCGGTGTAGGTCGCCTGGATGGCCCGCCTGATTATCTTCCCCGACTGGGTCTTGGGGAACTCGTCGACGAACAGCACCTCGCGCGGGCGGAACGGCTTGCCCAGTTCCTCGCCCACCTGCGCGCGCAGGGCGTCGCGGAGGTCGGCGGTCTCCTCGACCCCCTCCTCCAGGATGACGTAGGCGACGACGGCGGTGCCGGTGGTGTCGTCGGGCGCGCCGATGGCGGCCGCCTGGTTGACGCTCGGGTGGTCGATGAGCGCCCCCTCGACCTCGGCGGGGCCGACCTTCCGGCCGGCGACGTTGAGCGCGTCGTCCGCGCGGCCGTGGAGGAACCAGAACCCGTCCTCGTCCTGCTGGGCCCAGTCGCCGTGGTCCCACATCGGCGGGTCCTCGAACGTCGACCAGTAGGTGTCCAGGTAGCGCTCGTCGCCCGACCACAGTGACTTGGTCATGCTCGGACAGGAGTCGCGCGCGACGAGGAAGCCCCGCTCGTGGTCGTCGGCGACCGACTCGCCGGCCGCGTTCACGATGTCGACGTCCATGCCGAGGCCGGGCTTGCCGAGCGTACAGGGCTTCAGGGGCATCCCCGGCAGGGGCATGAGGAAGCAGCCGCATATCTCGGTCCCGCCGGAGATGTTGATGATGGGAATCTCCCCGTTCCCGACGTGCTCGTAGAACCACAGCCACGACTCGGGGTCCCACGGTTCGCCCGTGCTCCCGAGCAGGCGGAGCGAGGAGAGGTCGTACCCCTCGACCCACTCGTCGCCGTGCTTCCGCAGCGCGCGGATGGCGGTCGGCGAGATGCCGAACTGGGTGAGCCTGTGTCGGTCGATCATCTCCCAGAACCGGTCCGGCCGTGGGTGGTCGGGCGCGCCCTCGTACATGAACACCGTCCCCCCGAAGGTGTGGTTCCCGATGAGCGTCCACGGGCCCATCATCCAGCCGATGTCGCTCACCCAGAAGAAGCGGTCGCCCGGCTTCCGGTCGAAGCCGAAGTGGACCTCCTTGGCCGTCTGGAGGAGGACCCCCGCGTGGGTGTGGACGATGCCCTTCGGTTTGCCGGTCGTCCCCGAGGAGTAGAGCAGCAATGACTCGTCGCTCGCGTCGAGTTCGACGGTGTCGAAGGCGTCGTCCCGCGTCTCGATTACCTCGTCCCAGCGTTCGTCGCGCCCGTCGTCCCACGGGACGTCCGCGCCGAGGCGGTCGTAGACGACGGTGTGCTCGACGAAGCCGGCCTCCGCGATGGCCTCGTCGGCGGTACCCTTCAGCAGCACCTCCTTGCCCCGGCGGAGGAAGCCGTCGCCGGTGAACAGCACCGAGCACTCCGAGTCGGCGATGCGCGTCGCGGTGGCGTCGACGCCGAACCCCGAGAAGATGGGGACGGCGACCGCACCTACCTTGAAACAGCCGTAGAGGATGCTCACCACCTCGGGGACCATCGGCATGTAGAGGCCCACCGTGTCGCCCTTCTCGACGCCGCGCTCGACGAGGTAGTTCGCCACCTGGTTCGACCGACGAGCGAGTTCGTGGTAGGTCACCTCGCGCACCTCGCCGCCCTCGCCCTCCCAGATGGTGGCGACCGTGTTTCGCGTCGCGCTGTCGACGGCGGCGTGGCGGTCGACGGTGTTGTGCGCGGCGTTCAGTCGCCCGCCGACGTACCACTCCGTGAACTGCGGCCCCTCGCTGTCGTCGCGCACGGCGTCGTACGCCTCGTACCAGTCGATACCGAGGTAGTCGGGCAGGACGTCCCAGAACCACTCGACGTCGCGACACCGCTCGACGAGGTCGTCGTGGGTGTCGATGTCGAACTCGCGCATGAACGCGGCGACGTTCGTCGATTCGACCGTCTCCGCCGACGGTTCGTAGACCACCTCGTCGAGGTCGGGCAGGCCGCTCATGGGCGTGTGTGTTACCGCCGGGGGCAAGTAGGTTACTGCGGGCCGGGCGCTCTCGTTCGCGCCGGTCGGCGCGTCGGCCGCGGGCGGCCGATGGTTCGCGCACCCCGCTTCGGTAAACCCTTTTGCCGCCGGGCGAGCAACGAGTACGCATGTACGTCCGGGACGCCAAAAACCGAGAGGAGGTCTGGCTGCTGGACCACATCGAAGCGATGGACCTCGACGACCGGGCGTTTCGCTCGCGCGACTACGTCATCGCCATCGACGAGGAGTCGAACGCACGCGCGGGGTTCGGCCGCATCCGGATACACAACGAGGACGGCGACGCCCCCCGGAGCGCCAGCGGCCGTCGGTCGGCGGCGGGCGACTACTGCGAGGTGACGAGCATCGGGGTCCTCGACGGCTGGCGCGGGCAGGGCGTCGCCGCCCACGTCGTCGAGCGCCTCGTCTCGACGGCCGCCGACCGCGACTTCGAGTCGGTGTACGTCCTCACGGACCAGCCGAACTACTTCACGCAGTTCGGCTTCCGCGCCGTCGAGGCCGACACCCTCCCGGACTCGCTGCGGGAACGCCACGCGGAGAAGCGCGACGCGCGCGAGGACCCGGTCGTCGCGCTCCACCTCGACGTCGACCGCTTCCGGATGCCCGAGCGCCTGCGCGAGCGGTTCAAGACGGCGGCCGAGCGGGGCGAGACGACCCCCGAGGAGGACGCCGAGGACTTCGGCATCGACCCCGAGTCGGCCACCTACAAGTACGACACCGGCCGCTGAGCGCGGGCCGGGGTGGGCGCGAGCCGGCGGCGTCCCGGACGCGACGCGGGTGTGACGCGCTGGCGTCCCGCTAAGTATTAAGCCCGCACGTCGCCACGGTCGAGGCATGTTCGACGAGGACGACCTCCGGCGGATACGCGAGCGCCGGGAGGAGTGGGAGGCGGAGACGCGTGCACCCACCGTAGAGCGCTTCGGGGAGCGAAAGGAGGAGTTCACCACCGACACGGAGGGGACCACCGTCGAGCCCCTCTACACGCCCGACGACGTGGCCGAGCAGGACTACGAGTCCGACCTCGGCTTCCCCGGCGAGGAGCCGTTCACCCGGGGGGTCTACCCGACGATGTACCGCGGTCGGCTGTGGACGATGCGCCAGTACGCCGGCTTCGGCACGTCCGAGGAGACCAACGAGCGCTTCCACTACCTGCTCGACCAGGGCCAGACCGGCCTCTCGATGGCGTTCGACCTGCCGACGCAGATGGGCTACGACTCCGACGACGGCATGGCCGCCGGCGAGGTGGGGAAGTCGGGCGTCGCCATCGACTCGCTGTACGACATGGAGACGGTCTTCGACGGCATCCCGCTCGACGAGGTCTCGACGAGCATGACCATCAACGCGCCCGCGTCGGTCCTGCTGGCGATGTACATCGCCGTCGGCGACCGCCAGGGCGTCGACCGCGAGGAGTTGCGGGGGACCATCCAGAACGACGTACTCAAGGAGTACATCGCGCGCAACACCTACATCTTCCCGCCGGAGCCGTCGATGCGTATCATCACCGACATCTTCGAGTTCTGCGCCGAGGAGGTACCCAGTTTCAACACCATCTCCATCTCCGGCTACCACATCCGCGAGGCCGGCTCCTCCGCGGCCCAGGAACTCGCCTTCACGCTCGCCGACGGTATCGAGTACGTCGAGGCGGCCGTCGAGGCGGGCCTCGACGTCGACGACTTCGCCCCCCAGCTCTCGTTCTTCTTCAACGCCCACAACAACATCTTGGAGGAGGTGGCGAAGTTCCGCGCCGCCCGGCGGATGTGGTACACGATAATGGAGGAGCGCTTCGGTGCCGAGGACCCCAAGTCGAAGCAGTTGAAGTTCCACACCCAGACCGCCGGGTCGACGCTCACCGCCCAGCAGGTCGAGAACAACGTCGTCCGGGTCGCCTACCAGGCGCTCGCGGCGGTCCTCGGCGGCACCCAGAGCCTCCACACCAACGGGAAGGACGAGGCGCTCAGCCTCCCCACGGAGAAGTCGGTCCGGACGGCGCTCCGGACCCAGCAGATACTCGCCCACGAGTCCGGCGCGGCCGACACCGCCGACCCGCTGGCGGGGAGTTACTACATCGAGTCGCTCACGGACGACCTCGAAGCGGAGGCGTTCGACCTCATCGAGGAGGTCGACGAGCGCGGCGGGATGCGCCGGTCCATCGAGGAGCAGTGGGTCCAGCGCCAGATTCAGGACGTCGCCTTCGAGCGCCAGCGCGAGATCGACGAGGAGGAGCGTCTCATCGTCGGCGTCAACGCCTTCGAGACCGACGAGGAACCCGAGGAGGACATCGAGGAGGTGAGCGAGGAGAACCAGCGCCGCCAGCGCGAGCGCCTCGCCTCCGTCAAGGACCGGCGCGACGAGGAGGAGGTCGAGGCGGCCCTCGACGCCCTCCGGACCGCCGCGGACGACGGCGAGAACGTCATGCCCTACATCGTCGACGCGGTGAAGGCCTACGCGACGACGGGCGAGGTCTGCGACGCGATGCGCGACGTCTTCGGCGAGTACAACCCCGGCCTCTGACGGTCCCGCCCCCAGCGACTACCCCCGTGCCGGTTCTCCCACCGCCCGCCCGCTCAGTCGTTGCTGTAGCTGACGCGCTGTTCCCGGGCCGCCTCCTTGTCGGCGCGCGCCCGGTCGCGGACGGTCCCGAGGTCGAACGTCTCGCCGTAGCCCAGGGCGCTCAACCCGAGGATGGTCACCAGCGCGGCGGCCGTCGCGGGGACGGCCGATTCGAGCGGCCCCTCCCCGAACAGTGCCGGTTCGCCGAGGACGAACGCCCAGACGACGAACACGACCCCGCCGACGACGAAGCCGGGAAGACCCGCCTCGCGGGTCGTCCCGTCCCAGAGCATGCTGAGGATGCCGGCGAACAGCACCGACATGATGCCCATGCCGAGGGTGTTGATGGTGATTATCTCGATGCCGCTGAACGCGATGACGGCCGCCGTCAGGCCGAACGCGAGGATTGTCGCGCGCGTCACGGCCACGAGGTGGGCGTCGGAGAGGCCCGCCCGCCCGCCGCGAAGCGGGATGTAGAGGTCGTTGACGAACGTGGTCGCGCCGGCGAGCAGGAACGAGTCGGCCCCGCTCATCACCGACCCGACGGCGGCCGCCAGCAGGAGGCCGGCGACGACCGGCGGGAGCGTGTTCGTCAGCGTCCACGCGAACGCCATCGACGACTCTATCTGCGCGCCCTGGGCGTTCGCGATCATCCCCGCGGCCGCAGTGAGGACACCGTACCCCGTGATGACCACCCCCGCCAGGAACGTCCCGAACATCGCCACCCGCTTGCTGCGCGCCGACCAGGTCCGCTGGAGCATCTGCTGCTGGGCGCCGGCGACGGTGAGGTACATCAGGTACCACGAGCCGATCTGCACCAGTCCGACGCCGAACCAGTTGGTGTGGCCGGCGGGCACGTTCGCGGCGATGGCGTCGACGCCGCCGACGTTCAGCACGGCGACGGGGATGGCGACGAACATCCCGACGATGATGAGCACGCCGTGGAGCGTGTCGGCCCACGCGACCGACCCCATCCCCCCGTAGAGCGTGATGGCGATGAAGACGACGACGCTGGCCCAGAACGCGACGCTCAGGGGGATGTCCGTGACGGTGGCGATGATGGAGGCCATCCCGATGGTCTGGCCCGTCGTCAGCGCCACCTGTCCGACGACGGTGAAGATAGCCGCGAAGTACTTCGTGTAGTCGCCGAAGACGCGCCCGAGGAGTTCGGGGACGCTCACCACGTCGAAGGAGTAGAGGAAGCCGATGAGGACGGTGATGGTCATCCACGCCAGCCCCTGGGCCATCGCGTACCACTGGGCGCTGACGCCGTCGGTGAACGCCTGCTGAGCGATCCCCATCGTGAGGCCCCCGCCGGCGAACGTCGCGAAGTACGTCATCATGTACACCGGCAGACCGAGGTTCCGGCCCGCGAGCGTGAACTCGAGGTAGCCCGACCCCGCGCCGCGCCCGCCCCACCACGCGATGAGGAGGGTCGCGACGGCGTACCCCGCCATCGTCAGTATCAGCGGGTCGGTCAGCGAGACCATCCGTCCCCGCCTCGCGCCCCCGTTCGTCGCCCCGATACCCCCGATATGACTGCCGTAGGAGTCATTCCCGAATGCGTGCTCGTGCGTGCGTCAAAGAACGACTGCTTGCCTGTGAATGCACGGTGCGACGACACGAACCGGGACTGTTTCGTCCCCGCCGGTCGACGCCCGCGTATGCACTTCGACCACGCCGGCATCGCGACCGACGACGCCGCCGGCCTCGCCGAGACCTACTGCGAGCTGTTCCGGACGCGCGTCGCCCACGAGGAGCAGTTCGGCGACCTCCACGTCCTCTTCCTCGAGTTCGGCGACAGCTACTTCGAGTTGCTCGAACCGACCGGCGAGGGGACCATCGCGCGCTACCTCGACCGCAACGGCCCGGGCATCCACCACCTCGCGCTGACCACGTCCGACATCGAGGCGGCGCTCGCGCGCGCGAAGACGATGGACGTCGAGTGCATCGACGAGGAGCCTCGTCCGGGTGCCTGGGGCCACGACGTGGCGTTCCTCCACCCGAAGTCGACCGGGGGTATCCTGGTCGAGTTCGTCCAACACTAGACCCTCGGAACCGCGCGTGCCGGCGGCGCGTGCGGCCGGACCGGTGCGCCTGCTCTCGCCGTCCTCTCGCGGTCGCGTTCGCCTCACCCGGGGCACGGACTCGAGCGTCGGGGTCGTCCGTCGGTGTCGGAATCGCTCGTCGGTGCGCAGGCACGTCCGTCGTGGTTCGACCGCCTCCTCGTCGATATCGACCGGCGTGGAATCGGACCGTCGCCGGTCGGCGACTCGACTCGACGCGTTCGAACCGCCGACTACTCCGCGCCGGGTTCGGGGCCGAAGCTCTCCAGTTTCGCCGCCTCGACGTCGTAGCCCGCCCGGTCGAGCGCGTCGCGCGCGTCGTCGATGAACGGGGCGAAGCCGTAGACGAACACCTGTCCGTCGTCGTCGGCCTCCTCCAGCGACGCGTCGAGCGACTCCTCCCCCTCGAGGATAGCGACGGGGACGCCGCGCTCGGCCAGCGCCGCGAGACGCTCGCCGTGGATGGGGTCGTCGTCGCGGTAGACGACGGTTGCGTCGCCGCCGTCGTCGAGGGTCCGTTCGGCGATGGCGACGGCGGGGCCGACGCCCGGTCCGCCCGCGAGGACGAACGTGCGTTCCTCGCCCTCGTAGTGGGCGTCGCCGAAGGGGCCGGCGAGGCTGACCGCGTCGCCCGGCGCGAGCGAGGCGAGGTAGGTCCCGAACTCCCCCTCGGGGTCGACGGTGAGCGTCACCTCGAAGGTCTCGCCCACCTCCGGCGAGGAGACGGTGTAGAACCGCGAGACCTCCTCCTCACCGACGAGGGCGCTGAGGCGCACGAACTGGCCGGGCTGGGCGTCGAAGCCCGTGGGGGTCTCGAAGTCGATTGCGAGGGCGTTCGTGCCCACCTCGCGGACGGCAGCGACGGTCACGTCTGTCTGGTCCATAGGGAGTGTGCGTTCGTCCGGTTCGAAGGCACTTTCGGTCCCGGCGACTGGACGAGCATACGCTATTCAGAAGCCTTTTGCGGTGTGGAAGGGTAGCCCTGCGTAGCATGCCCGACGACCTCAACTGGGCCATCGGCGGCGAAGCCGGCGATGGTATCGACTCAACTGGGAAGATTTTCGCCCAGGCGCTCTCCCGAGCGGGTCGACACGTCTTCACCTCGAAGGACTTCGCCTCCCGAATCCGAGGGGGATACACCGCCTACAAGGTCCGGACGTCCGTCGACCGCGTCGAGAGCGTCGTCGACCGCCTCGACGTGCTCATCGCGCTGACCCAGCGGACCGTCGACGAGAACATGGACGAACTCCACGAGGGGTCCGTCATCATCTACGACGGCGAGCGGACGACGATGCAGGACCTCGAGATTCCCGAGGGGATGATCGGCCTCGACGTCCCCCTGAAGAGCCTCGCCGAGGACGCCGGCGGCGCCATCATGCGCAACGTCGTCGCGCTGGGCGCCGCCTGCGAGGTCGCCGCCTTCCCCATCGACAACCTCGCCGAGTCGCTGGAGAAGCGCTTCGGCGGCAAGGGCGAGGCCATCGTCGAGAACAACAAGCGGGCCGCGGAACTCGGGCAGGAGTACGTCCAGGAGCACTACGACCACGAGTTCGACTACGACCTCGAGACGACCGACAACGACTACGTCCTGCTCAACGGCGACGAGGCCATCGGGATGGGCGCGCTGGCCGCCGGCTGTCGGTTCTACTCGGGCTACCCCATCACCCCCGCGACGAACGTGATGGAGTACCTCACCGGGCGTATCGAGCGCTACGGCGGGACCGTCATCCAGGCCGAGGACGAACTGTCGGCCATCAACATGGCGCTCGGCGCCGCCCGCGCCGGCGCGCGCGCGATGACCGCCACCTCCGGGCCGGGCATCGACCTGATGACCGAGACGTTCGGACTCGTCGCGACGACCGAGACGCCCCTGGTCATCGTCGACGTGATGCGCTCCGGCCCCTCCACCGGGATGCCGACCAAACAGGAGCAGGGCGACCTCAACATGCTCCTGTACGGCGGGCACGGCGAGATACCGCGGTTCGTCCTCGCCCCGACCACCGTCAGCGAGTGCTTCCACAAGGCGGTCGAGGCGTTCAACCTCGCCGAGAAGTACCAGACGCCCGTCTACCTCGCCTCGGACCTCGCGCTCGCGGTCACGGAACAGACGTTCCCGCCCGAGGAGTTCGACATGGACGCGGTCGAGATCGACCGCGGCAACGTCGTCTCCGAGGACGCCATCGACGAGTGGTCGAACGAGAAGGGCCAGTTCCAGCCCCACCTCGCCACCGAGGACGGCGTCAGCCCGCGCGCGTTCCCCGGGATGGCCGGCGGCGCGCACATGACGACGGGCCTCGAACACGACGCGCTCGGCCGCCGTACGGAGGACACCGACGTCCGTATAGAGCAGGTCGAGAAGCGCACCCGGAAGGTCGAGACCGCGCGCGAACGCGAGGACTGGTCGCCCCGCGAGTTCGGCGACGAGGACGCGGACACGCTCGTCGTCTCGTGGGGGTCGAACGAGGGTGCGATGCGCGAGGCGATGGGCTTCCTGGAGGAGGAGGACGTCTCCGTCCGCTTCCTCTCGATACCCTACCTGTTCCCCCGCGCGGACCTGAGCGCGGACATCGAGGCCGCCGAGGAGGTCATCGTCGTCGAGTGTAACGCGACGGGTCAGCTCGCGGACGTCATCGAGCACGACGCACTTACCCGCGTCAAGCGCATCAACAAGTACAACGGCGTCCGGTTCAAGGCGGACGAACTGGCCGACGACGTGAAACGCGCGCTCGGCGAGAGCGCGGAGGTGACGGCATGAGTTCCCAAGTCAGGTTCACAGACTTCAAATCCGACAAGCAACCCACGTGGTGTCCCGGCTGCGGCGACTTCGGGACGATGAACGGCATGATGAAAGCCCTCGCCAACACGGGCAACGACCCCGACAACACGTTCGTCGTCGCGGGTATCGGCTGTTCGGGCAAGATCGGGACGTACATGCACAGCTACGCGCTGCACGGCGTCCACGGTCGCGCCCTCCCCGTCGGCATCGGCGTGAAGGCGGCCAACCCCAACCTCGAAGTGATGGTCGCCGGCGGCGACGGCGACGGCTACTCCATCGGGGCCGGCCACTTCGTCCACGCCGTCCGGCGCAACATGGACATGACGTACGTCGTCATGGACAACCGCATCTACGGGCTGACGAAGGGGCAGTTCTCGCCCACCAGCCGCGAGGACTTCGAGACCTCCACGAGTCCCGACGGCACCCACCAGTCGCCGGTCAACCCGCTCGCGCTGGCGCTCGCCGCCGGCGGGTCGTTCATCGCCCAGTCGTTCTCCTCGGACGCCCAGCGCCACGCACAGATCGTCCAGGAGGCCATCGAACACCCCGGCTTCGGCTTCGTCAACGTCTACTCGCCGTGTGTCACGTTCAACGACGTCGACACCTACGACTACTTCCGCGACTCGCTCGTGGACCTCGGTGAGGACGAGGACTACGACGAGACGGACTACGACCAGGCCACCGAGGTCATCCTCGACTCCGAGAAGGAGTACCAGGGCGTCATCTACCGCGACGACGAGTCGGTGCCCTACAACGAGCGCATGGGCCTGACCGAGGACCTCTCGGACATCCCCTCGGGCGCGCCCGACGACGCGATGGACCTGGTGCGGGAGTTCTACTAGCCACCCACGTTTTTACTGCGGGGGGGGGCGCGAAGCGCGACCCCCGCTTGCAAAAACCTGGACGAAAAAGGGCCGAGTTCGAGCGCGCCGCGCTCGAACTCGGGGAACCGCGCTCGCGTCGCTCGCGCGGACGCCAGTCTGTTTTGCCGAATCGGTCTTTCCAGTCTCTCCTCGTGATTCAGCTGTTAGATGGAGAGCGTGAGTCTATCAGAACAAAGAGTGCATACGGACCGGTGTCACGAATTCGTGTTTGGAGGCAGAGTAAACCGGGCGTTCACCACACGTGGGCTCACTGAACCGTTCCGAGGAAGTCTAGCATCTCCTCGTTGAAATACTGTGGATTGTCGTCGTTTGCATTGTGTCCGGCGTCAGGTATCACTTCGTATCGGCAGTTCGGTTCTTTCTCGGCCCATAAGGGTGCGTCGCGAGCAACCGTCCCGGTCCGGTCGTTGTCTCCATGTGTCAACAAGAACGGTCTCTGGATGGTGTATCCGGGCTCTGAATGGAGGGCCCCAGAGACCGCCTTCCAGACGGTCACGAACTCTTTCTTCGAAAGCTGGCTCGCTGCACGGTAGGCATAGCGTTTTGCACGTTCGGTCTCCGCCGTGTTTTCAGCGATAGTCTTTTTCAAATGCCGGTACGGCCAGACTGTGAACAGGTATGGTGAGAGTTTGAGCGCAAGATTCTCCAAACGCGGTGGGATTCGTGTGACATCTGTCGCTCCGATTATCACAAGCGCGTCGACTCGTTCCGGATACCGGAACAACAGCTCTTGCGCGACGTAGCCACCGAGTGACTGCCCGACGGCTGTTACCGTCCTCACGTCGATTTCGTCGAGAATCGCTACTAGATCGTCGACAACAGTAGAGAGACTGAACCCCACACCGATGGGCTTCGATACTCCGTGTCCTCGCATATCCCAGCCCAGTACCCGGTAACCGGCCTTAAGCAACGGTTCGAGTTGTTCATCAAACAGATGGTGGTCCATCGTGGCCCCATGTGTCAGCACGACTACTGGCGCGTCCTCGGGGCCAACCGTCCAGTAATGGAGCAAAGAGCCCCCTCTATCGAGAATCGACGCGTTTCCCCAGTCTACTTCTCCATCAGTTTCCGACATGAGCCGAAGGATAGCTCTCTATCGTGTTAACACCGATGACCAAACGTTCTCCTGCGACTGTTTCACGAACCAACCGACAGAGGTGGATTGAGCGCAGGTTTCACTGCCGACGGGTGTGTGGGGAGGTTAGGTCGGCACCAGTCTCGTTCGTCTACAGAGTGTATTATCGCCAACTGACCCCGAAAGCCCATCAGACTGGTAGAATTGAGTCGAGATTGGGGCGAAAGAGTCGGCGAGAGCCATCTTTCCGGAGCTATGAACTATCGATAGTGACGTCATCGATACACTCGCGGCACGGGTCTACCAGCTGAGTCACTCCGAATCGGTGTGAAAGGAACCGATCACATCGATTGCCGGATTTGCGAGACAGAGCGCGTGAGTGTATCAACTGTGCCCGGACCTGTGAGTAGCCGTGAGGAACGCCTGGGACCAGCACTGCCCGATCGAACGGGACCGGTCGACAGTCGCGACGAAACGTCCCGCCACGCTTCCCCCGCCAGCGACGTCTATTTGCGCACCTCTCACCTAGCTTGCTCGAACTATGGCGATCAAGCGGATGGACAACGTCCTCATCGTGGTCGAGGACCTCGAAGCTGCGAAGGCGTTCTTCTCGGAGCTCGGTATGCAATTGGAGGGCGAAATGCGCGTCGAGGGAGAGTGGGCAGGCCGCGTCGTGGGCCTCGAAAATGTCCAGAGCGACATCGCCATGATGCGGACCCCCGACGGCCACAGCCGCGTCGAGCTCTCGAAGTTCATCACGCCCACGGCCCCCCGCGACGGATTCGAGGAACCAGCAGCGAACACTCGGGGAATCCGCCGCATCATGTTCACCGTCGACGACATCGACGACCTCCTCGACCGCCTCCGCTCCCACGAAGCCGAACTCGTGGGCGAAGTCGCCCAGTACGAAGACGTCTACCGCCTCTGTTATGTGCGCGGTCCCGAAGGCATCATCGTCGGGTTGGCCAAGGAACTCGACGGAGCCTAGTGGGTCACCCTCACGCACTTTCCGGCCACCGTTTTGAGCCGGAGGATTCTGGGGGACCAGGACCAGTGCGCTACCTTCCAGCGGAGTATCGTGATACACTCGCGCCACGGGTCTCCCATTCCACCCTGACAATGTCCATCCGAGACGGACCGTCTCTCCGAGGCGCTGTACTGGAAGGGACGACTGACATCGGTCGCTGACGCTAACCGAAACGCATGACAGGGGCGGTAACGGACTCTCATAGTATGAACGGAGACGAGAAAGACCACTTCGATGTCGTCATCGCCGGAGCGGGCCCCGCTGGCGGGCAGTGTGCCCGCGACCTCGCTGCGCGCGGCTACGACGTCGTCCTCCTCGAAACCGAGGCCGAGGAGGAGTTCCCGCGTCAGAGCAACAAGTCGACCGCGGGCACGTTCCCGTCGATGATGACGGCCTTCGGCGTCCCCGACCGCCTCGTCGAGAAGTTCACCGACAGCGTCGTCGTCGAATCGCCCAACGGACACTACAAGCAACCGCAGCCCGGCGCGGTCCTCGACTTCGTCGCGTTCAAGCAGTGGCTCGTCGAGGACGCGCGCGACCACGGTGCGGAGGTGCGCTTCGAGTCGCGCGTCTCCGCGCCCATCACGGAGGACGGCGAGGTCGTCGGCGTGAAGTACGCCGGGGGGGAGGAGGTGTACGGCGACGTCGTCGTCGACGCGACCGGCCCGAGTGCCCCGCTGGCGAAGGCACTGGACGTGAGTGACCTCCACCGCGCGAACCAGGCCATCGGCATCGACTACAAACTCGAGGGGCTAGACCTCGACCACGAGGACTACGCCGACCTCCACGGCGCGATGATGCTCCGTCTCGACCACGACATCGCGCCCGGCGGCTACTCGTGGATCTTCCACACGGGCGGCGACACCGCGAAGGTCGGCGTCTGTTACATCCAGAACGAGCGCCACGAGGAACTCGCCCGCGACGGGATGCGCATCGACGACTACCTCGACTACTGGCGGGAGACCGACCCGCGCTTCGCGGACGCCGAACCCGTGGAGGGCGCCCACATCCTCCGCGGGTCGGCGCACATCCAGATGCCCGGCCGTCTGAGCACTGACAACTTCATGGCCGTCGGCGACACCGTCCCGACCATCGACCCGCTCTGGGGGGAGGGCATCCACCAGGGGATGGAGTCCGGACGCGCCGCGGCCATCACCGCCGACCACTGCCTGACGCTCGACACGCCCGACACCTCCGCCGACCGGATGTCGGTGTACGACGACCTCTGGCACGAGCGCGTCGCGCCGGACATGCAGCGACGGCTGCTCATGACGGAGTTGCTCTACCTCGTCCCGAACGAGCGCTACGACGGTTTCATCCGCGACCTCAACCGACTCGCGCCCGAGACGCTGACGAGCGCGAGCGGCGGACGGTTCCGCTCCATCGCCCGCCTGCTCGAACTCGGCGACCTCCGGTATCTCGCGAAGATAGCGCGCAACCGCCTCACGGACCCGTACCACCGCTGGAACCCGCTCTCCTAGTCGCCCGGCGAGCGCCCATCGACCGTCACGGCGGGCGGTACGCGGACGCCGACCCGACTCCGGAGGTTTACATACGAACACGCGGCCAGTCCCGTCGTGTCCTGACAGCCGCCGTGGGGAGGAGTGCGGTCGCGCGACGCGACTCCCCGCGGGCCGCCCGCGTCGCCTGTTCGCCCCGACGTGCGTCCGGCAGCGTGCGAGGTTCTAGCATCCGGGTTCGTAACCACTTTTGAGCTCTCGCCCCTCGTCCCGCGTATGGCTCAACAGCACCAGCTTACGCCGTCCGACGTGCCCGACGCGAGCGGCATGCCGATGCTCGGCCTCGGAACCTGGGAGAACGAGGACCCCGAGCAGTGTACCGAGAGCGTCGCGACGGCGCTCGAGATGGGCTACCGCCACATCGACACCGCACAGGCCTACGGCAACGAGAAGGCCGTCGGCGACGGCATCAAGCGCGCCGACGTCGCCCGCGACGACGTCTTCCTCGCCACCAAGGTGTGGATAGAGAACCTCGCCGCCGAGGACGTCCTCGAGTCCACCCGCGAGAGCATGGACAAACTCGGCGTCGACTACCTCGACCTGCTGTACGTCCACTGGCCGGCCGGCGAGTACGACCCGGCCGACACGCTCGGCGCGCTCACGCACCTCCAGGACGAGGGGGCCATCGAGCGCATCGGCGTGAGCAACTTCGAGCCCGAGCACCTCGAAACCGCTCAGGAGGTCTGTGAGGCGCCCATCTTCGCCAATCAGGTGGAGATGCATCCGAACCTCCAGCAGGACGAACTCCGCGAGTACTGCGACGAGGAGGGCATCGAACTGGTCGCGTACTCGCCGCTCGCGCGCGGCACCGTCTTCGACGACCCCGCGCTCACGGACATCGCGGAGAAGCACGACGCGAGTGCCGCCCAGGTGAGCCTCGCGTGGCTCCGCGAGAAGGACGTCACCGCCATCCCCAAGGCGACGAGCGAGGACCACATCAGCGACAACTGGGCGTCGCTCGCCCTCGAACTCGACGACGAGGACATCCGGCGCATCGACGACATCGAGCGCGAGGACCGGCAGGTCAACCCGCCGTTCAGCCCCGACAGCTGGTAACGACCCGCTCGGCGCGGTTCGTATCGACTTCTGGAACATACTGTTAGGGGAAAAACTCACGGTCGCGTAGTGCAACGCCCGGAGTATGGCTGTGGAGCGCGACCGGCACGGTATCGTCGACGGCGTCCGCTCGGACGCCACCCGCCTGCACGGACTCTGGATGGCGGCAGCCTTCCCGAAACTCCGGCGGACCCACGCGGTGATGGGACACTGGCGACCCCGCTCGACCGGCGGACGGACGCTCTTTCGCGCGTGGAGCCTGCTCGGGTCGGTCGCCCTGCTCGTCGGCTACCCCCTGCTCGTCCTCGGGTTCGGGACGCGGGCCGTGAGTCGACGGCTCGACGGGACCACGACCCGACTCGGCATCGGCGGTGCGGTGGTCCTCGCCGCCGTCGTCTGGGGGCTCCTGACGCTCCTCGCGCGCGTGCAGTTCCCCGCGAGCGGCTTCCTCGCCGTCGCCAGCGCGAGCGTCGTCGCCGTGGTGAGCGTCGCGCTGGCGGGCGTCTTCACTCGCGTCGGCGGACGAGCGACGACCGTCGCGCTCGCGTACCCGGCGGCGACGAACGCGTTGTTCCTCCCGCCGGTCGTCGCCGCGCTCTCCTCGCCGACGCTGGCGAGCGTCGTCCTTCCCGAGAGCACGACGCTCGCGCGCTGGCTCCTCGACACCGTCCTCGTCGTCGGCGACCTGAACGCCGTGCTCCGCGACGCGTTCGACCTGCGGGGTGCCGGCCACGTCGCCATGTGGTTCGCGCTCGCCGTCCCCGTCGGCTGGTTCCTCGGGTGCGTCGTCACGCTCGCCGACGCGGTCCGGCCCGCTCGCTGAGCGACGAGCAACGCTTATCTATCCGAACAAGGCTTAATCCGGCGGCGCTCCTACGAACTCACATGAAGTTCGACGCGAAATCGACTATCGGTATCTTCGTCCTCATCGTCGCTATCGGCGTGCTCGGCCTGCTCGGGATGGGCGTCATGGAGACCGGGACGGTCCTCATGATGGTGCTGCCGGCGCTGGTCGTCTTCGGCCTCCTGTTCATGTTCCTCGGCGTCAAACACGGCGAGTACCGCGCCATCCGCTGACGTCGCGCTCACGCGCCGCGAGCGCGCTCGATGGCTCGCATCAGTTCTTCCGGCCGCCGACTCCCGACCAGCAGCGTCTCCCCGCCGTACTCCAGGCGAACGCCCTCTCGCCCGTCCGTGGTGTACGCCCAGCCCTCCCGTCCCCTGCGGATACCCCACCCGCCGAAGTCGCGGAGCGGCCGGTAGGTGACGCGCGTGACGCTGTCGAGGGCCGCGAACGGGACGACCCGTTCGCGGCGGTGGAACGGGGCGAACCGGAGGTAGACGCCGTCGTCGCGGACCTCGGTGCGGAACCGAATCGACCAGACGAACGCGACGACGGCCGGACCGAGGAGTGCCGCCCACCATCCCTCCTCCCGACGGACGATACCGGCGAGCGAGACCGCCGCGACGACGACCAGTACGGCGAGGAGCCACGGCTGGCGGAACCGTTGTGTCTCCTCGAAGTAGCTGACCATGCACGCCGATACGTCTCGGCAGGTGATGAACGTGCGTTGCGGGCTACTGTCCTGTACCGCGAGTGAGCGAAGCGAACGAGCGGGCTGAGGAGCGAGCGACGGCGCGAAGCGTCGGAGTGAGCGACGAATGCTTTTGGTCGATCTTTTACCCTGTGGGGCGGCGAAGCCGCCCCATTCGTGGATAAAAGGTCGCTACATGTAACCGAGGTCACGCAGGCGCGCCATCAGGTCCTCCTTGTCCTGTGCGCGCCCCTCGCGTTCGGTGGTGCCTTCGAGGTCCTGGAGCCACGCCGGGGCGTCGGCCGACTTCGCGGAGCCCTTCTCGGTCCCGAGCGAGCGGAAGCCCTCGAAGTACTTCGGGGAGACGGGGATGTCCTCGGCGGTGAACCCCTCGGGCATGTCGTCGTAGTCCTGGGGGACGTGTCCCTCGGGCCAGCCCTCGACGGTGTCGGGGACGATGAACCTCCAGAAGGCGTCCCAGACCGCCCGTTCGTCGAACTGGAGGATGGAGTGGACGCGGTCGTGCGGCGGGTACTTCTCCGAGTCGTGGCGCGGGCTGAAGAACGTCTCGTCGGCACGGGCGTCCTGTTCGTCCCACCGGACGCCCGAGAAGATGCCGTCGAAGCCGTGTTCCTCGACGACGTGGTTGAGCGCGACGGTCTTGAGGAGGTGGTTGCCGCCGAGGCTGTCGGCCTCGAAGCGGAACGTCTCGCCGTCGTGGTCCGCGCGGGCGAGTTCCCGGCGGTTCTCCTCCGTGAGGACCTCGACCGGCACGTCCTCGCCGGGCGTGTGCTCGGAGAACGCGGGGTCGTCGTTGCGCGCGACGACGAGGTCCAGGTCCCACTCGTCTGCCCAGCGTTCGACGAACGCGACGACGTCGTCGAAGTGCTGGTAGTGGTCGATGAAGACGACCGGTGGGAGGTCGAACCCGTACTCCTCTGCGGCCTGCAGGACGACGTAGAGGACGAGCGTCGAGTCCTTCCCGCCGGTCCACATCACTGCAGGCCGGCGATACTGCTCCAGGGCCGTGCGGGTGACCTCGACGGCCTTGCCGAGTTTGTCCTCCAGCGTGGGGTAATCGGCCGCGGTCTGCTCGCGGCCGTCGTCGTAGTCGAGCGAGAGGTAGTCGGGGAAGGTGGTCATCGAGGACGATATCACCGTTCGCGGCTATCTACCTTGCGGCGGAGGTGTGAACACGCGGCACAAACCCTCGTCGCTCGCCGACCGTGGGGGGTTTATATCTCGACGAACGGAACAGTCCTGCGTGGAAGCCCCCGAGATTCACCCGCAGGCGAGAGCCGTCCTCGACCGACAGGAACGGCTCCGGTTGTACCCCCTCCGAAAGCACGGCGTCCGACGTCTCCGACTGCTGATGCGCGTGACCGACTGGTTTCAGAACCGGAACCCCCCGGCCGTCGGGGCGACAGAGGACCGGACGGTTCCCGGTCCCGCGGGGTCCCTCCCGGTGCGGATCTACCGCCCCGACGGGACGGGACCGTTTCCGACGGTCGTCTTCTTCCACGGCGGCGGGTTCGTCTTCGGTGGCCTCGAGAGCCACGACCTGCTCTGTCGACACCTCGTTCGCGAGAGCGGCTGCGTCGTCGTGGCGGTCGACTACCGCCTCGCGCCCGAGCACCCCTTCCCGGCGGCCGTCGAGGACGCCTACGCGGCGACCGAGTGGGCCGCCGCGCACCCCGGCGCCCTCGACTCGACCGGCCAGTTGGCGGTCGTCGGCGACAGCGCGGGCGGCGCGCTCGCGGCCGTCGTCTCGCTGATGGCCGCGGAGCGTGACGGCCCCGCCGTCGACTATCAGGTGCTCGTCTACCCCGGCGTCGGCCTCGACGAGGACCACCCGTCGGCGCAGGCGCACACGGGTATCGTCCTCCACGAGGAGGACCTCGAGTGGTTCCGCGAGTGCTACTACGGCAGCGACGTCCACCTGCGCAACCCCTACGCCGACCCCATCAACGCGGGGGACCTCGGCGGGGTGGCTCCCGCGACGGTCGTCACGGCGGGGTTCGACCCGTTACGTGACGGCGGGAAGGCGTACGCCGAGCGACTGGTCGCCGACGGCGTCGCGGTCCGCTACGAGAACTACGAGGACATGATTCACGGCTTCGCGACGAACCTCGGCGCCGACGGTATCGACCGCGCCCACGAGGCGGTCGCGCACATCGCGGACGACCTGCGCGACGCGTTCGACTCGCCGTAGTTGGCGGAGGTCGGCGCTATCGCTGACGGACGTTCCGTGTTTCGAGAAGGCCGTCCCTCCTTTCTGTCCCGTGAGCGAGCGTGCCGCGTGCGCACGCGAGCGAGCGGACCGACCTCACCCGTGAGAGCCGGCGGCTCTCACGGGTGAGGGAGGGTTTTCGTCCAGGTTTTACCAGCGAGCGAGTGCAACGAGCGAGCGCGGTAAAACGTGGGTCTACATGTAACCGAGGTCGCGCAGGCGCGCCATCAGGTCCTCCTTGTCCTGGGCGCGGCCCGCGCGCTCGGTCGTGCCTTCGAGGTCCTGCAGCCAGGCGGGTTCCTCGGCGCTCTTGTCCGTCGAGACCTCGCTGCCCAGCGAACGGAAGCCGGCGAAGTACTTCGGCGAGACCGGGATGTCCTCGTGGCTGAGGTCGTTCGGCAGGTCGTCGTAGCTCTCGGGGACGTACCCGGCGGGGTAGTCCTCGACCGACTCGGGGACGACGAAGTTCCAGAAGGCGTCCCAGACGGCGCGCTCCTCGAACTGGAGGATGGGCTGGATGCGGTCGTGGGGCGGGTAGATCTCGGGGTCGTGACGCGGGCTGAAGAACGTCTCTTCGGCGCGGGCGTCCTGCTCGTCCCAGCGGATGCCCGAGAAGATGCCGTCGACGTCGTACTCCTCGAGCGCGTTGTTCAGCGCGACGGTCTTGAGGAGGTGGTTCCCCACGTAGGTGTCGAGCAGGAACGGGAACGTCTCCTCGTCGTACTCGAGCATGTTCCGCACGTGGTGCTGGTTCTGGTCGTTGAGTTCGTCGACGGGGATGTCGTCGCCCGGGGTGAGGCCGTTCTCGTCGACGTACTCGCCGACGTCCTCGTTGCGCGCGAAGACGACCTCCAGGTCCCACTCGTCGGCCCAGTGCTCGACGAAGTCGATGAGTTCGTCGAAGTGCTGGAAGTGGTCGATGAAGATGGTCGGCGGCAGTTCGATGTCGTACTGCTCCGCGACCTCCTTCACGAAGTAGAGCGTGAGCGTCGAGTCCTTCCCACCGGTCCACATGATGGCGGGGTTCTCGTACTCCTCGAGGCCGACCTTCGTGACCTCGATGGCCTTCTCTATCTTGTCTTCCAGTTCGGGGTAGTCCTCGGGGGACTCGCCCTCGCCGTCCGCGTAGTCCACGTCGAGGTACTCCGGGAAGTCTGCCATGTGTGCTAATTAGATATTATTACCAGCCACTTACCGCTTGTGGCCTCGGAAGGGCTCGCTGGTGTGTACGAGGCGTGTGGCCGCGGCTCACGGTCGAAGCGTTAGGGGAGGACAGCGGACGCGTTAGCTGATGAACTTGTTGTCGCGCCAGTTGATACCGTTCCCGTTGGGGGCCTCGCGCGGGTCCTCGACGACCTTCAGCGTCGCGGCGCGCTCTTCCCCGTCGACGATGCGCGTCGCGCGCAGTTCGCCGTCGCGGGCGGTGATGGCGGTGAGCGTTCCCTTCTCGCACTCGGTGGCGAGGTCACAGAGGACCTCGAACATCGGGTACTGGAGGGCGGTGTTCTGCAGGACGGTCTCTCGGTCCCCCTTGAAGCAGGCGTACTCCACGAGCTCCGAGGGTCGTTCCATCTCCTCTTCCTGCTGCTGGCCGAAGGCGGCCCACTGTGGTGCTCCCGACGGGCCGCCGCCGAACGGACCGCTCTCCTCGTCTTCCTCCTCGTCGAGGTAGACACGGTTCTCGGTGACGCTCGCTTTCAACTGCGCCGTCGGGGTGTACTTGCTGATGTTGTTCTCGGCCGAGACGGCACTCACGATGAGCGTGTTGTTTCGGCGCGTTATCTCTACGTCCGCGATTTCGACGGGGAGGGTGGCATCCTCGAAGTAATCATAGACGTCTTCGAGTGGCAGTTCGAGGGTCGAGTGAAGAGTGTATACGTGGCTGGTCATGGGCTTAGCATGCGCTAACTGGGGCTGCTGCGTCCCCGCGACCGGAACTGGTCACCTCCCTCTAGGGACTTGTAGCTTATATTTTCTGCCCTTTTTGTCACTCGCTCACACGTGTGGCTATTTCCCGGACAGCGTCGCCTCGAGTTCCCCCCGTTCGTCGAGTTCCGCGAGGACGTCGCTCCCGCCGACGAACTCCCCCTCGACGTACGTCTGGGGGATGGTCTCCCAGCCGCTGTGCTCCTTCAGCGCGGCGCGGTAGGCGTCGAGCGCCTCCAGCACGTCCACGGTGGCGACGTCCTCACGGTGCTGGCGGATGAGGCCGACGGCCCGCCGCGAGTAGCCACACTGGGGCATCAGCGGCGTCCCCTTCATGAACAGGACGACGTCGTTCTCGGCGATGGCCGTGTCGACGCGCTCGCTCACTTCCGCCTCGCTCAGTTCGGGGTTGGGGTCGAACGTCATACACTCTCTAGTCGGGTCGCCGGGCAAACGTGTTTCGTCGAGCGGTCGTCTCGGTTCCCTTCCCGACCGGGCGGACGCAGCGCACACGCGACCGGACGATTATGTGCGTACCCTTCCAAGCGACGTCCATGTCAGACATCCCGGAGTACCAGGTGGCAGTCGTCGGCGGGGGCCCCGCCGGCCTCACCGCCGCGCTGTACGCGACCCGACTCGGTCACGACACCGTCGTCGTCAACCGCGGCGGCGGCCGCGCCGCGATGATGCTCGACACGCACAACGTCATCGGCGTCCCCGAGTCCGTCTCCGGCAACGAGTTCCTCCAGACGGCGACCGAGCAGGTCCGGTCCTACGGCGCCGACCTGCACCGCGACCTCGTCACCGACGTCGAGCGCACGGACGACGGCCGCTTCCTCGTCGTCGGCACCGACGTCGAACTCGTCGCCGACCACGTCGTCCTCGCCACGGGCTTCTCGGACGTGCGTCCGGACCCGCCGCTCCCCCGGACGGGCCGCGGCCTGCACTGGTGTCTCCACTGCGACGCCTACATGTTCGTCGACGAACCCGTCTTCGTGATGGGTACCGGCGAGAGCGCCGCCCAGGTCGCCATGATCATGCTCAACTTCACGCCCGAGGTGGACCTCCTCACCCGCGGGGCGGAACCGGAGTGGAGCGACGAGACCGACGAGCGCCTGCGCGCCCACCCCGTCGACGTCGTCGAGGAAGACGTCACGGGCATGGAGAAGGGCGAGGACGGCTGGCTCGAAGCCTTCGAGTTCGAGGACGGCACCCGCCGGGAGTACAAGGGCGGCTTCCCGATGTACGGCTCGGACTACAACAACGGCCTCGCCGAGTCGCTCGGCTGTGACCTGAACGACGACGGTACCGTCGCCGTCGACGACCACGGCCGCACCAGCGTCGACGGCGTCTTCGCCGTCGGCGACCTCACGCCCGGCCACAACCAGATTCCCGTCGCCATGGGCGAGGGGGCGAAAGCCGGCATCGCGCTCCACTACTCGCTGCGACAGTTCCCCCGCTCGCTCGACGAGATTCGCGACGCGGGCCCCGTCTCGGCCGAGGAGGTCCCCGGCGTCTCCGAGCGCCTGCGCGAACACGCCCGCAAGCACCACGAGGGCGCCGTCGACGCACCGACGGCGGCCGACGACTGAGTCGGCGTCGTCGAACGGCGTCGCCTCGACGGGTTCCCCTCAGTCGTCCGCGCTCGCGGCGTCCGCCGTCTCGTCCTCGATGCTCGGCGGGTACTTCCCGCGGTCGAGGCGGAGGTCGGAGGCGGGCCGGGCCATGCACGTCAGCGCGTAGCGTTCCGCCTCCTCCTCGGTGAGGCCGCGGGCCACCGCGACGGGCTGTTCGACCTCCCCCTCGAGTATCTCCGCCGAGCAGGCCAGACACATCCCGACGCGACAGGAGTACTCCTGGGCGATGCCCTCCTCGATACAGCGACTGAGGATGGTCTGCTTGTCCGAGACGGTGATGCTCTCGCCGGTCCCCACGAACTCGACGGTGTACTCGGTCATGGACGGCGATTGGACGATGCGGGACTAAACTCTTCTTGGTGGAACGTGTCCTCACTGCGACAACGGATAATTCGACAAAGGTTTTCACGCGGCGATTGGAGCAACAGGCATGAGCACACACGAGCGCGACGACGACGCGTCGGGTGCGTCCGGCGGTCGGACGCGGACGCACGACGTCGTCGTCGTCGGCGCGGGGACCGGGGGGTGCTACGCCGCGGCGACCGTCGCCAGGGCCGGGTACGACGTCGTCGTCCTCGAACGCAAGACCGCGGAGGAGGCCGGCCACATCGCCTGCGGCGACGCGCTCAAGGGGGCGGCGAACTTCCCCGACGTCATCCCGAAGTCGCAGATAGAGTCGGCGTTCACCAACACGGTGGTCGACCACGGGCGCTTCGAGATACCGGCCGAGAACGCCGTCCTCGACATCCCCGTCCCCGGCGAACTCGCCGTCATCGACCGCTACGAGTACGGGCGACGCATCATCGAGGGTGCCGAGCGTACCGGCGTCGAGTTCCACTACGACACGGTCGTGAAGGACGTCCACCAGCGCGGCGACGGCCGGGTGACCGGCGTCTCCGCCATCCGGAAGGGCGACCCCGTCACCTACGAGGGCGACGTCGTCGTCGACGGGGCGGGCGCGCTCTCGCTCCTCCAGGACAAGGCCGACTTCGGCCACGCGACGTTCGACACGAACGTCCGCTACTCGCAGTTCGCCTCGGCCTACCGCGAAATCGTCGAGGTCGACGAGCCCGTCGAGTGGCACGACGCCCTCGTGTTCAAGCCCACGAAACGCGCCGCCGGCTACCTCTGGTACTTCCCGCGGACGCCCACGGAGATCAACGTCGGCCTCGGCTTCCAGATGAACGAACAGCCGATGAAACTGGTCCAGGACCTCCGCGAGGACCTGCAGAACCGCCCGGAGTTCGAGAACGCGCGCGTCCTCGACAAACTCGGGGCGGCGCTGCCCACCCGTCGCACGTACGACTCGGCGGTCGCGCCGGGGTTCGTCGCCGTCGGTGACGCCGCCGCCCACGTCAACCCCACCACCGGCGGGGGCATCGCGGGGGCCGCCTACGCCGGGAAGTACGCCGGCGAGCAGGTCATCGAGGCGCTCGAGACCGGCGACCCGAGCGAGGAGACGCTCTGGCGGTACAACAGCCGCGTCATGGACCACTACGGCGGGCGCTACGCCGCCCTCGACGTCTACAACATCTTCTCGACGGCGTACGACCTCGACGACCTGATGGGCCTGCTCGCGGCGCTCCCGGGCGAGGAACTCTCCGAGGCGCTCTACTCCGGCACCGCCGGCGTCGGTCCCGGCCTCGCCGTCCGGACGCTCTGGAAGTCCCGCGGCCACTGGGACACCCTCGTCGACCTCTACCGGACGAAGCGCCTCGCCGACCGCCTCCTGCGCCACTACGAGCGCTACCCAGACAGCCCCGAGGGCTTCCCTCTCTGGCGGGTCAAGCGCGACCGCATCATGGACGACATCTACGCGACCATCGACGCCGAGGCGAAGTACTGAACCCCCACGTGTTGCTGCGGGAGCGGCCTCCGGCCGCTCCCTGGCAAAACCTGGACGAAAACCCTCCTCACCCCCTTCGGGGGTTCGTCGGTCCGCTCGCTCCCGCCGGTCGCTCGCGGTCCAGTTCGTAGCACGGAACGACTCCCGAGACGTGCAATCGACCGATGGCTTTCGGCGGGGCGGCCACGCCCGATTCGGTGCGCCGGTCGCATCCGCCTTCGTCGGACGCGTCCGACCTCGTTCCCCCTCCGTGCCGAGTGTCCGAAAGTCGCAACGACGATGTACCCCCTGTCCGTACGGTCGCGCAGTGACACTCTCTGAGCAGGCGAAAGAGAGGCTACGCGACGTCGTCGACCTCCAGCCGACGAAGAACGGCGAGCTACAGGACCGCTGGGAGATGGAGAGCGGCAGCGAGGTCCACCGATACCTCGAATCGGAACTGAAGGAGTACTACTTCCGCGACGAGAACAGCCTCATCCGCGCGACGGCGGAGGCCTCCGAACTGCTCGGCCTCGACCCGAGCGACGAGGCCATCCGCGTTCCCGACCTTCAGGTGCGCATCACCGAGGTCCTCGCCGGTCCCGACGACGACCCCGAGAGCGTCGTCTCCGTCCTCCACAAGGTCCGCGACGCGGGCGTCGAGGCGGCGGACGTCGACGACGTGCGCTCCGGCCTGCGGAGCCTCCAGGACAAGGGCGTCGTCGAGATGGTCCGACAGACCGTCCCGACCTTCCGGCTCGCGGTCCCCCGGTCGGAACTCGCCGTCGAATCCATCGACGACTCGTGACTAGTCGACGCGCCGCTCGCGCGCGCGCTGGCGGTCCAGCAGGCGTCTGAACCCCTTCCCCGGGCCGCCCGTTATCGGCCACCCGCGGGTCCGCCAGGCGGGCGGTTCGGGTTCGAACTCGGGACACCGCCCCGAACACTCCCGGGCGGTCTGACTGCGCCCCTTCGCCGCGCACCACGGGAGGACGTCCCCCCCGTCGCGGCGCAACTCGAAGTACCGACAGTCCGGACGCATGGTATCGACGTACGAGCGCCACCCGCGCTCGTAGGCGCGCTCGGCTATCTCGCGGCGCTTCGCGCGCTTCCACGCCGGGTCGACGTACTCGAAGCGGGCGGCCGAGCGGTCGCCCGGCCCCCCGGACGGCCGGTCGAGGATGCGCGTCCCCGGTTCCGAGACGGCGAGGGTACGGGGGTGCCACGCTACCGAGACGCCCTCCTCACCGACGGTGAGGATACCCGCCTCGACCGGGAGGCGTTCGAGCAGCGCCGGTTCCACCCCTTCGCCGGTCGCGCGCGTCGCCACCCACACCTCGTCGGCCAGGCCGAGCGCCACGTCCCGCTCCAGCTGGTCGGCGAGCGCCCGCGCGGCGCTGGCGTCCAGGTCGGGTTTGTTCTCGATGGCGACGATGCGCTCGCACCAGTCGGGGTAGAACCACCTGCGGCGACACTCGATGCGCCCGCCGCGCCGGCGCGTCTCGACGATACCCCGACTGTCGGCCTCGTGGACCGCCTCGCGGACGTAGCGCCAGGGGTAACCGGGGTCGGGGAGCGCCTCGCGGTAGTACGCCCACTCGCGGGGCGCGTGACGGACGACGTGCAGGAGGTCGCTGCTCAGGCGCTCGGGACCGAAGACGCCTCTGGCGGCGAGGGCGTCGCGGTCGCACTCAAGGACGAGCGTGTCCCAGCGACGCCCCCGGGTGCCGAGTTGCCGGGCGACGAGGCTGGTGGTGCCCGCTCCGGGGTCGTCCCCGGGGGGCCAGTTGCGCTCGGCCCACTGGCAGACCCGGAGTTCGAACGTGAACTCCCGAGCCGACACGGTCAGCCGTCGAGGCCGCCGTTGTCGAGGAACTCGTGGGCCTCCTTCAGGATGTCACGGGGGCCGTCCTGCGTGATGGTGTTGACCGCCTGTTCGTAGTCGCGCCACTGCAGGTCGCGGTGTTCCGTCGAGAGCTCGGCGCTCGCCTCGAAGGACTTCGCGATGAACAGGTGGACCGTCTTGTGGATGGTGTTCCCGTTCGCCTCGAAGATGTAGTCGTAGTCCTCTCTGAAGCCGTCGATGAGTCGGATGTCCTCGATACCGGCCTCCTCTGCTATCTCCCGGATGGCCGTCTGCTGAAGCTCCTCTTTCCCCTCCACGCCGCCCTTGGGGAACTCCCAGTCCCCCGTGCGGCTCTTGAGGAGGAGGTACTCGCGACGGCCACGCGTATCGCGGAACAGGATCGCTCCTGAACTCGTGGCCTCTATCATGGCGCTCACTACTGTGTCGTCGCTTAAGAGAATATCGCCATCCGGATGGGTGCGTTTTTGCCGCTCGCGTGCCACCGAGCGGGTATGACGTTCGTCACCACCCTCACCCTCACCAGCGGGAACCGTCACGTCCTCGAGGACGTCGTCGGCGACATCAAGACCACCGCCGAGCGAAAGGGCGCCGAGTTGAAGGGGCCACACCCCGCACCGCCGGCGGACTATCGCGTCCCGCTGTCGAAACGCCTCGACGACGGCGACTCCTTCGACCCCTGGGAGTACACCGTCTACAAGCGGACCGTCCGCATCGTCGGCCACGACGGCTTCGCCCGCCAGGCCTCCCAGCGCGAGTTCCCCGACGACGTCCACGTCGAAGTCGAGGTCGAACAGGTCACCAACGCCGGGCGCTGAAGAAGACGTGAGCGAGCGCGCTCGTCCGGTCAGAACGCGCTCTCGCCGACCGTCTCGAGATACTCCGCCCGCCCGGTCGAGTCCCCGGCGTCGAACTCGGTGACCCGGACGAGGACGCGTTTGTCGAGCGCCCCGTTCGGCGCGTCCGGCACGCGGATGACGGTGTCGCCGATGCGGGCGACGGCCGTCCCGTCCCGGTAGCCGGTGACGAACACCGACAGCTCCTGTCCCTCCTCGAACGCCGGCGTCGACGTCCGGAAGAGCCCCCGGAGGTACGAACCGACGCTCATACGCGGGCCACCTCCCCGCTCTCGCGGTCGGTGACGTACTCGCGGCCGTAGCCGGTGAGGGCCGCGAAGAGGAACACGCCGACGAGCAGCCAGCCGTGGAAGACGAACGGCCACACCTCGACGGGGTTGACGACCATCGCCTGCGTGAACCAGTCGTACTCGCCGGGCAGTTGCGTGATGGTGACGTAGCCGACGAGGACGCCCCCGGCCCACGGGAAGATGTAGCCGAGCGCCGAGGTGTTGGCGTCGAGGATGTTCGCCCGCCGGTAGCCGTTGATGTTGAACCGCTCGCCGAGGCGCGCGATGTACGGCGCGATGGCGATCTCGGCGGCGGTGTTGATGGTGATCATCGCGTTGACCATCGCCGTCCCGAGGACCATCGTCAGTTCGGTCCGCCGGACGGAGGTGGCCACGCGGTTGAGCAGCCAGTCCTGGATGGCCTCGAAGCCGCCCCCGCGAATCATTATCTGCGCCCCCGAGACGATGAGCAGCGTGAGCACGATGAGCGGGAAGAAGCCGAACGCACCGTCGTAGAGGCTGCCGCCGACGGTGTTGACCGTGTCGGCGTCGGCCGCCATCACCTCGACGAACGGGAGCCACGCCAGTTCCTGGGCGAGCGCGCCGTTCTCGCTGGCGTTGAACACCAGTACCGAGTCGATGGGTGCCAGCCCCAGCAGGAGGTTGACGACGACGGCCGTGACGATACCCCACGAGATGGCCTCGACGATGTGCCGGCCGGCGATGGCCGTCACGAGCACGACGGCGATGGACAGCAGGTGGACGAGGCCGAGCGGGTTGCTGTTCTCCGCCAGCAACTGTGCGCTGTCCCCGCCGACGTCGATACCGGGCATGACGCTCCCGGCGACGAGGTAGGCGGCGAACGCCATGATGGCGGCCGCGATGGCGTACTTGAACCGCGATGCGACGACCCCGCCGATGTCGGAGTCCTGCGTCACCGCGCTGACGATGGTGGTGTCGCTGACGGGTGCGAGGTTGTCGCCGAACACCGCCCCCGAGAGGATGGCACCGAACAGGAGGACGGGGTTCGCGCCGAGGAGGAGGCCCGCCGGGAAGAACAGCCCCGAGAAGGCCACCGTCGTCCCGTACCCCGTCCCGATGCCGGTGGCGAGCAGCGCCGCCAACACGAACGTGACGGCGGGGAACAGCGCCGCACCGATACTCGCTGCGTCGGCGGCCCAGACGAGGCCGTCGACGAACCCGCCGTCCTGGAGTACCTGCGCGAACATGCCCGCCCACAGCCACGCGACGATGGCCGTCGCCGCGACCCGGCGGGTCATCCCCTCGAAGATGGTGTTCGCGTAGTCTCGCCACGACCCCCGGACGAAGAACATCCCGAGGATGAGGCCGATGAGCATCCCGACGACGAGACCGGTCGTGTCACCGATACCCAGCAGGCCGCTCTGGAAGACGGCCCAGACGATGAAGAACGCGATGGGGAGCGCGCTCATCAGGGGGCCGCCGTAGAACTGGATTCGGGGTCCCTCCCGGGCCTCGCTCCCCTCGCGCAGTTCGTCGCCGATGTCTGCCGATTCCGGGTCTGTTGCCATTCTATCTCACGGTCCATATGGTATCGCCGGTGTACATAAAGGCTGTACACCGTGTTCGCGCCCCGCAGGGGCACGCACTTAACCCCTCCCGACCCACGGGCGAGTATGTCTGTCACACGCGACCGACTCGTCTCGCTGCGCCGCGACCTCCATCGTCACCCCGAACCCGCCTGGCGCGAGTTCTGGACTACCTCGCGCATCGTCGACGAACTCGAGGCCATCGGCGTCGACGACCTCCTCGTCGGCCGGGAGGTCCTCGCCGAGGGCGAGCGCATGGGCGTCCCCGACGACACCGATATCGAGGCGTGGTTCGAGCGGGCCCGCGCCGCCGGCGCCCGCGAGGACGTCCTCGCGAAGACCGAGGGGGGCTACACCGGCGCGCTCGCCGTCCTCGAACGGGGCGAGGGCCCGACGATCGGCCTCCGGGTCGACATCGACGCCCTCCCCCGCGAGGAGTCCCGGAGCGAGGACCACTACCCGACGAACGCGGGCTTCCGCGCCGAGACCGGCGCCATGCACGCCTGCGGCCACGACGCCCACATCACCTACGGACTCGGCGTCATCGAGCGCGTGAAGGAGAGCGACTTCTCGGGGACGCTGAAGGTCGTCTTCCAGCCCGCCGAGGAGGTCATCGGCGGCGGGAAGGCCGTTGCCGAGTCCGGCCACCTCGACGACTGCGACTACTTCCTCTCGGTCCACGTCGGCCTCGACCACCCGACCGGCGAGGTGGTCGCGGGTATCGACGGCTTCCTCGCCGTCCAGCACTTCGACGCCGAGTTCACCGGGGAACCCGCCCACGCCGGCGCGAACCCCGGCGACGGGCGCAACGCGGTGCAGGCGCTCGCGACGGCCGTCCAGAACCTCTACGCCATCCCGCGACACCAGGACGGCGTCACCCGCGTCAACGCGGGCATCGTCGAGGGGGGAAGTGCGACGAACATCGTCCCCGAGTCCGCCCGCGTCGCGGGCGAGGTCCGCGGCGAGACGACCGAACTGAAGGACTACATGGTCGAGCGCGCCGTCGCCACGCTCGAGTCGGCCGCCGCCATGCACGACTGCGAGGTGACCGTCGACGTCGAGGGGGAGGCACCGAGCGCCGTCAGCGACGACGAACTCGTCGACGTGGTCGAGGCACTCGCCCACGACGTGTCGGGCGTCGACTCCGTCCTCCGGACCGACGACCTCGGGGGGAGCGAGGACGCCACCTACCTCATGCGGCGCGTCCAGGACCGCGGTGGGAAGGCCGCGTACGTCGGCATCGGCACCGACCACCCCGGCGGCCACCACACCGCGACGTTCGACGTGGACGAGGACTCCCTCACCATCGGGGTCGACGTCCTGACCGGTGCCGTCCTCGAACTGGCCGCCTCGCACCCGTAGGTGTGGGTCGCGGTGTCGTGTGGTCTGGTGTGGTCCGTGTGACGTGGCGTGGTCCGGTACTCCCGGTCCCGTCGCTCTCGGGTCGGTTCGAGGTACCGAAGACGTCGTCGCCACTGGTCGTGCGTACGAACGAACGTAGAGGGGTGTAAGACCCCGCGAGAACGGTTAGGTCAGAGCAGGCCGGACTTCTGGAGTTTCATGAGGTCCTCGGTGTCGAGGGTCTCGCCTTCCTTGAACTTCTGGTAGATCTCCTCGGCCTCGGCCTTGGCCTCCTCGCGCTTGGCGGCGCGCTCGTCCTTGCGCTCGCGCTCCTCCTCCTTGTCGAGTTCGCGTAGGCGCTTCTGGACGCGGACGAAGTCCTCGTGGTGACGGTCGGCGGCCTCCTGGGCCTCGACGAACCGCTCGTGGGCGGCGTCGGCGTCGTCGCGGATGTCGTCGGCCTCGCGGTAGGCCTCGATCATCTGGTTGTGGTGCTCCTGGGCCTGGTCGGCCAGTTCCGTCACCTTCTGGTGGTGCTTCGACGCCTCGGCGCGGACCTCCTGGGCCTCCTGCTTCAGGTCGTCGAGGTCGCCGTTGTCGTCGAGTTTCTCCTTTCGGTCCTGGTACTGGTCGCGCTTGCGCTCGATCTTCTCGATGAGCTCGCGCTCGTCTTCCGTGCTCAGGACCTCCGTCTGCTGGCGGAACTCGAGCTGTTCGATCTCCTCTTTGAGCTCCTCGAGGCTCTTGCCGTCGTCGAGGTCGAGGTCGGACTTGGTGTCGTCGACCTGCGAGAACAGCTCGTTGGCCTTCGCGTTGAGCTCGTTTCGCTTCTGTTTGTGTTCCTGGACCTGCTCGTTGAGTTCGTCGCGCTGCTCGCGGTGCTCCTGTGCCTCGTCGACCTTCTCGCGGGTCTTGGCGTTGAGTTCGTCGCGCTTCGAGGCACGCTCCGAGGCCATCTGGTTGAGCTCGTTGCGTCGGTCTCGCAGTTGACCGGCGCGCTTGATGAGCTGGCCTTTGGAGTTGGATTCGAGGTCCTCGTCGGTGAGTTCTACGTTCTTGGATTCGTCGATAGTCTCTGCCATGGTTAGTTCGCTACTGTCCATTACCGGCTCCGACGGAACAGGCTCTCACGGGGTCAGCAACCGGTCGATAATCAGGGTCTCCTATCATTCTGGTCGCCGTTCGGTACACCCGTAACGCCGGAGGCGTTCTGGTATCTGTTGTTACCAGTAGGCGATACTTAAGCCTTGCCCAATTCACGAACCCCGAAACGTCCGCGAGCGGCCCAGACACCCCTCGTTACGGCTTCACACGCCACCGTAGGGCATATAAATTACTTCACTATCGACGGCGCGATAACCGACGATGGGCGCGGAACGACCCCCTCAAGTGCCCCCCGACTCGACCGACGGGCATGAGCGAGTCCGAGGCGTCCGAGGAGGTCGTCCGCGCACGCGGGCACGAACACGTTTCTGCCGAGCACGCCAGCACATTCGAGGTGACCAGCGACGACTGGCTGACGCCCGCCGGCGACTGCATCGTCGGCGTCGAGGCCGACCGCGTCCCTGCCGACTTCGACGAGGCGTTCGTCGAGGCGTGCCGCGATTCGGCGGCGACCCTCTCGGTCACGCTCGAAGCCGACGGCCACGAGCAGACCGTCCGCGGCAGGGGCCACCCCGACCTCACCTTCGACGGTGACCGGAGCATGGTCGTCCGGACGAGCGACCACGTCGACGACCGGACGGTGGTGGTCGGCGCCGAGGGCGCCGCTGCCGACCTGGACCGGGACCTCGTGAGCGCGCTGGCGGCGGGGGCGGACCTGACGGTGACGCTCCGGGTGGCGTGAGCGTCCGACCTCGTCCCCGACCGTCGGACCTTTCCTCCGACCGGACCTACCGCGGGTATGGACGACGAACCCGCGGAGAACATCAGCGGCGGGACGGCGGGCGGCGGCCGGTTCTCCGAGTTCCAGTCGGGTGACGGGACGGCGCGCGCGGAGGCCGTCGTGGACCGCCTCGGTGCGCGCTACTGGCGGAAGACCTACGGCGGACAGGACGCCTTCGAGTGTCTCGTCCGCACCATCCTGAGCCAGAACACGAGCGACAAGGCGAGTCAGCCGGCACACGACGACCTGATGGCGAAATACGGCGGCGAGGACGCGGACCTCGCCCGTGCGCTCGCGGACGCGGACCGTGACGAACTCGCCGAGACCATCTCCTCTGCGGGGCTCTACAACCAGAAGTCTGAGGTCATCACCCGGGTCGCCGAACGCGTCGTCGAGGCGTACGGCGGACGGGAGGGCTTCGACGAGTACGTCCGGACCGGCGAGTACGACGCCGTCCGCGAGACGCTGCTCGACATGAACGGGGTCGGGCCGAAGACGGCCGACTGCGTCCTCCTGTTCGCCGCCGGGCGCGACGGCGTCTTTCCGGTGGACACGCACGTCCACCGAATCTTCCGGCGGATGGGCATCGCGCCGCCCGACGCCGACCACGAGGAGGTGCGGGCGGTGCTGGAGGAACAGGTCCCCGCCGAGAAGTGCGGCTTCGGCCACACCGCGACCATCCAGTTCGGGCGGGAGTTCTGCACGGCTCGCAACCCGGCCTGTCTGGAGGACCCCGAGGCGTGCCCGATGGCCGACCACTGCGAGCAGGTGGGCGTCTACCCGGAGACGGGTGAGGTGGAGGACCCCGCCGACGCCGCCTGACGGACCATCCCGACGAGCGTTAGCGTCACGAGCGCGAAGCCGACCAGCGAGAGGTTGGGGATGGTGAGGTCCAGAATCGGCGACGTCCACTGGATGGTCGCGCAGGACCCGCCCACCGAGCAGAAGCCGTCGGTCCCGGCGCGCTGGATGTAGGAGTGGTAGGTGGCGAGCGCGAGGCCGGCGACGGCGAGCGGGAGCGCCGTCCGGTAGACCCCGACGCGCTCCTCGTAGGCCGCCACGCCCAGTATCGGCACCAGCGGGTACATGAGGATGCGCTGATACCAGCAGAGGTCACAGGGGTAGAGGCCGAGACCGAGGCTGAAGAAGAGGCTCCCGGCCGTCGCCGTCAGGGCGAACAGCGTCCCCGCGAGCAGCCAGATGCGCGTGCGCATCGCCTCACTCCTCGACGAGCGCCGTGAGCGCCTCCTCGACGTCGGGGTTGGCGTTCCCCTCGCGGTCGCCGATGGCCTGGTAGGACGAGCCGTCGATGACCATCGCGGGCGTCCCGCCCGCGCCGGTCTCCTGGACGTACTGCTGGTTCGCCTGAACCTCCTCCTGGTAGGCCTCCTCCTCGACGGCCTGCCTGACGGCGTCGGGGTCGGAGACGCCCGCGCTCTCGGCGAAGCCGGCGAGGCGGTCGGCCGTCGTCCACGACTCCGACTCGCTCGGCTGGTTCACCATCACGTACTCGTGGTAGGTCCAGTACGTCTCGGGGTCGACCTCCCACACCGCGAGGCCGGCGTGGACGGCGTTGACGTCGTCCTCGCTGATGAGGCCGGGCCAGTCGCGGTACTCGAGGCTCAGGTCGCCCGGTTCGACGTAGTTCGAGACGATGTCGCGGAGGTAGTTCTCGCTGAACGCCGCACAGAACGGACACTTCCAGTTGCCGATGTAGGTCACCAGCGGCTCCTCGCCGGTTCCCATCGTCGCGTAGGTGTAGTCGCCCGGCGAGTCGGGGACCGACACCTGCGTCACGGGACCGTCGGGCATCTCCTCGCTGGAGCCGAGACAGCCCGCCAGTCCCACAGCGCCCGTCGCGCCGGCCGCGGCGAGAAACCGCCGTCGAGAGAGGGTCATCGGCAGTACCTATCAGGTAAGCGTGAATGAACGTTGTGGTTGACTCGGTGCCCGTGGCACCACGCCGTCTGCGACCTGATGGCTCTCAAGGCGCCCGAACGGGCGGTCTTCCGGTCTCTCGCGCCGGCCGACGTCCGTCGGCGTCCTACTGTTCGATGATGGTCTCCTCGACCTCCTCGCCGAAGTGACGGGCGGTCGACTCGTAGTAGACGAGCACCTCGTCGCCCTCCTCGAGGTCGGTGACGGCCTTCCGGCCCTCGCTGGTGGCGACCTTGATGGTCTCCGCGTTCTGCAGGAGCGTCTCGACGACGTCGCCCTCGAGTTCGGCCTGCACGCGGAACATGGGACGGCGCTCTATCTTCGAGCGCCCGACGATGGCCTCGCGGGTGTTGCCCTCGGTGTCGACCACCTGCACCTCGTCGCCGCTCTTCAGTTCGGCGAGGTACTTCGTCTTACCGTCGGGCGTCCGGGCGTAGGCGTGGACGGCCCCCGCGTTGACGCGGAAGGGCCGGGAGGCGACGTACGGCGAGTCGGCGGTCTCGGCGTGGACGAAGAACAGCCCGCGGGACATGCTCCCGACGAGCATCCCCTCGTCGTGGTCGAAGAGGCTGCCCGTGTCGACGCAGACGCGGTCCGCGCTCCCGGTCTGTTCGACGGTGCGGACGGTCGCCCACTGGAGGTCGAGGCGCTCGCGCGTCCCCGCGTCGCGGAGCTCCGCCGTCCGGCGTATCTCGTCGGGGTCGTCGGTGTCGAGGAGGACGGCGTCGGCGCCGTGTTCGAGCGTCTCGAAGGCCGTTCGGGCCTCCTCCGCGCTGGTGACGCCCGCGACGAGCGTCGTCTCGTCGCCGATGCGTGCGATGAGGTTCTCGAGGGGAATGATGGTCCAGTCCTCGCCGACGACGATGGTGTAGTCGGCGTCGGCGGCCGCCGCCTCGGCGAACGCCTCGTACCCCTCGTCCAGGATGCGGACGTACGCCCCGTCGGCCGCGCCGTTGTTCCGCCGGAGGGTGGTGAGGTCCGCCGACCCCGAGAAGTCGTTGGGGAGGTCGACGGTGCCGTCCCCCTCGGTGCCCTTCCCGACGACGACGGCGTCGGGTTCGCCCTCGACGGTCGGCTCGGCGTCGAGGACGTGGACGTCGTCGCCCGCGAAGGCCGCGACGTTCACCTGCCCCAGTTCGCGCACCCGGTCGACGTCCTCGCGGTCGACGAGCACCCAGTCGACCCCCGCCTCGAGGCCCGCCGTGATGCGTCGTCGTCGTGCGTCCCAGTCGCCCACCTCGTCGTCCGCTTTCAGCCAGACGGCGCGTGTCATGAGCGGGCGGTAGATGGGGGCGCTATTGAACGTGGTGGAACGTCGTGGTCACCGACACGCTCCTCCGACCGTGCCCCGAGCCCACACACCGCAGAGAAAGCTTATTCGGCGCCGTTAGTTAGAGAGGGCAAGTGACTGTCAGCACCGTCCTGTTCGACCTGGACGACACCCTCTGTGAGTATCGCCGGTCCCCGCAGGCCCGCCTCACCGCCGCCTTCGACCGCGCCGGCGTCGACCCCTACTGCACGCCGACCGACCTCCGGGCGGCGCTGCCGACCCTCGACCCCGTGGAGACGGACCGGGAGTTCTACGCCAGCCTCTTCGCCGCGGCCGCCGAGGGGACGGCGGCCGACTCCCTGACCGCCACCCGCGTCGCCCGCGCCTACGAGGCCGTCCACGACCACACGGACGTCCGCTTCCGCGCCGGGGCGGCGGCCGCCCTCTCGGGCCTCGCGGGCTACGACGTCGGCCTCGTCACCAACGGCGGGCGCGAGGTCCAGTCCCGGAAGCTCGCGGCGCTCGACATCGCCGACGCCTTCGACGTCAGCGTGTTCGCCACGCCCGAGTACGGCCTCAAACCGAACGCCTACCCCTTCGAGCGCGCGCTGTCGGCGCTCGACACCAGCCCCGGGGACGCCCTCTACGTCGGCAACTCGCTTCGCGCGGACGTCGCCGGCGCGCGCCGCGTCGGGATGCCCGTCGCCTGGTTCCCCGCCACCGCCGACTACACGCGGGACCCGGACCCCACCCCCGACTACACGCTCGACACGCTCGCTGACCTCCACGACGTGCTCTGAGGCGAGCGCGACGGCTCGCGCTCGCCGGCAGTAGTGTGAGAGACGCCGGTTCGCAGTTCAGACTTCGACCGACAGCCCGGCCAGGTCGAGCGCCTCGTCGGCGCTCGCGTCGTCGTGGACGACGGCGGCGACGGCGCGCGTGATGGCCTCGGGGTCGTCGTGCTGGAAGATGGAGCGTCCCATCGATACCCCGGCGCCGCCGGCGTCCATCGCGCCGCGGACGGCGGCGAGCGTCGCGTGGTCGCCCTCGGGGGCACCGCCCGCGATGACGACCGGCAGGCGGGTGGACTCGACGACGTGCTCGAAGCTCTCGGCGTCGCCGCTGTAGGCCGTCTTGATGAGGTCGGCGCCGAGTTCCTCGCCGAGGCGGACGGCGTGGCCGAGCGACTCCGGGTCGTGGCCGTCGATGCCCGGGCCGCGGGCGTAGGTCATCGCCAGCACCGGTATCCCGAGACGGGAGGCGGCGTCGGTGACGCGCGCGAGGTCCTCTATCTGGCGGGGCTCGTGGTTCGACCCGACGTTGAGGTGGACGGAGACGGCGTCGGCGCCCGCGCGGACCGCCTCCTCGACGGTGCTGGTCATGCGTTTGTCGTCGGAGTCGGGGCCGATGACCGTCGAGCCGTTGAGGTGGACGATGTAGCCCTTCCCGTTCTTGTTCGGGTGGACCCGGGGGGCGATACCCTTCTGCGTGAGGACGCTGTCTGCACCGCCGCGCGTCACCGCGTCGATGGTGGATTCGATGTCCTTGAGGCCGCGGACGGCCCCCAGTGTTATGCCGTGGTCCATCGGGACGACGAGGTAGCGCCCGTCGGTCCCGATGCGGTCGAGTCGCGTTCGTGTTCCTGCGTTCATTGGTATGTCACTCTCTGTCAGGTCGGTTCAAGTCCGTTCCGGTCCCGTCACGTTTTCGCCCGCCAGCGCACCCTCCTTCAGTTCGCGGGCCGTCGCCTCCAGGCGCTCCGCGACCGTCGTCGCGTCGGCGTCCTCCTCGACGCCCTCGGCGACGATGTCGACCAGCGCGCTCCCGACGATGACGCCGTCGGCGCCGGCGGCGACCACGTCGCGGGCGTTCTCGCCCGAGGAGATGCCGAACCCGACGGCCTTCGGGACGTCCCACCGCGAGAGCCGCGAGAGGCTCTCCGCGGTCTGGTCGGAGACGTCGGCACGCGCGCCGGTGACGCCCAGACGCGCCTGCACGTAGACGTAGCCCGACACCTGTTCCATGATGCGCTCCAGGCGCTCGCCGCGGGTCGTCGGCGCGACGATGAACACGAGGTCGCAGTCGTGTTCGTCGCACGCCGCCCGGAGGGGGCCCGCCTCCTCGGCGGGGAGGTCCGGCACGACGAACCCGTCGATGCCCACCTCGGCGGCCCGGCGGACGAACGGCTCCGGGCCCGGTTCGCCAGTCTCACGCCGACCGAACTGGTAGATGAGGTTGTAGTACGTCATGCAGACGAGCGGGACGGACACGTCGAGGTCCTCGACGAACTCGAAGAAGCGCGTCGGCGTCATGCCACCTTCGAGCGCGCGGACGACGGCCTCCTGGATGGTCGGCCCCTCAGCGATGGGTTCCGAGAAGGGGAGGCCGAGTTCGACGAGGTCGGCACCGCCGCGTTCGAGCGCCTCGACGTACTCGACGCTCGCCTCGTAGGACGGGTCGCCCGCCGCGAGGTAGGGGACGAACGCGGGGCCGTCGGCGAACGCCTCGGGGATGCGGCTCATAGCCCCCCTCCGAAGACGTCCATCTCGGGCGCGTTCGGCACGTCGCGCTTCGCGGTCTCCTCGATGACCGATTCGAGGTCCTTGTCGCCGCGCCCGGAGACCGTGAGGACGACGCAGTCGCCCAGTTGCTCGGGCGTCGCGTCCTCCAGCCACGCGACGGCGTGGGCCGTCTCCAGCGCCGGGATGACGCCCTCCTCCTGCGAGAGGCGGTGGAAGCCGGCGAGCGCGTCGTCGTCGTCGACGTTCACGGGCGTCACCCGCCCCTCGTCGACGAGGTACGCGAGTTCCGGGCCGACGCCGGAGTAGTCAAGCCCCGAGGAGACGCTGTGGGACTCGACGATTTGCCCGTCGCCGTCCTGGAGGAGCTTCGTCCGCGCGCCGTGGAGGACGCCCTCGCTGCCCGTCGAGAGCGACGCGGAGTTCGGCGCGACGCCCGCCGCCTCGTCGACCTGCAGGGAGGAGCCGCCGGCCTCGACGGCGAACAGCGCCACTTCCTCGTCGTCGACGAACTCGGCGAACGCGCCCATCGTGTTCGACCCGCCGCCGGCGCAGGCGACGACGCTCGCGGGGAGTCGGCCCGCCTGTTCCTGTATCTGTGCGCGGGCCTCCCGCGAGATGACCGACTGGAAGTCCCGGACCATCGCCGGGAACGGGTGGGGACCGACGACGCTCCCGATGACGTAGTGGGTCGTCTCGACCGTCGTCGCCCAGTCGCGCATCGTCTCGCTGATGGCCTCCTTCAGCGTCCCCCGGCCCGTGTCGACGGGGGTGACCGTCGCGCCGTTGAGGCGCATCCGGAAGACGTTCGGCCGCTGGCGGTTGGTGTCGCGCCGCCCCATGTACACCTCGCAGGGCATGTCGAGGTGGGCGGCGGCCATCGCCGTCGCGGTGCCGTGCTGGCCCGCGCCCGTCTCCGCGATGATGCGCTCTTTGCCCATGTACTTCGCCAGCAACACCTGCCCCAGCGCGTTGTTCAGCTTGTGCGCCCCGCCGTGGAGGAGGTCCTCGCGCTTCAGGTAGACGTCGGCCCCGTAGCGCGCGCTCAACTGCTCGGCGTGCTGCAGCGGCGTCGGCCGCCCGCCGAAGTCGCGGATGCGCTCCTCGAAGTCGTCGAGGAAGCCGTCTTCGTTCTCGAGGACGTACCGCTCGTAGGCGTCCTCCAGCTCTTCCAGCGCGGGCATCAGCGCCTCGGGGACGTACTGCCCGCCGTACCGTCCGAACGTTCCAGTGCTCATTCGTTGGTCTCCGTATCCGTCGTCTCCGCCTCGGTCAGCCGTCGCGTGTTCGCCGTCACCTGTTCTACGCCGCCCGCCATGATGGCGGTGCCCACGAGCAGACCGTCCGCCCCCGCCGCCCGCATCCGGCGGACGTCGTCGGGCGTCGAGAGGCCGCTCTCGGCGACGAGCGTCACGTCGTCCGGTGCTTCGGCCGCCACCCTCTCGAAGGTGTCGAGGTCGACCTCCAGGCGGGCGAGGTCGCGGTTGTTCACGCCGACGATGTCGGCGCCCGCGTCGACCGCCTCGCGCAGTTCCGCGCGGGTGTGGACCTCGACGAGCGCCTGGAACCCGCGTTCGCGGGCGGCCTCGAGCATCCCGGGCAGGTCGTCGAGGAAGCGCGCGATGAGCAACACCACGTCGGCCTCGACGCCGTCTAGCTGCTCGGGCGCGAGCAGGAAGTCCTTGCGCAGGACGGGCACCTCGACCGCCTCGCGGACGCGGGTGAGCGTCCCGACCGACCCGCCGAAGTGCTCCGGTTCCGTCAGCACCGACAGCGCGGCGGCCCCGCCCTCGACCATCGCCCGCGCGAGCGCGACGGGGTCGTCGTCGTTCGCGCCGTCGGTCGTCGGACTCGTCGGCTTCACCTCCGCGATGACCGGCGCGCGCCCGTCGGCCGCGGCGGCGGCGAGCGCGTCGGGGAGCGAGCGCGGCGTCACCGACACCCGCCCCTCGGGGACCGGCCGGTCCCGCGCCGCCGCCAGGATGGACTCGACGGCGGGCGCGAGCGGCTGTTCGTTGTCCATTATCGTACACTAATGCACTAGTCTGGGTATAAGGCTTGCGTCACGGGGCGGCGGACTTTTCGCACCCGGTGACCTACGTCGTCCAATGACGTCACGCGACGGGTCGACGCCCAGCCCGGGCGAGGAGCCCGTGCTGCTGGTTCACGGCTACGGCGACACCGGCGGGTCGCCGTGGTGGTCGACCCTCCAGCGCTACTTCCGCGAGGCCGGCTACGACCGCGAGCGAATCTCGACGCTGAGTTTCGGCGCCATCCCGGGGACGACGCTCTGGTCGCCCCGGCAGTACGCCCGCACCATCGGTCGACGAATCGAACGCCTGCGCGACCGGTTCGACAGTCGCGTCGACGTCGTCGCCCACTCGATGGGCGGCCTCGGCGCGCGCTGGTACGTCGAGCACGAGGGCGGCGCGGGCAACGTCGACGACCTCGTCACGCTCGGGACGCCCCACCAGGGGACCTCGCTCGCGTACACGCAACTGTTCACCCCCGGCGGACGCGCGATGGTCCCCGACAGCGACCTGCTCACCGAACTCAACGGACGGAAGCCGCCCCGGGGCGTCTCCTACACCGCCGTCTGGAGCGACGACGACGGCCTCATCCGCCCCGGGGAGCGCGCCTCGCTCCCGTTCGAGACCTCGAACGTCGACAACGTCCGCGTGACGGGCCCGGGCCACATGTCGCTCGTCTCCGACCGGACGGTGTTCGAGCGCTACGTCGGTCGCCTCTGACCGACCCGTCGGGCGAACTTTGATACCGTCGACCGCCGTCGCAGGACCATGGACGACGAGTCGGGCATCTACGCGCGGGAGTTCGAATCGCTCGAGTGTTTCGTACAGCTCGGCGTCGCGAGCGGCCGCGTCATCTCCGTCTCGTTCCCCGGAACGCCCGAGGACGGCGCCACCGCGGACCACCCGCTCCTCGACCGCATCGCGGCGTACCTCGAGGGGACGCACGACGACTTCGCCGACGTCACCGTCGCGCTGACCGTCCCGACGGCCCACAGGGAGGTGCTGGAGGCGGTGCGCGACGTCCCCTACGGCGAGCAGGTGAGCGTCGAGCGCCTCGCGCGCTCGACGCCCGGCCTCGACGCCGACGACGAGGACGACCACGCCGTCGTCCGCGACGCCCTCGCCGGCAACCCGACACCCATCCTGGTGCCGGACCACCGGGTACGCGACGGCCCGAGCGCCGCGCCGCCGGCGGTCGAACAGCGCCTCCGGTCGTTCGAGGGACTGTGAATCCCCTCGGACGAGCGTCGCGCCCCGACGACAGTCGGGACTGATTTGACGGACCGCCCGGTAGTCGGGGACGTGAACCCGACGGACGCAGAGTCACCGACACCAGCACTCGACTGGAGCCGCGTCCGCGTCGTCGTGAACCCGACGAGCGGCGGTGGTGGTCACGTCGAACCAGTCAGGGCGGCCGCAGCGGAACGCGACTACGAGGTGGTCGTGACGGACTCGGCGGCCGACACCCGCCGGGCAGTCCGGGCCGCCGTCGCCGACGGCGTCGGTGTGGTCGTCCCCTGCGGCGGCGACGGCACCGTCAACACCGTCGTCCGCGAACTCGACGCCATCGGCGCGCTGGACGCCGTCACGCTCGGTGTCCTCCCGGCGGGGACGGCCAACTTCTTCGCGGAGAACCTCGGCATCGAGTCGATAGGGTCGGGGTTCGAGGTCGTCGACGCCGGCCGCCGCCGCCGCATCGACGTCGGCGTCGCCGACGGCACCCCGTTCGTGATGTCCTGCATCGCGGGGTTCCCCGCCGAGGTCAGCGGGGCGGCCGACGCCGAACTGAAGGGCCGCTTCGGCACGCTCGCCTTCCTCGTCAGCGCCGCCCGGAGCGCCGACGCCTACGAACCCCAGCCCGTCGCGCTCTCGATGGAGACGCCCGACGGCGACGCGACGTGGACGGGCGACGCGCTCTGCCTGCTCGTCGGCAACAGCCGTCGCTTCACCGGCGCGGGCGGGCAGGGCGACGTCGAGGACGGCCTGCTGGAGGTGGTGGTCGCCGAGTCGCTGGCGCCCTTCGAGGTGGTCCGCGAGGCGGCGGTCCACCGCCTGCTCGACCGCGACACCGAGGGGGTCACGCGCTTCGACGCGTCGGTCGCCGACGTCTCCTTCCTCGACGGGTCGGTCGCGGTGAGCCTCGACGGCGAACTCTCCGAGCGCGAGTCGCTGTCGCTGTCGGTGCGTCACCGGACGCTCTCCGTGCTCGTCGGACCGGACTACGACCCGCAGCCGCCCCTCTGACGGCGTCCTCGGCCGACGCGGACCCCAAACCCCTTTGCCGCCTGATTCGTATTCCCGACTAATGGCCACGTGTGACGTGTGTGGGAAACCGGAGAACCTGCCGTACCGTTGTCGGCACTGCGGCGGCACCTTCTGCGGCGACCATCGGCTCCCCGAAGCCCACGACTGCCCCGGCCTCCAGAACTGGGGCGACCCGAGCGGCGTCTTCGACAGCGGCTTCGACGACAGCGTGAACGAGGAGCAGAGCCGGGTCGCCAAGGCCCGCGAGCGGGTGACGAGCACCGGCGGCCCCCTCTCGTACTTCCGCGGGAACGTCTCGTACCTCTTCCTCGGCGTCATCATCCTGACGTTCGTCGCCGAGCAACTGGTGCTGGCGTTCAGCGGCGTACAACTGTTCACCACGCTGTTCGTCCTCTCCTCCGAGAACGTCGAGTACGTCTGGACGTGGGTGACGGCGGTGTTCTCGCACTCCCCGCGGGGCTTCTTCCACATCTTCGGGAACGCCATCGTGCTGTTCTTCTTCGGCCCGCTCGTCGAGCGCTACGTCGGGTCGCGAGCGTTCACGGCGCTGTTCCTCGTCAGCGGCGTCGCCGCCGGCCTCGCGCAGGTCACGCTCGGCCTCCTGATGGGCGAACCGACGGCCGTCCTCGGCGCGAGCGGCGCCATCATGGCCATCCTCGGCGTCCTCACCGTGCTGAACCCGGACCTGAAGGTGTACCTCTACTTCTTCATCCCCATCCCCATCTGGGTGCTCACCTTCGGCTACGCCGGCCTCTCGCTGTTCGGCGTCTTCTCGACGTTCAACGTGATGGGTAACGTCGCCCACTTCGCCCACCTCATCGGCCTCGTCATCGGTCTGGCCTACGGCGAGTACGCCCGCCGACAGGGCGTCCGCGCGACCGGCCAGTTCCAGCTCGGCGGGGGCAACATGGGCGGCCCCGGCCGCGGGCGCGGCCCCTTCTGAGCGATGGAGGTCGCCCGCCCCGCGTTCCGTCCCGACGCCTCGGTCACCCGCGAGGAGATGGAGGCGCTCCAGCGCGACATCGCCGCGAGCGCCCGCTTCGAGGACGATTTCGACTTCGACGCCCGCCGGGTCGGCCGCCCGGAGGGCCCGCTCGTCGCCGGCGTCGACCAGGCGTTCCTCGACGACCGCGCCGTGAGCGTCGTCGTCGTCCTCCGCGGCGAGGAGGTGGTCGAGCGCGCCCACAGCGTCTCGCCGCTCGACTTCCCCTACATCCCGGGGCTCCTCTCCTTCCGCGAGGGCGGCCCCGTCCTCGACGCCTTCGAGGCGCTCTCGACCGCGCCCGACCTCGCGCTGTTCGACGGGAGCGGCCGCATCCACTTCCGGCAGGCGGGGCTGGCGACGCACATGGGCGTCGCGCTCGACCTCCCCGCGGTGGGCGTCGCGAAGAGCCTGCTCTGCGGGCGACCCGTCGCCCCCACCGACGAACTCGCCGCGGGCGAGCGCGTCGCCGTCGAGGCGAACGGCCGGGTCGACGCGCCCGACGGGACGGTCATCGGTCACGCCGTCCAGACGCGCCAGTTCGAGGCCTCCCACCGCATCAACCCGGTGTACGTCTCGCCCGGCCACCGCATGTGCGCCGAGACGGCCGCCGACGTCGTCCTCGCCTGTCGCGGGGGGTACAAACTCCCCGAACCGACGCGGCTGGCGGACGCCTACGCGGACGAGGTGAAGCGCCGCGTCGACGCCTGAGCCGTTTCCGGTCGTCTCGCCCCCCCGGAACCGCCTCCCCCGCGGAGGCGAAGCGCCGATTCTTAAGGTACGGGGGTGTGTGTCGAAGGCATGGCAAAGACCGTTCTCATCACGGGCAGTTCGTCCGGCATCGGGCGGGAGACCGCACGCGCCTTCCACGACGACGACTGGACCGTCTACGCGACCGCCCGCGACCCGGCGACCGTCGCCGACCTCGCGGAGCGAGGCTGTGAGACCGCCGCCCTCGACGTCACGGACGAGGAGCAGGTACGTGCGACCGTCGACGCCGTCATCGAGGAACAGGGCCGCCTCGACTGCGTCGTCAACAACGCCGGCTACGGGCAGTTCGGCCCCGTCGAGGACGTCCCCACGACGGCGCTCCACCGCCAGTTCGACGTGAACGTCTACGGCCCCCACCGGGTCGTCCGCGCCGCCCTGCCGCACATGCGCGAGCGCGAGGAGGGCCGCATCGTCAACGTCTCCAGCGTCGCCGGGCGCGTCGTCACCCCCGGGATGGGCGCCTACGCCGCCTCGAAGTTCGCCCTCGAGGCACTCACCGACGCCCTCCGCAACGAAATCGCCCCCTACGACGTCGAGGCGGTGCTGGTCGAACCCGGCCCCGTCGAGACGTCGTTCGCCGAGCGGGCCAACGGCGAACTCGCCGGTGTCGAACGCTCGGGCGCCTACGAGTCGGTCTACCGCCTCTACGACGACAGCGAGGTCTTCGGCGGGCAGAGCCCCGTCGCCATCGCGCCCGAACAGGTCGCGCGCACCGTCCTCGAGGCCGCCGTGACGCCCGACCCGCGGGCGCGCTACCCGGTCGGCGGCTTCGCCGAACTGAGCCTGAAGGCGCGCTACCTCCCCGACGGCGCGCGCGACACCGCCTTCGGCCTCCTCAACCGCCTGGTCTGAGCCATGTCCGACCCACACACCGTCGCCCGGGACTGCATCGAAGCCGGCATCGCCGCCGCCGACCCCGAACGGGCCGTCCGCCAGCAGGTCGCCCTGGACGGCGAGACGCTCCGCGTCGGCGAGGCGACGTTCGACCTCTCCGACTACGACCGCGTCGTCGTCGCCGGCGGCGGGAAGGCCGCCGCCGCGGTGGCACGCGGCCTCGAAGCCGTCCTCGGGGACCGCATCGACGAGGGACTGATCGTCACCGACGGCGACACCGGGGCCGAGCGCGTCGAGGTCGCGCTCGGCGACCACCCCGTCCCGAGCGACCGGGGCGTCGAGGCGACCGAGCGCGTCATCGACCTCGTCGAGACCGCGGACGAGCGGACGCTCGTGCTCGCGCCCGTCACCGGCGGCGCGAGCGCCCTGCTGGTCGCGCCGACCGTCCCCCTCGCCGACATGCAGACGACGACGCGCGCGCTGGTCGAGAGCGGCGCGCCTATCGACGCCATCAACGCCGTCCGGAAACGCCTCTCGCGGGTGAAAGGCGGCGGCCTCGCCGAGCGCGCCGCGCCCGCGTCGGTCGTCGCCCTGCTGGTGAGCGACGTCGTCGGCGACGACCCCGCGGTCATCGCCAGCGGACCGTTCTGCCCGGACCTCCCGGACCTCGACGCCGGGACCGTCCTCGAACGCTACGGCATCGAGGTCCCCGAGAACGTCCGCGAGGCGCTCGCCGAGCGGCAAGCAGCGGAACAGGACCGGGCGGTCGACACCTCGCACGTCCACACCCACCTGCTCGCCGGCGCCCGGACCGCCATCGACGCGGCCGCGGCGGTGGCCGCCGACGCGGGCTACGACCCGCTCGTCCTCGCCTCGGGGATGCGCGGTGAGGCCCGCGAGTGCGCGCTCGCACACGTCGCCATCGCCGAGGAGTGCCGCTCGGCTGGCGACCCCGCCGACCCGCCGACAGCGCTCCTCTCCGGCGGGGAGTGCACCGTCACCGTCCGCGGCGACGGCCGGGGCGGCCCGAACCAGGAGTTCGCGCTCGCGGCGGCGCTCGAACTCCCCGAGGGCGTGACGCTCGCCAGCGTGGACACCGACGGGCGCGACGGCGGCACGGACGTCGCGGGTGCCCTCGTGGACGCCGCGACCGTCGAGGAGGCCGAACCCGCCCGCGACGCGCTCGCGGACAACGACGCCTTCCCCTACCTCGAGGCGCGCGACGCGCTGCTCGACCTGGAGAGCACGACGAACGTCAACGACCTGCGGGTGCTGCTGGTCGAGTGAGAGACCGCGAGGGAGAACGAGGGGAGACGGCTACTCCAGACAGGCGCCGACGACCCGCAACATCGCCTCGCCGCTCACCTCGTCCGCGAACATCGGGACGCGCTTGACCTCCCGCGAGCGGAACAGTTCCTGCGCCCGGTGGAGCGCCTTCTGCTGGCTCTGCCAGCGCCGCTTGCAGAACGCACAGTTCTCGGTGTCGGGCCTGACGAACCAGTCGACGTCGGCCTCCTCGCCGATGACGTTCGAGAGGTCCTCCGTGACGCGGTTGACGACCACCGTCTGCGCGGGCACGCCGAACTCGTCGAGGTCCGAGACGAGGCGCTCGGACTCGAGGACGCTCAGGCGCTCGGGGAGCATCACGACCCGGAAATCGGTCCGTGAGGGGTCCTCGAGAGCCTGCCGGAGGCGCTGGATGCGCTCGGAGAGGTCGCGCAACTGGTCGAGGCCCTCGCCGGCGTCGGGGTCTCCGAAGGGGCCGGGCATCTCGCCGAGCATCCCACTCATCTGCTCGCGGAAGGCGAGGATGCGCCCGACCATGGAGTCGAGCGCCTCCGGCAGCGAGAGGAGTCGGAGCGTGTGGCCCGTCGGGGCGGTGTCGACGACGACGCGCTCGAAGCGTTCGTCGTCGAGATACTCGAGGAGCAACTGGAGCGCCGCCGTCTCGTCGGCGCCGGGCATCGCCCCGCCACCCATGGGGTTCGCCTCCGCGCCGCCGACGAGGTCGTCCATGCCGCCGAAGCCCTGCTCGAAGGGGTTCGACTCGGCGGCCTCGGGGTCGATTTCGACGGCGTAGAGGGGGACGTCGTCCCGGACCCGGCCGGGTTCGCTCGGGACGCGTGTCTCCAGGACGTCCGAGAGGGAGTGAGCGGGGTCCGTCGAGACGACGAGCGTGGGCGTCCCGTCGCTCGCGCTCGCGAGCGCCGTCGCCGCCGCCATCGTCGTCTTGCCGACGCCGCCCTTCCCGCCGTAGAGGACGTACTGCGGCGCGTCGACGCCCTCCGGGCCCACGTCGATGGAGTCGACGGCCTCGACGGGGACCTCGAACTCGTCTGCGTCGCTCGCGCTCGCGTCCGGGGTCGCGCTCGGGTTCGCGTTCGCGGTCATCGCCGGAGGTACCCGGCGACCCCTTGAGTAGTCGTTGGTGTCCGGAAGAAGGTTCAAGGCAGATGACGGGACCAGAACCGCCGGACGCCGCCCCGCGCACGGTCGTCGAGGGACCGCCAGTCCGGATAGCCGACCGCGGGGGCGGTCGGCTGTGCACCCGTCGAGAGCGTCGCCGCCTACTTGCCCCACCGCCGCGTGGGTCCGGATATGTTCGACGACACCGACGACACCGACGGCGTCGCCACGCGGGTGGGCGAGGCGCTCCGGAGGGCCGACGCGACGCTCGCCGTCGCGGAGTCCTGCACCGGGGGACTGGTGGGGTCGCTGCTCACCGACGTCTCCGGCGCCAGCGACTACTTCGACCGCTCGGTGGTGACCTACTCCTACGGCGCGAAACGCGACCTGCTCGCCGTCTCGCGGGAGTCGCTCGACGAGCACGGTGCGGTGAGCACCGCCGTCGCCCGTGAGATGGCCCGCGGGGTGCGAGACACCGCCGACACGACGTGGGGGCTCGCGACCACCGGCATCGCCGGGCCGTCGGGCGGGACCGACGAGAAGCCCGTCGGGACGGTCTACGTCGGCGTCGCGAACGCCGCGCCGTGGGGGACTGGGGCCTCCGAGACCACCGTCGAGCGCCACGTCTTCGAGGGGTCGCGCGTCGAGCGCAAGCGCCGCTTCGCCGAGCGGGCGCTCGCCGACCTCCTGGACCGTCTCGAATAGAAACTATTTGGCGGGCGCTCACCAGAGTCGGGGCGTGAACAAAGACGGCCACGTGCTGAACGGCCTCCTGCTCGGCGTCGGGCTCGGGTTCGTCCTCGAACCGAGCGGCGACGCCGAGACGGTCTACACCGTCGTCGCGGTGACGGTGCCGGTGGTCCTCGGCGCGCTCTTCCCGGACGTCGACACCGCCTTCGGTACCCACCGCAAGACGCTCCACAACCTGCCCGTCCTCGGCCTCTTCGTCGCCTTCCCCGCCGTCTTCGGCAACCTCCACTACGTCTGGGTCGGCATCCTCACGCACTACGTCCTCGACGTGGTGGGGAGCAAGCGCGGCATCGCGCTGTTCTACCCACTCCCGAAGGAGTACGACTTCCCGACGGGCGTCGCGACGAGCAGTCGCTACGCCAACGCGGTCACGCTCGCTATCACCGCCGTCGAACTGGCGGTCGCCTACGCGCTCGTCCACCTGCTCCCGCCGGCCGTCGCGTCGGCGCGCGCGGCGCTCCCGCCCGTCCCCGGCCTCGCGTAGCCCGTCGAAGACGAGAATCAGTAGACGCGGACGTCGTCGAACCGCCCCTGGTAGGCGATGTGGCCGGGGTGGGTTGGTTCGGTCGCCGAGAGCAACACCCGGTCGACCTTCCCCCAGGAGTTCTCGTAGCCCAGGTGGGCGAACTCGGCCGCCCGCCGCAGGTTGTGTTCGAACCCCTCGCGGTGGAACACCCGCCGCGGCGCCCGGTCTCTCAACAGGGCCGCGAGGTCGCCGCCCCCTCCGACGTCCTCCTCGAACGCGGTCCACACCTCGCCGATGCTCCCCCGGAGGTGGGCGTACGACGACCCGAACCCCGGCACGCCGGTCGCGCTGGCGATGTCGCGGGCGCGTTCGTTGTTGACCGGCCAGTGTTTCGGGTTGTACACCTCGACTGCGTCGACGTCGAACCGGCGGACGTCGGCCTCGTCGAGGCTCACGTTCAGGAACTCCGGGTGGGGGGCGAGCGCCGCCGCCCCCTGTCGGTCTAGCTCGCGCATCGCGCCCTCCAGCGTGATGAAGTCGGGGACGGGGTCGGTGAGTCCGACCGCGAGGACGTGCTTGCGGTCACGCCACGACCCGGTGAACACCTCGCGAGCGGGAACGACGAGCAGGTCGTCGTCGGAGAACGCCGCCGCCTTCCGCTCGATGTTCGGCAGACGCGTGAAGTGTGGCGCGTAGACGAGAGCGTCGACCCCTCGCGCCTTCGCTCGCTCGACGACACGGTCGTCGAGTACCTTCACGTGCATGTCGACACGGAACTCGTCGCTCACGCTCTCGGGTTCCCGTGGACGGAGGATAGTGATTGCGTTTCCCGGACTGTCCGTCCACGCGACCGCTCGACCGCCGTGAGCGACGGCTCTCGGTGTCGCGTGGACGGCCGCGAAAACCGCGAACGCCGGGGTCGAGTGACCCGTTCAGCGCTCCTCGGAGTCGAGGACGCGGATCTGGTCGCCGCGGACGGTGACGGGAATGGGGACGGTCGCCTCGTACAGTTCGACGGTGACCTGGTCTTTCCCCTCGTCGATGCGCTGGACCTGCGCCTTCTCGCCCTTGAACGGGCCGGCGATGAGTTCGACGATGTCGCCCTCGGCGATGCCCTCGACGTCGGGTTTCGGCGAGAGGAAGTGCTCGACCTCCATGATGGAGGACTTCCCCGGGACCACGCCGCGGGCGTGGGGTATCTCGTCGAGGATGCGGTCGAAGACGTTCGCCTCGTCAGCCTCGACCATCACGTAACTCGTGAGCGAGTCGGGCGCGAGGACGGCGTGGATGGACTCCTCCTCACGGTTGACGAGCATATCGGCGACGGTGCGTTCCTGACTGGCCGTGGTCTTGACGGCGAAGATAGCCATTAGATGCCACCAGGGAGGAACGCCATGATTACGAAGATTATGAAACCGATGAAGCCGACGAGCGCGATGCCGGCCCCGGCGATGAGAGAGACTTGTGTGAACTCCTCGCGCGAGGGGGTGCTCGCGAGTTTCAGGACGCGGATGTACGAGGAGAGGTCTTTCGGTACTTCCATACCCCCCGTTACGGGTGGGGCTTTTTCTATCTTTCTACCGTTCGGCGACTGGACAAACCCGGAGACGTAGCTGTTCGGTCGCGAGAACGGAGTAACGCGTTCTAGTGACTGACGGTCACTCGATGAAGTCGATGCCGCCGTCGTCGTCCTCGCCCTCGTCCTCGACGAGTTCCGAGGTGTCGACCTGTTGCTGGCCGTCGCCCTTGCCGTATATCTGGGGTGACTCGACGCCGGTCACCACGACCATCGTCTCCATCTTGCTCTCGAAGTCCTGGTCGACGCTCGCGCCCCAGATGATGCGCGCGTCGGTGTCGACGCGCTCGTATATCTCCTCGACGACGCCCTCGGCCTCCTCGATGCTCATGTCGGGGCCGCCGACGACGTTGATGAGCGCCGAGTTGGCGTTCTTGAAGTTGACGTCGAGCAGCGGCGAGCGAAGCGCCGACCGGATGGAGTCGCGCGCCTTGTTCTCGGAGTCGGACTCGCCGAGGCCGATCATGGCGACGCCGCCGTTCTCCATGATGGTCTTCACGTCGGCGAAGTCGACGTTCACGAGGCCGGGTTTCGTGATGAGTTCCGTCATCCCCTTGACCGACCGCATCAGCACGCGGTCACAGATCTTGAACGCGTCCTGCAGCGGGAGGTTCGGGGCGTAGTCGAGCAGTCGGTCGTTCGGGATGACGATGACGGTGTCGGCGACGCTCCGGAGGCGTTCGAGCCCCGCGTCGGCGTTCGCGCGCCGTCGCTCGCCCTCCGCGGTGAAGGGGATGGTGACGACGGCGATGGTGAGCGCGCCGGCCTCCTGGGCCGCCTGCGCGACGACCGGCGCCGACCCCGTGCCGGTCCCGCCGCCGAGGCCCGCCGTGATGAACACCATGTCCGAGTCGCCGATGGCCGCCTGGATGTCGTCGATGTTCTCCTGGGCGGCCTCCTCGCCGATCTGCGGGACCGACCCCGCGCCGCGCCCGCCGGTGCGGGTGCGCCCGATGAGTATCTTCGTGTCCGCCTCGACCTGCTGGGCGAGGTGCTGGGCGTCCGTGTTCGCGGCGACCAGCCGCGCGCCGTGGATGCCTTCCTGTGCCATTCGGGTGACCGTGTTGCCGCCGCCGCCGCCACAGCCGAACACCGTTATCTTCGTCTCGAGGTCGCGGACGATCTCCGCGAGCTCGTCGTCCGTCATCGTCCCGGCGGACGATACCGGGTCGGTGTTCTGGGGCCCTCCGGCCCCCGCCCCGTTCCCACGCGGGGAGTCTTCCTCCCTGTCCGCTTCGGCCTCGTCTATGGCCTCTTCTATCAGCGAGTCCATGCCTGCGCGATGAATTACAGACGCGGGATAACTATCTTTCGCCATTTGTCTGACGACCGTCTGACGCGGCCGGAAACGGGAAGCGCCGCTCGCGCTCGCGGCTGACCGCCGCCGGCGCGACGGTCTCTCCGTCCACCTCGACGCTCCGCCCCTCGGCCAACCGCCCGAACGCCGGCCCCTCGGGGACGCCCGCCTCGCGGGCCAGCGCGGGGTCGAACGCTACCTCTCTGGCGACGACGGCCCCTCCGTCCCGGCGCACCTCGTCGTACTTCTCCCGCAGTGTGCCGACGAGCACCTCGACGACGGCCTCCCGTTCGCCCGCCGGCACGACGACGCGCTCCGCGAGGCGCGTCCCGTTCTCCTCGGTGGTGACGGCCGCGGTTCGGTCGCGAACGGCCGCGAGGACGCCCTCGCGGTCGATGCCGTTGGCCTCCGCGAGCAGGGCCTCGGGGAGCGCGACGGTCTCGAGGGCCGCCCCCTCGGCCGTTCGCTCGCCGAACCGGAGCCCCTCCTCGACGGTCGCCACCTCGCGCTCCAGTCGCGCCACGAGGTCGAGGGGGACGCCCGTCGTTTCCCGTGCCCACGTCTCGCTCACGAGGTCGTAGCCGAGGTCCGTCACCACGTCGACGAGGTGGGGGTGGTCGCCCTCGACGAGCGCCCGCGTCGCCCCGCTCCGCTCGAAGACGGCGTCGACGACATCCGCGTGGGCCTTCGCGGGGCCGAGGTCGGCGAGCGACCAGTCCGCCCCGAGGTGACCGACCGCCCAGTCCGTCTCGCGCACGACCCGCTCGAACCGGGGGGCGTAGTGGCCGCCGCCGAAGCCGACGAGCGTCCGTTCGCGGTCGGGCGCGGTCCCCCGGAGGTCGAGGACGGCACGGGCGACGGCCCGCGCACCTGCCGGGTCCGTCCACTGCGCCTCGTCGCTCCCCAGTTCGACGAACAGCGAGGGCGTCTCGACGCCCGTCGGCCCGTGGTGGGTGCACTCCATGCCGACGTCGTAGCCCTCGGGGGCGTACTCGCGGAAGGCGGCGAGGACGCGCTCGTGGGCGTTCGGGGCGGCCCGGGCGAACGACCGGTCGGCGCCGCCGTGTTCGGCGCGCCCGAAGTTGCCGGTGTGGTGGGCGGTGAGCAGCGGGCCGGTCTCGCCGGCGTGACGCGAGGCGAAGACGAGCAGGTCGGGGTCGGTGAACGCCGCCTCGGCGTCGTCGAGGTGGAGGTGCCACTCCTCGAACGTCCGGAGTTCGGCGTCCGGGAGGCGGTGGACCGTCCCGCCGCCGTCGGCGTCGGGGCGGGAGTCGTCCTCGGTCGCGGTCCAGTCGGCTGCTTCGAGTATCCGTTCGCCGATGTGGACCGACGCGCTGTCCGCACGGCTGACGACGATTCCGAGCACGGTTCGAGGTGGTCGGGGAGAGCGCTAAACGCCGTCGGTGTCGGCGTGGGTCGACAGCGCGACGGTGCCGAGGGGACGACCCGCCCTCAGTCGGCCTGTTCGGGGTGCGGACCTCGCGGGCTGATGGCGTCCTGGGCCGTGATTGCGGTGTCGGCGAGCAGGGTGCGGAGGTCCGCGCGGCGCCGGTAGAACAGCCAGAGGCCGACGACGAGGTAGAGCGCCGTGTAGGCGTAGAGGACGTCGATGCTGAGCGTCTCGGCGGTCGCACCCGTGTACGTCCGGATGATGACGAACTCGATGGCGACCTGCGAGACGAAGAGGACGAGCAGGGCGACGGCCTCGCGCACGCTTATCTCGAAGTTCGCGAGGATGGAGAGCGCGAAGAGGCTCTGGGCGGCGGTGATCCATATCTCGGCGACCTGCTTCTGGTCGAAGGGGAGCGCGCCGAGGTGGCCCGCCGCGATGCTGTAGACGACGGCGAGCGTCCCGATGAGGAGCGTCCACTGGTTGAGCTTCGAGGAGATGAGCGCGTTGAACCCCGCCGTCGCGCGCGCCTTGTTGACGAGGTAGGCGACGACGATGAGTTCCGGGCTCTCGCTGGCCAGCGGCGCGACCCACTGTATCATGAAGAACTCGGGGATGCCGTTCTCCACCCCGATGGTCTCGAGCCCCGTGGCGAAGGGGTGGACCGCGGTGTAGATCATGGCCCCCGAGTAGGCGAACAGCGCGAGGACGACGGCGACGCGGCCGGCCCTCGGCAGGCGTTGCAGGTAGCCGGGGACGCCGACCTGTCCCTCGTGTTCCTCGACGTCGCCGCGGATGATGATGCCGATGTAGAGGAGGTAGAGGCCGACGAGGACGGCCGTGTCGAACAGGCCGATGCCGCCGGCGGGACCGCCGCCCGCGACCGACTCCACGCTGAGCGGGACGAAGAAGGCGAACGCCGTCGCGGCGAGGAGGAACGTTATCTCGGTGCTGATGTCGCGGTCGAGCGAGACGGTGTCCCGGAGGAACCCCTCGCGCTTCCTGACGGCGGGGTCGTGGGACTGCTTCGTGCGGTAGACGGTGAAGAGGGCGATGGCCGACCAGCCCAGTCCGATGAGGATGCGGTTCGCGCCGGTCATGTTCGCGACGGCGAGGTTGGCCGCGTCGGTGCCGCGCTGGGTTCCCTCCATCGCCCCCGCCTCCCACGCGTAGAGCGCGTCGACGGCGTACTCGGGGGCGACGGCGAGGACCGCGAGGACCGCGATGGCGAACGCGCGCGGGACGTCCTTCTCGGCGGTCTCCGCGCCCCACGCGAGGAGGAACGACGCACCGAGGACGGCGAGGCCGGCGACCGCCACGGTTCCGAACGCGGAGTAGGGCGCCCCGGGTTCGACGTGGCCGCCGTGCGTCGCCAACGTGTAGACCCACGGGAGGGTGAGCGCGACGGTCAGCGCGACGGCGCTGAGTGGGTGACGAAAACGGTTCGACATTACCAGAACGGGCGAGACGGCCGTACGTATCTCTTTTGTTACGTCCCCTCCCTCCCTCCGTGAAATACCGTCACAGGGGCTGTGTCGTCGGTTCACCGTGCTCGACGGTGCCACGCCGGGACCGGCCCGTTTATCGGCGCCGCTCGCCACGCCGTGGGTATGCAGGTGTTCGGACTGCTCGGCAACCCCGTCGGGCACTCGCTGTCGCCGCCGATGCACGAGGCGGCCTACGACGAACTGGGGATGGACGCGCGGTACGTCACCTTCGAACCCGACCCGGGGGACCTCCCGGCGGCGGTCGAGGGGGCGCGCGCCCTCGGTATCGCGGGGCTGAACGTCACCATCCCGTTCAAGCGCGACGTCCTCGACCTCGTGGACCCCGACCCGCTCGCCGAGCGCATCGGCGCGGTCAACACCGTCGACCTCGACGCGATGCGGGGGTACAACACCGACGCCGCGGGCGCGGTGCGAGCGCTGCGCGACCACGACGTGTCGCTCTCGGGCCGGGCGGTCGTCGTCGGTGCCGGCGGCGCGGGGCGCGCCGTCGCCTTCGGCCTCGCGGACGAGGGGATGACCGTCACCGTGGCGAACCGGACCGTCGAACGCGCCGAGGACCTCGCGGCGGTCGTCCCCGGCGCGTCGGCGTGCGGCCTCGACGCGCTCCCCGACGTGGTAGCGGACGCGGCCGTCCTCGTCAACGCCACCAGCGTCGGGATGGAGGAGGACCGCTCGCCGGTTCCCGCGAGCGCGCTCCACGCCGACCTCGCCGTCCTCGACGCGGTCTACGCGCCGCTCGAGACCCGCCTGCTCCGGGAGGCGGCGGCCGCCGGCGCGACGACCGTCGACGGCGGCTGGATGCTCCTCTACCAGGGCGTCGCGGCCTTCGAGCGCTGGACCGGCCGCGACGCCCCGGTCACCGCGATGAACGACGCGCTTCGAGCAGGCCTTTAATAGTCTCGCCGAATCAACTACCGACTATGAGCCTCTTCGAGAAAATCAAGTCGGCCCTCGGTATCGGGGAATCGTCGAAGAACGGTGCGAAGCGTCGCTCCGCCGGCGTGACGGTCGAACGAGAGCCGTCCGCGAACGGGACGGACGAGGTGGACGAGGCGGCGGCAGCGGAGACGGACGCGGCCGCATCGACGGGTTCCATCACCGAGGAACCCCCCGAGGGCGACGTCGAGTCGGCCGCCGAACCCGCCGAGGCCGCCGGTCCCGCCTCGCAGTCCGAACAGCCGTCCGACGTCGAACCCTCCGTCGACGAGGACGAGGGCGACACGCTCGACGAAGCCGAAGCCGACACCGGCGTCGAGTCCCCCGAGGAGACCGAGAGCGAGGCGGTCGACGAGGAGGAAGCCGCCGGGTCCGGGACAGACGCCGCCGCCTCGACCGAGACGATGGTCGACGAGCAGGAGGGCGTCGAACCCGGCGAGGCGGCCGGTCCCGGCGACGCGGAGACGGGCGACGAGGCGGCCGAACCCGCCGAGGCCGCCGGTCCGGTCGGCGACGCCCCCGAGGAGGTCCGGCCCGTCACCCGGCTGAAAGGTATCGGTCCCGCCTACGCCGAGACGCTCGAGGACGCGGGCGTCGAGTCCATCGACGACCTCGCGAACGCCGACGCGGCCGCGCTCTCCGAGGAGACGGGCATCTCCGAGAAGCGCCTCCAGCGCTGGGTCGACCGCGCCCAGGAGCGCTGACTCGCCCCCGCAGCGTCCGCGGTCCCCGGTCTCCCCCCCGACACGTGAGCCGACCGACCGCGACCGAGTAGGCCTCCGCATCCCATGACCGACACCAGTCGATATCACGTGAACGGTACCCTCGTCCCCGCGGCCGACGCCGCGGTGAGCGTCCGCGACCGGGGGTTCCAGTACGGCGACGCCGCCTTCGAGACGCTCCGCGCCTACGGCGGCGAGGTCTTCGAGTGGGACGCCCACCGCGAGCGCCTCGAACGCACCTGCGCGACCCTCGGGATGCCCGGGGCGGTCCCCGAGGACCTCGCGCTCCGGGTCGCGGAGACGCTCGACGCGAACGACCTCGCCGACGCCTACGTCCGCGTCTCGGTGACGCGCGGCGTCCAGCCGGGGCGACTCACGCCCGCCGAGGCGGTCGACCCCTCGGTCGTCGTCCTGGTCGAACCGCTCCCGCGCGGCGGCCTCGACGGCGAGTCGGTGTGGGACGGCCCCGCCGTCGTCCAGTCGGTGAAGACGCGTCGCACTGCCCCCGCGGCGCTCCCCCCCGACGCGAAGACCCACAACTACCTCAACGGCATCCTCGCGCGCCTCGAACTCCGGCGGGCCTCGACGGAGACGTACCGGCCCGACGAGGCCCTGATGCGCGACGCCGAGGGGTACGTCGCCGAGGGGGCGACGAGCAACCTCTTCTTCGTCGACGACGGCACGCTCAAGACGCCCGCCGAGGGGTCGCTCCTCCCCGGCGTCACGCGACGGGTCGTCCTCGACCTCGCCGGCGAGGAGTCGTTTCCGGTCGAGACCGGCCGCTACACCCCCGACGACGTGCGCGGGGCCGACGAGGCGTTCCTCACGAACACGACGTGGGAGGTCCGTCCGGTCGCGCGCGTCGACGGTATCGCGGTGGGCGGCGGCCCCATCACCCGCCTGCTCGCGCGCCTGTTCGACGCGCTCGTCGAGGAACGCTGTTACTGATCCCTGGAATCCGGTTCGTGGGCGTCCTCGCGGACGACGCCCTCGAAGTCGAGGACGAAGTCCGCGCCGAAGGCCGACGACGGCGTCTGGTACCCCGTGGGCGCGTCGCCGGCGAGCGTCCGCTCGGCCGCCTCGACGGCGGTCATCGCCGTCAGCGAATAGGTCTCCGGCGTCCGGAGGCGCGCCACGCGTGTCTCCTCGCCGTCGGTTATCTCCCCCCAGACGTAGCCCGCCCCCTCCTCGCGGGTCCGCTCGTCGGGGCCCTCGACGGTCCGGTCGACGACGGTCGAGAGCGCCCCCTGCACCCACTCGCGGTCGAGCAGCGGCGCGAGACGGTCGGTCGCCGAGAGCGCCCGGAGCGCCCGCTCGGGGACGGCCATGTACACCTCGACGTTCGGGACGCCCGTCGAGTGGTACGCCGTCGCCACGTCCCCCCAGGGGACCGTCACGGCGTGGGTCGGGCCGCGCCCGAAGTCGATGGTCCGCGTGCGGTGGGTGCTGTCGACCCCCTCGATGCGGCCCTCGCGGCGGACCGCACCGCCCTCCCCGATGCCCTCAACGGCCGTCCGGAGCGTCCCGCGGGAGATGGACCCGGTCGCCTGGAACCCGAGCGCGAGGTGCGTCGCGTCCGGGACCGCGTCCGCGAGGTGAGCGCCGAGACAGTCGGTCGGCACCACGTCGAAACCGACGCCCGGGAGGACGGTCACGTCCGCCGCCTCGGCCTCCGCGTCGCGCGCGGCCAGTCGCTCGAAGACGCCGACCTCGCCCGTGATGTCGAGGTAGTCGGTCCCGGTGGCGAGGCAGGCGTCGACGAGCGGCTTCGCCGTCCGGGAGAACGGCCCCGCGCAGTTGAGCACGGCGTCGACGTCGGCGAGGTGGCGCTCGACGACCGAGGGGTGTGCGAGCGTGAACGCCCGCGCCGGGACCTCGGTCTCGGCGGCCTGCGCTTCGAGGTCATCGGGGGACCGGCCCGCGAGGACGACGTCTTCGGTTTCGCGGTCCGCGAGGCGGTCGACGACGAGGCGGCCGGTGTAGCCGTACGAGCCGTAGACGAGGAGCGTCATACCCGACCCGACTCGCGCCAGCCACATAACGGCGGGTCCGCCGGCAACCAGAACGCTCTCCTCGCGGGGACCGGTAGCGCGTCCATGGACGAGGAGCGCGAGGAGCGCCGCATCGCCGGCGTCGACGAGGTGCCCGCCGACGGGACGCTGCTGTTCACGGTGCGCGAGGGCTTCGACACGGAGGAGGCGATTCTCGTGGCGTTCGACGCGGACGACGACGGTGCGAGCGACGACGCCGACGACGGGGACGGCACTGACGGCGCTGGCGACGGCCGCGACGTCACGGCGTGGCGGAACTTCTGCCCACACTGGACCGACGTCCGTCTCGACAAGGGGAGCGGCGCTGCCGTCAGAAACGGCGAGGTGGTCTGTCAGCGCCACGGCGCCACCTTCGAGAAGGACAGCGGCCACTGCACGTTCGGCCCCTGCGAGGGGGCGTACCTCGACGAGGTCGACGTGGTGGTCGAGAACGGGGCGGTGTACCTCGCGGACGACCGCTACGAGTTCGCGAACCTCGGGCCCTCGGGCGACCACGACCGCTCGACGGGCGGTCGCATCGACTTCTGACCCTATCGAATGGTGAACGTCGGCTCCTCGACGGCCTCGCTCTTGCAGTCGGGACAGCGCGAGGGGCGGTTCACCAGGTCGTCGAAGGCGTCGAAGCCGCACTCGCGGCACGTCGGCGGCGCGACGAGCAACTGCTCGTCGGTCGGCGCGAGCGACTGCGCGATGTGCTCGACGTGCGAGAGGACGGTCCCGGTCCGGACGCCGAACTCGGTGGCGAGGGTGCCCGGGGCGGCGGGTTCGTGACGGAGGTGGTCGGCGATGCGCTGGCGGGTGGTCTCTGACTCCGTGCGCATACCTCACCCCTCGGGCCGCACCGTCTAAACCGTTGCTCGCGCGTTCGAGGTGGGAAGGCGCAATACCTATGAATCCACGAGGAGAGGCGCGAGGTATGTACGCAGTCGTCTTGGCCGGTGGCTACGCGACGCGACTCTGGCCTATCACCCGCCACCGTCCGAAGATGCTCCTCCCCGTCGGCGAGACGACGGTCATCGACCGCATCCTGACCGAACTCGAGGCGGACGACCGCGTCGAGGAGGTCTTCGTCAGCACGAACGAGCGCTTCGCGGGCGACTTCGAGGAGCACATCGACGACGCCGGCTACGAGAAGGCCTCCCTCTCCATCGAGGAGACGGTCGCCGAGCGCGAGAAGTTCGGCGTCATCGGCGCGCTCGCCCAACTGGTCGACCGCGAGGGCGTCGACGACGACCTGCTGGTCGTCGCGGGCGACAACCTCATGGGCTTCGACATGGGCGACTTCCTCGACGACTTCGACGCCCGCGGCGCACCCACCCTCGCGGCCTACGACGTCGGCTCGCGCGAACGCGCGAAAGCCTACGGCCTGCTCGCGCTCGACGGCGACCGGGTCGTCGACTTCCAGGAGAAACCCGACGACCCCAAGAGCACGCTCGTCTCCATCGCCTGCTACGCCTTCCCCGAGTCGTCGGTCCGCTTCGCGGAGTACCTGGAGGGCGACAACAACCCCGACGAACCGGGCTGGTTCATCGAGTGGCTTCAGGCCGAGGAACCGGTCTACGCCTACTGCTTCGAGGAGCCGTGGTTCGACATCGGCACGCCCGAGGCGTACCTGGAGGCGGTCGCGTGGGCGCTCGGCGGCGAGAACCGCGTCGCGAGCGACGTCGACACCGACGGCTGCAGCCTCGGCGAGAACGTCCACGTCATGCCCGGCGCCACGCTGGAGGACGTCTCGCTCTCGAACACCGTCGTCTTCCCCGGGACGGACATCGCCGACGCCGACCTCTCGGACACCATCGTCGACGAACACTGCTCCATCGAGGGGAAGGAACTCCACGGCTCGCTCGTGGGGTCGTACTCGCGGTTACAGTAACCCACGTTTTGCAACACCACGTTTTGCTGCGGTCGCGCGTCAGCGACACGCTTCGCGGTCGCTGACTGCTCCCTGGCAAAACCTGGACCAAAACCGCGCCTCACCCCCTTCGGGGGTTCGGCGCGTCCGCTCGCTCACTCCGTTCGCTCGCGGTACGAGACCGAGAGCGTGCCCCCGCAATTCGCATCGCCTCCGTCTCTTCCAAATATGGACGCGGGCTCACCGAACAGAACGTCGGCGACTACCGAGTCCGCGGTCGGTCGCTACACCGTCTGGACCGTCACTCTCGGCGCGGTGCTCGTGGTCGTCGGTATCGGGCTCCAGTTCTCGGGCTGACCCGGTCTCGCTCGATGCTCTCTCCTTCCGGCGTGGCCACCTAGTCGAGCCAGGCGTCCTCGATGCGCAGGCGCCCCCGCGTCCCGTCCCACTCCGTCTCGTACGCTAGTTCGATGCGCCGGTCCATGTGGGGGGCGTCGGTCACCAGCGTCTCGAACTCGCCGCCCTCCCCCAGGATGTGGACGCCGTAGCGGTCGTTGAGGGTTTCGAGGTCGGCGAGGGCGGCGGCGTCGAGGGTGCGCCCGAGCCACGACTCGTCGAGGCCGGCGGCGGCCACCTGCACGATACGTATCTCGAAGCCGGCGTCGAGCATCGCGTCCGCGAGGTCGCGGGGCTCTTCCTGCCAGAGGGGGGCGAACAGCGCCGCGTCGAGGCGTTCGCACATCGCCCGGATGCGGTCGGTCTGGAAGGAGCTCTCGACGGCGCCGGCGGTCACCCCGCCGATGCCGCCGAGGTCGCGTGCGAGGTCCGCGAGGGCGGCCTCCAGCGGTTCGAGTTCGGCGTCGCCCTGCGCGCCCGCGTCGTCGACGTCCTCGGCGCCGAAGTCGTCCGGCCGGACGGAGACGAGGGGGATGCCGACGGACTCGGCGGCGAGCGCCGCGAGGTCGGTCGCCGGGACGTGGTACATGTAGGAGTCGCCGGCGGGGTGGACGGTGACGAGGCGTTCGACGGGGTGGTCGGCCTCCAGGGCGCGATAGAGCGCCCACGAGGAGTCCTTGCCGCCGGAGAAGAGGCTGACCCAGGGGTGCATGGCGGCCCTATTTCTCGAACGGATAAACGGCCACCGGTCCGGAGCGAGCGGACGACCGGTTCGGCCGCCCACCCCGCCGCTCAGACCCCCTGGTCGAGTTCCTCGACGGTCGTCGCGCTCACGTAGGAGGCGACGCCGACGCCGAGGAGGCTGATGCAGAGGCCGGCGCCGACGAACACCGCGAGGCGCATCCCGGGGGTCAGCGGGAAGCCGTCGACGGTGACGGCACCGACGGCGATGGTGGGGACGCGCACCGAGCCGATGACCGTCGCGCGCTCGAGGAAGAACCCCGCGAACCCGCGGACGACGAAGCCGATGGCGACGACGCCGAACGGGAGGTTCAGGAACGAACTGCGCACCTCGTCGTTCTCCAGCCACTCGTCGAGCAGGCGGCCCGTGGCGGCGGCGAGCGCGCCGAGGGCGAACCACGGCACGCTCTCGTAGGCGAACTCCATCGTCATCAACAGCGGGTCGTCGAGGCGGGTGGCGCCGACGACGCCGACGAAGCCGCCGACGAGCGCCAGTCCGAGGCCGACGACGTAGGTGACGACGGAGACGCGCCCGGCGTAGAACGCGCGCTGGACGGCCGACGGCGTCCGCGCGATGAGGTCCCCGACGCCGAGACCCTTGTAGAGGAAGAACACGCCGATGACGGCGGCGACGAGCGAGACGGTGACGGTGACGCTCTCGGTCGCCGCGAGCAGCGCCGGGACGGCGAGCAGTATCACGCCCAGCGGGACGAGCACCGTCTTCCTGAGTTCCTCGTCGCCGAGCACCTGCTTCAGGAGGTAGTACGTCGACTCGATGTCACGGGCCTGCCGGACGATGACGCGGTCGACGGCGTCGACGCGCACGCGGCTCTCGACGATGGGAACCGTCTGTTCGTCCTCGGCGCTGTCGACGACGACGACGGCCCCCGTGGGGTCGTAGCGCGCGACCAGGTCGTCGACCTGTTCGGCCAGCACGCGGTCGGCGTCGACGCCCTCGCCGGCACAGGAGACGACGGCGACGACCGCCTCGCTCCCCTCGGCGCGGAGGTCGCGGGCGACCTTCAGCGACTCCAGCAGGGAGTTCACGCGGCTGTCCTCGGGGTCCTCGATACCCACGTCCGTCACGAGGTCCGTCACGACGTCGTCACCGACCGCGGGGGTGGCCGAGTCGACGCTCCCCTCGCGGTCGATACACAGCACCAGCGTTACCACGCCTTCGGCCATGACCCACCGGGGTAAAAAACCAGCCGCTAGAGCCGAATCGTCAGTTCCCCCTCCTCGCCGAACCGCCCGGCGATGCCGGCGCCGACGGCGTAGGCGACCGACTCGGCGCCGATGCTGAGGCGCTCGCGCATCGAGCGCTGCGGTTCGAACGTCGCCACGCTCACGTCCGTGCCGAGCAGGTCCTCGACGTGCTCGACGACGTCGTCGCGCGTGCCGAGGCGGTCGACGAGGCCGAGTTCGAACGCCTGCTCGCCGAGGTACACCCGCGCCTCGGTGTCGCGAATCAGGTCCGGTGAGAGCTCCCGTCCCTCGGCGACCCGCTCGACGAAGTGGTCGTAGTAGTCGTCGATGAGTCCCTGGAGGTAGGCGCGCTCGTCGTCGGAGACCTCCTTGAGGGCGGTCCCGGCGTCCTTGTACCGGCCGGCGGCGAAGCGCTCGTACTGCAGGCCGAGGTCGTCGGCGAACTCCTTGGCGTTCACCCGCGAGCCGATGACGCCGATGGAGCCGACGACGCTCGTCTCGCGCGCCCACAGTTCGTCACAGCCGCTCGCTATCCAGTAGCCGCCGCTGGCGCAGGTGTCCGTCGCGTAGGCGACGGTCGGGCCGTCGAACGCCGCCGCCGCCAGCCGGATGTCGTCGCTCGGGAGGACCTCCCCGCCGGGCGTGTTGAGCTTCAACAGCAGGGCGTCCGCGTTGTCGTCGTCGTCGGCCGCCTCTATCTGGTCGACGACGTCGTCGGCGGGCGTCCCCCGCGAGCGGGTCGGTCCCGGCCCGCGACCGGACCGGGAGATGGGCCCTTCGACGGCCACCTCGGCGACGTTGTACCCGGGGAGCACCCGACTCGCCACCTGCTGTCCGACGCGGGCACCGACCAGCCCCACGAGCAGCGCGAGGAGGACGCCGAAGGCGGTCGCCCGGTCGGGGACGACGACGAAGAGCAGGAAGCCGACGACGGCGGCCACGCCCGCCGCCACGAGGGTGATGAGCGTGCGGACGACCGCCCCTCCGCTACCGTTCTGCGTTGCCATGCTCCACCTCGGGGGGGCGGGCGGTTAAAACCACACCGCCGTCAGTCGTCCTGCGGGACGGCGTCGCGCAGGTCGAGGGTGTCGGACAGCGACTCCTCGACCTGCGAGTAGGTGAGGACGAGGCCGACGGCGGCGAGGCCCGCGCCGACGACGAACGGCGTGGGGAACCCGAACCGGACGAGGTAGCCCGACGCCAGCGGGCCGATGGCGACGCCGAGACCGAACGCCATGGTGAGCACCGAGAGGGTGGTGCCGGACTCCCCCTCCCGGGCCAGGTCGCCGGCCAGCGCGAGCGCCGGTGCGAACACCAACGCGACCGCGACACCGTGCAACAGGCGGGCGACGAGCATCAGCCCCGGTCCCGCCACCCCGTCGAGGGTGGGTATCGCCCGCTCGATGCCAGGGGTGAGCGCGGGGACGTACCCCTGGAGCGCGACGGAGGGGACGAGCAGGGCGAATCCGGCGAGGAGGAACGGTTTACGGCCGTAGCGGTCGCTCGCCCGACCGATGGGCACCTGAAAGAGGACGTTGGCGATGACGACGGCGGCGAACTGGACGCTGAACAGCAGTTCCCCCTCGTCCAGTCGCGCGGTGATGGTGTCCTGGAGCGTGGCGAACAGGGCGATGGTGATGGCCATGAACAGCGTCCCGACGCCGAGGACGAACACCGGGTCGAACGTTTGGCGTCCGGTCGGGTCGAAGACGTCGAACGAGAGGTCCTCGGCCGCCGCCGCGTCCGTCCGGTCGGGGTCCTCGATGAGCAGCGTCACCAGCAGGAAGCTCACGGCGGCGCCGAGGACGGCGATGCCGAAGGCGGCGTCGAACCCCGATAGCCGGCCCGCGGGCGTCGCGTACGGCCCCTGCTGGATGACGACACCGGCGACGATGGGGCCGAAGCCGAAGCCGACCAGCCGGAAGGTGTTGAACACGCCGAAGTTCCCGCCGCGCTCGGTGTCGCTCGCGGCGAACTCGTTGACCAGCGCGATGGTCGCGGGGATGGTGAACGCCGCGCCGAGACCCTGGAACGCCCGGGTCAGCAGGACCGCCTCGTAACTGGAGACGAACGGGTAGGTGGCGCTCGCGACGCCGAACAGCGCGAGGCCGAACAGCACGAACCGGCGACGTTCGCCGGTCCGGTCGGAGATACGGCCCGTGATGGGCTGGCCGAAACTGTTCAGGAAGCCGAACAGCGAGAGGACGAGGCCCACCAGCAGCGGGAGGGTGAGTTCGACGCCGAGCACCGACCCCCCGACGAGGCCGGTGACGTCCACCTCCCCGCTCTCGATGTACAGCGGCAGGACGATGATGAGAAACGAGTTGCCGAGCGCGTCGGCCATCCGCGCGAGCGCGAGGGTGAGGATACGCCGGTCCGTACCTAGAACCATTCGCCTGAACGTACGGAACCCCACCCAATCACCGTTACCCCTACCGGCAGGTTGATACTATCACGAATCATCATTATAGACATGACTCGGAGCGTAAAGCTCAGCAGAGTGGGGACACTGCTCGCCGACCACGACTACCCCACCACCCGGCGGGACGCCATGGACGCGTTCGACGACGTGACGCTCCTGTTCGCCGACGGGCAGGCCCCCATGGACGAGACGCTCTCGGAGGTGCCCAGCGACACCTTCGACAGCGCCGAGGACCTCGAGATGGAACTCTACTCCCAGCTCCCCATCGAGGCCGTCGGCGAACCCGGCCAGTCGGAGGGCGAGGGGTAGTCGACCCGTTTCCAGCCGTTTATACGTCCCCCGCCTGTTACGGAGCGGTATGAAGTTCTGTGACGAGTGCGGCTCGATGATGCACACGGAAGACGGCGTGTGGGTGTGTCGCTCCTGCGGCCACGAGGAAGCCCGCGACCTGGAGGCGGAAGCGAGCATGACGACCACGCAGGGTCAGGAGAAGTCGGAGATAATCGACGTCAGCGACGCCGAGGACCGCGGTCTGCCCACCACGACGGTCGTCTGCCCCGAGTGCGGCAACGACACCGCCTACTGGTACATGCAACAGATCCGCTCGGCCGACGAGTCCGAGACGCGCTTCCTCGTCTGCACCGAGTGCGAACACAAGTGGCGCGAAGACGATCACTAGACACGACCTTTTACGACGGGCGGGCGAAGCCCGCCCTGTAAAAGCTCCTCCCGAGAGCGCGGCTCTCGGGAGCCTGTGAGACGCAACGCGTCTCACAATGGACCAAAAGCACTCCTCCTTCACTCCGCTTCGCTCCGTTCAGTCGTCGGCCCGCTCGCTCGTTCCACTCGCTCGCGGTGCGACACGGGGACCGACGTCGTTCGCGAGGGTCCGAAATATGTTCCGTCGAGTCGTCCGCCGAACCCATCGGTGAACTCCACGGGTACTCGGGCGACTGTCACGGGTTCGACGCCGTCGTGACGGAGCGTCCGAGAACGGTGAGGAGTGAGTCGCTCACTGTACCGGGGCCGACTCCTCGATGAGGACCGATTCCTCGCCCGAGACGAACAGTACCTCCTCGAACCGCCCGAAGTTGTCCACGTCCGCGACGAGTTCGGCCATCACGTCGCTCTCCATCGCCCGGTCGTACGCCTCCCGGTCGTCGAACCACATCTCGGCGACGCTGTCGTAGGGGGCGTCGTCCTCCTCGACGAACATCAGCGTGTATCGCCGTACGCCGGGAAGGTCGTCGACGACCGGCGCGTGCTCGTTCTCGTAGTACTCGCGGTACTCCTCGTGGCTCATCCCCTCGTTGCGGGGCAGACAGACGGTCGCCTTGTACATCGCACGGAGTAGACGACGCATACGATGATGAACTAGTATGAAACCCCGGAGACACCTCCCACGCCCTGAACGTCTCCGACTCCGGCCGTTTCGAGCCGTCCCCTACCTCCTCGTCGGCCGGGGACCGACACCTCTCGCCGTCACGCACCTACAAGGCGCCGGGGCGCGTAGTCGCTCGCAATGATGCCGTCGGTTCCCGAAGAGCGGTTGTCCGGAGAGGGGTGGTCGCTCGTCGAGGAGACGACGGAGACGCTGTTTCGCCTCCCGACGGCGCAGGTGAAGGGACACACCCGACTGTACGAGGACGCGGCCCTGCGCGAGCGTGTTCGGGAGGCGGCGGGCCTCGACCGCCAGTGGCGCTTCTTCTTCGCCACGCGCGTCGAGTTCGTCCCGGGGCTGGCGCCCGGCGTCGGCCCGGCGATGCTCCTCCCGACGGTCACCGCCGAGTCCCGCCGGACGTTCGGCGACGACCTCCGGGAACGGGGATTCGAGGACGTGCGTCGCGAACGCACCGAGCGCTTCCGCGTCCGGTCCGGGGCGCGGGCGCGCCTGCAGTGTTACCGGGCGACGCTCCCGCTCTCCGCCGAGACCCACGCCGACGCCGACGCGCTCGAGGACGTGGAGGTGGAGGGGTGGCTCGGCGTCTGGACGGACGGCGGCGAGTTCCGCCTCGCGGGCGGGGCCTACCCCCTGCACGTGGAGGCGGTGTGCGAGGCGCTCGGCGTCTCGGGCGTCGAGTTGAGCGCGAAGGAGTGTCGTCGGGAGCTGTTCGACCTGATTCGCGCGGTCAGTTGACGAAGCGGACGGGCGCAGCCACCGACGCCCGGAGGACCCCGGCCGGGAGGAGTTCGACCGGCGCCAGTCGCTCGACGGCGCCGGGGTGCGCGTCGGCCCCGAGGCGGGCGACGGCCGTCCCGTCGATACAGACCAGCACCGTGAGGTCGAGGTCCGTGAGGACGGCGAGCGTCCGGTCGAGTCGGCTCCACCCCGAGCGGGCGAGCGCGTACGCAGCCCGGACGGAGGGGAGGTCGACGACGACGGTGTCCGTGTACGACTCGACGGTGATGGGCTGACCGTCGATGGTGAGCGACAGGTCGGCCGCGACGTCGACCGGGTGGGCGCTTCGAGCCACCCGGCTCAGTCGCGCTGCTCGCGCGTCGTGATGGTCAGGTTGCCGTCGAGACGCCAGTGGGCGTGCTCGGCGTCCGACCCGGCCTTGCTCGGGACGTAGACGTTCATGTCCTCGAACTCGTACTCTATCTCCGCGTTCCGACCGGTGAGTCGGTCGTACAGCGCGATGCCGAGGTCGGGCCACGTCGTCGTCTCGTCGAGTCGCTCGTCGGTGTCTGCGTCACTCATGATGCCTATTGACGTACGGCTGACAGCCTCATTAAACTACCTCGAACCCCCGTCGGCTGCCGGTTCCTCGGGCGGTTCACACGGTTCGGCGGGCCGTCCGCGTCCCCCGTTCAGGCGCGCGCGAACAGGAGGTACCCGGTGTGGCCGACGCCGGCGGTGGAGGGGCGGCTCCCCCGACTGTCGAAGTCCATCTCGCGCTGGAGCGTCTCGTAGGTCTCGATGTCCTCCAGTCCGGCCTCCCGGGCGGCCTCGACGGCCGCGCGCGTCCCCTCGACGAACGGGACGTAGGCGGTGACGTAGCCGCCGGGGACGACCAGTTCGTGCGCCCGGCGGATGACCCGCGGGGCGTCCTCCGTGTCGAGGGTGAGCAGGTCGAACGTTCCCAGGTCGTCCGGGTCGGCGTCGAGGTCGTCGGTCACGTCGCCGACGCGGACCTCCACGCGGTCACCGATGCCCGCCAGGTCCATGTTCGAGCGGGCCACGTCGGCGAACTCGGGGTTGCGCTCGTAGGTGACCACCTCGGCGCCGGCACGGGCGAGGTACGCGCTCAGCACGCCCGTCCCGGTGCCGGCGTCGAGGACGCGGTCGCCCTCGCAGGCGCCGGTGTGGCCCATGATGAGGCCGATGTCGCGGGGCATCATCGGCGCGCCCGTGCGCTCGAAGTGAGCGAACAGGTCCGGTCCGCGGAGGTCGCGGACCTCGAACGCCTCGCCGAGATGCGTCTCGACGACGTCGCCGGGGGCCACGTCCTCGGGCACCTCGAGGATGCCGAGGTCGCTCTCCAGCGTCTCGCCGGGCGACAGGAGGTACTCGCGGCCGTCGCGGACGAAGAGGTACACGGCCGGTTACTCCAGTCTGCTGACGGCCGCGGCGAGGTCGCCGTCCTCGGCTTCGAGCGCCGCGCGGGCCTCCTCCTCGGTCGCGCCGGTCCGCTGGGCGACGATCTCCACGTCGGCGTCGGGGATGGCCGACTCCCCCTCGGTCTCGGCCTCCTCGACGGCCCCCGCCGTCTCGTCGGCCGCACCGCCCTCGCCGCGCGGGCGCGACTCGGGTTCGCCGACGATCTGGTAGGTCGCCTGGCCCTGGGCGTCCATGCGCTGGACGTCGACGTCCGTGAAGACGAGTTCCTCGTCCGCGGTCCGGACGACGACCTCCTCGGCGTCGATCTCCGTGACCTCGATGCCCATCTGCTTCATCATCTGCTTCATCTTGCGCGGGTCGAGCCCGCCGCCTCCTCCAAACATACCCGTGAACTCTCGGTCTGACGGCAAAAGCGTAGTGGACTCCGGTCGCCTCAGCCCTCGACGCCCGCCCCGTCGCGCACCTTCACGGCCATCCCCGTCTCGAAGTCGCGCATCCCGTCGGCGGGCAGTTCCGCCCGCCCGACGCCGAGGAGCGACCCGTCGTGCGTGACGAGCACCTCGTCGCCGGGGCGGACGGCGTCGTCCGCGCTCACGACGAACTTCGCGAACGCGTTCTTCCCCTCCCTGACGAACGGGACGCTCTCGTCGCCCACCTCGACGCGGGGGCCGCCGAGGGCCTCGTACAGCCGCGTCCCGCCCGCCATCGCGAGCGTGAAGCGCCCGTCGGTCCCGTAGGAGACGAGGCGCTCGTCGTCGGTCGTGCGCACCTGCTGGGGTCGGCCGGTCGAGGAGCGCCAGACGTCGAGCGTCTCGCCGTCGGGGAACAGCGCCCGCCCGGCGCCCGCGCCGAACTGGTAGTCCGCGATGGTCCGCAGTCGCGCCCGCTCGTCGTCGTCCATACCCCCTCCAGCGGGCGGATGGGTAAAAGCGCCGCGAGCGCGGACGCCGTACCGGACGACGAGTCGAGCGGGGCACCGCTCCGGGATGAACGTGAGATTGACACACACGACACACGGGCCCGAACGACGTACCGACACGATTCGGAGAGGTTTAATCGACCGGGGTCTATCGCCCCGACATGGCAACGGACACGCGCAGACTCGGTATCGGTGCCGCCCTCCTCGCCCTCGGTAGCATCGTCGTCATCTTCGGTGGCTTCCCCTCGGCCCCCATCCCGGGGCTCGTCCTCGGCGTCGCCGCCCTCGCGATGGCGGCGGGGTCGCTCCTCATCGGCTTCTCGCAGGAAGGTATGGGCGTCTGACTACAGCAGGAAGCGGTCGGTGTCCTCGCTCAGGTCGACGAACGAGTCGGCGGCCTCGACGAGTTCCGTCGCCGTCGACTGCCCGAAGCCCATCACCTCCACGCGGGTCCCCTCGTGGCGCAGGTGCGAGCAGAGCCGCGAGAAGTCGCCGTCGCCCGTACAGAGGACGATGGTGTCGACGTGTCGCCCGAGCGTGATGGCGTCGAGGCTCAGGCCGACGTCCCAGTCGGCCTTCTTCGACCCGTCGCTGTACGTCTTCAGTTCCTTCAGCTTCGTCTCGAAGCCGATGTCCTCCAGCGCCTCGAAGAAGCTCTCCTCCTCGGGGGCGTGCGCGCGGACGACGTAGGCGATGGCCCGGACGAGCTTGCGGTCGTGGACGGCGCTCTCCAGAACGCTCGCGTAGTCGACGTTGCGCGAGTAGACGCTGTGTGAGGAGTGGTACAGGTTGCGCGCGTCGGCCAGCACGGCCACGCGCTGGTCGGGGTGTATCGGAGGCATAATCGCCACTCGTCCGTCCGTCGGGATAGGTTTTCGTATCGTCGTAGTTCGCCCGACGCGACGGTCGTTTCGTTCGACCGGTTCGACCGTGGTTCGGCCGCCGTCCGTCGACTCCACCCGAGAGGCAGTTTTGGCGAGCGACACAATCGCTAAGTACGTGGGGGCCTCTCCCCGAGACATGCACCACCCACCCCGTCGGAGGGGGAGTGCGGACGGGGCCCGCCGCAAACGCGCGTAGAGCGACGGGTTCACGGCGGGTTGGCACCCCGTCGCGGGCTGTTTTCGACAGGGACGACACGAGAGTCGCGCGGCCACCGCCGTCGGTGACCGCGCGCGCTTCGACCACGACCACACACATCCACACGCAATACACACACGCACATGACACACCGACCGTACACGGGCGTCTATCCGGCGCTCACGACACCGTTCACCGAGGACGACGGCATCGACCACGAGACGCTCGCGGCGAACGCCCGCCGACTGGAGACGGCCGGCGTCGACGGCATCGTCCCCGTCGGCACCACCGGCGAGAGCGCGACGATGACCCACGACGAACACATCGAGGTCATCGAGACGGTCAGCGCGGCCGTCACCGAGATACCCGTCATCGCGGGCGCGGGGAGCAACGCGACCCACGAGGCGCTGGCGCTCGCCGAGCGGGCGGCCGACGCCGGCGCGGACGGCCTCCTGCTCATCTCGCCGTACTACAACAAGCCCGAACCGGCGGGCATGGAACACCACTTCCGGACCGTCGCCGACGCCGTCGACCTCCCGCAGATAATCTACAACGTCCCCGGCCGGACCGGACGCAACATCGCCGTCGAGACGGCCGTCTCGCTTGCGAGCCACGAGAACGTCGTCGGCTACAAGGCGGCGAGCGGCGACCTCAACCGCGTCACGCAGGTCATCGAGGGGACGCGCGAGGAGTCCTTCTCGGTGCTCTCGGGCGACGACGCGCTCACCGTCCCGATGCTCGCCATCGGCGCGAAGGGGTGTATCAGCGTCACCGCCAACGTCGAACCCGAACGGGTCTGCGCGATGGTCGGCGCCGCCCTCGACGGCGACTTCGAGCGGGCGCGGGCGCTCCACCACGAACTCGGGCCGCTCAACCGCGCGCTGTTCGCCGAGACCAATCCCATCCCGGTGAAGGCCGCGATGGGCATCCGCGACTACATGCCCGAGCGGATGCGCCCGCCGCTCTCGCCGCTGACCGACGACAACCGCGAGGAACTCGCCGCAATCCTCGCCGCTCTCGACAGGGATACCCCCCAAGAGCTACAAGTGACGCAAACCGACTCATGAGAGTGTGTGTCACAGGTGCGACCGGGCGGATGGGCGACGCCGTCCGCGCGGGCGCCACCGAGCGCGGCTGGGACGTCCTCCCGGTGTCGCGCACGGCCGAGGACGCCCGCTCGCCCGCCGACCTCGCGAGCGTCCTCGCCGACGAGCGCCCCGACGCGCTCGTGGACTTCACCGTCCCCGAGTCGAGCGTCGAGGCCGTCGCGGCCTGCGCGGAGGCGGGCGTCCCCGCCGTCGTCGGGACCACCGGGTTCGACGACGCGGAGACCGAGGCGCTCCACGAGGCCAGCGAGGCGGTGCCCGTGCTCCACGCACCGAACTTCGCCCGCGGCGTGGCGACGCTCGCCGCCCTGGTCGAGGAGGCCAGCGAAACGCTCGTCGGTTACGACGTGGAACTCACCGAGACGCACCACCGCGGCAAGCGCGACGCGCCGAGCGGGACGGCCAACCGCCTGCTGGACGCCGTCGAGTCCCCGCGTGCGGCGCGCGGCGACGACACCGAGCGGGTCCACGGCCGAGAGGGCGAACACCTCCGCGGCGAGCGCGAGGTGGGCGTCCACGTCCGACGCGCGGGCGATATCCGCGGGGAGCACGAGGTGCTGTTCGCGGGCAACGACGAGGTACTGACGCTCACCCACCGCGCCGAGAGCCGGGGGGTGTTCGCGGCCGGTGCGCTCGACGCCGCCGCGTGGCTGGCCGGGCGCGAGGCGGGCTGGTACGACTTCTCGGAGGTGCTGCATGACGACGCTTGAATCAGACGTAGGCGAACTGTGGGACCGCTATCAGAACGGCCTGACCGCCGGCGACGCCGGCCTCGACGAACTCGGGACGCTCGACGAGTTCCTGGAGACGCTGGAGGCGGGCGAGGTGCGCGCCGCCGAGCGCGAGGCGCCCGCGGAGTGGCGCGCCGTCCCGTGGGTAAAGCGGGGCATCCTGCTCAACTTCGCGCTGCGGGAGACGCGCCCCCGGCGCTACGGCGACGTCACCTACCACGACGTGCTCCCGCTGCGCGAGACGCGCGACCTGGCCGCCCGCGGCACGCGCAACACGCCCGACGGCACCGTCATCCGGCGCGGGGCGTACGTCGGCGGCGACGCCATCATGATGTCGCCGTCGTTCGTCAACGTCGGCGCGTACGTCGACGACGGGACGCTCGTCGACTCCTGCGACACCGTCGGCTCGTGCGCACAGATAGGGAGCGACGTGAAACTCGGCGCGAACACGCTCATCGGGGGCGTGCTCGAACCCGTCGAGAGCGCGCCCGTCGTCGTCGAGGACGACGTCTCGCTCGGCGCCGGCTGTCGCGTCACGAGCGGGTTCGTCGTCGGCGAGGGGAGCGTCGTCGGGGAGAACACGCTGCTCACGCCGCGCATCCCCGTCTACGACCTCGTCGACGAGGCGGTGTACTACGGTCACCTCCCGCCCGGGCGACGGGCGTTCACCCGGTTCGTCGAGTCGAGCGTCGGCGAGCACGACCTCTTCGAGGGCGGGGCGTACAAGCCCGCCGTCGTCGCCACCGACATCGAGGACCGGACGCTCGAGGCCAGCGAACGCGAAGGGGCGCTGCGCGAATGAGCGCGACGGACGCGAATCGGGTCGAGGGCGCGACGGCCGTCAGGCGACTCGCCGACTGGGACGGCGCCCGACTGCGGGCGCTGGCCGGCGAGTTCGAGACGCCGCTCTACGTCCTCGACCTCGACCGCGTCCACGAGAACGCCACCCGACTCCTCCGGGCGTTCCCCGACGCCGACGTGAGCTACGCCGTGAAGGCCAACGCGACACGGGGCGTCCTCGAGACCGTCCGCGACGCGGGCCTCGGCGCGGAGTGCGGCTCCGCCGGCGAGGTACGGCGCGCGCTCGACGCCGGGTTCCCGGGCGAGCGCGTGCGCTACACGGCCGTCAACCCGCCGGCCCGCGACCTCGACGAGGTCGTCTCGCTCTCTCACGACCACGACCTCGTGCTCACGGTGGACTCGGTCGACACCTTCGAACGCGTGGCCGACCGCGACTTCGCGGGCCGACTCTGCGTGCGCGTCAACCCCGGCGTCGGCGCCGGCCACCACGCGAAGGTGACGACGGGCGACGCCCCGCAGTTCGGGGTGCCGTACGACCGCGCGGCCGCGCTCTGCGCCGAGGTGCGCGAGCGAGGCTTCGACCTCGTCGGCCTCCACGCGCACGCCGGCAGCGGCATCTCCGGGGAGGGGCTGGCGGCGCACGCCGAACTCGTCCGCCGGCTGAGCGCGCTCGGGCGCGAGGTGGGCGACCTCGACTTCGTCGCCGTCGGCGGCGGCTTCGGCGTCCCCTGCCGGCCCGAGGACCCGCCGCTCGACCTCGACGCGGTGGCGGCGGCGACCCGCGAGGCGTTCGACTGCGAGGCGCGACTCGCCATCGAACCCGGGCGCTACGTCGTCGCGGACGCGGGCGTCCTGCTCGCGGCGACGACCGCCGTCACCGAGACCCCCGAGACGACCGTCGTCGGCTGTGACGCCGGCATGACGACCCTCCTGCGCCCGGCGCTGTACGACGCCTACCACGAGGTGCGCGTCCTCGCGCCGGACGCCGCCGACCGACCGACCGCGCGCTGTCTCGTCGCCGGTCCCGTCTGCGAGACGGCCGACGTCCTCGCCCGCGACCGACCGCTCCCCGAACCCGCCGTGGACGACGTCCTGGCCGTCGGCAACGCGGGTGCCTACGCCTACGAGATGGCCAGCCAGTACAACTCCCGACCGCGACCCGCGGTCGTCTCGCTCGCGGGCGACCCGCTCGTCCGCCGCGAGACGCTCGCCGACCTCACCCGACTCGAACACTGACTATGATCGACGTATCGAAGTACCACGGAACCGGTAACGACTTCATCGTCGTCGACGCCGACCACCCGGTCGCGTCCCGACGACGATTCGCAATCGACCACTGCGACCGCACGGACGGCATCAGCGGGGCGACGGGCCCCACCGGTGCCGACGGCGTGCTGTTTCTCGCGCTCGAACCCGCCTTCGACCCACCGCGGGTCATCATGACGCTCGTCCAGCCCGACGGCTCGGTCGCCTCCATGTGTGGCAACGGCGCGCGCTGCGCCGCCGCCTGGGCCGCCGACCGCACCGACCGCGACGAGGTGATGATAGACACGCCCGCCGGGACGCGCCGCGCCACCGTCGGCGACGAGTCGGTGACCATCGAGATGGGCACCCCCCGGTTCGACCCCGCGTTCGTCCCGCTCGCACGCGACGACCCGATGGTCGAGGAACCGCTCTGCGGGCTGACCGTCACCGCCGTCGACACCGGCGTCCCCCACGCCGTCGCGTTCGTCGACGACGTGGACGCGGTCGACCTGGCGGCGGTCGCCCCCGACGTCCGCCACCACGAGGTGTTCCCCGAGGGGGCGAACGTGACGCTCGCCTCGGCGCACCCCGACGGCGGCTTCCGCCAGCGCACCTTCGAGCGCGGCGTCGAGGGCGAGACCCGTTCCTGTGGGACGGGCGCCGTCGCCATCGCCGCCGTCGCGCGCCGCGTGGGCCGCGTCGAGGACGACCGCCTCACCGTCCGGCCGCCGGGCGGCGACCTCACCGTCTCCTTCGAGGGCGAGGTGGCGTCGCTCTCCGGACCGGTCGTCCACGAGTTCGACACCGAACTGTCGGCCGCGCACGCGCGACACGCCTGACCGATGGCGCACGTCGACCCGCTCGCCTTCCACGAGCGCGCCGTCCGGACGCCTTCTCACGACTCCGTCGACGAGATGCGCGACCTGCTGGTCGGGACGCTCCGCGAGGCCGGCGAGGACCCGACCGTCGACGCCGGGGGGACCGTCCGCGCCACCACGGGGACGGGCGACCCCCACCTCGTGTTGAACACCCACCTCGACACCGTCCCGCCGCACGTCCCCTACGAGCGCGACGGGGACGTCGTCCGCGGGCGGGGCGCTTGCGACGCGAAGGGGCCGCTCGCGGCGATGGTGTCGGCGTTCGTCGCGGCCGACGCCGACGGCTCCCGACTCACCCTCGCGGTGACGCCCGACGAGGAGACCACCTCCGCCGGGGCGAACGTCCTCCGCACCGACCTCGACGGCGACCTGTACGTCGTCGGCGAGCCGACCGACCTCGACGTCTGCGTCGCCGCGAAGGGACGTTTCGAGGGCTCGATAGCGATAGCGGGCGTGGCGGCGCACGCCGCCGAGGCGGCCGCGGGCGTGAACGCCGTCGCGGCCGCCGAGGACGTCCTCGGGGCGCTCCGGACGTTCGACGCCGAGCGCGGCCCCGACGCCCACCCCGAACTCGGCGGGCCGACGCTCACCCCGACGCGCATCCGGGGCGGAGAGGCCATCAACCAGGTGCCCGACTCGTGTCGCATCGACGTCGACCGGCGGAGCGTCCCCCCCGAGACGGCCGCCGGCTTCGAACGGGCGCTGAACGACCACCTGCGCGAACACGCCCCCGACGCGGACTGTTCGTTCGCGCTCACCGAGCGCGAGACACCCTTTCTGGAGGCGTTCGCAACCGACCCCGACCACCCGCTCTGTGACGCGCTGCGGGCGGCGGGCGCGGGCGAGCCCCGGGCGTTCACCGCCGCGACCGAGGCGTCGTACTTCGCGCCCGCGCCGACCGTCGTCTTCGGTCCCGGCGTCCTCGCCGACGAGGCGGGGCCCGTCGCCCACGCCCGACGCGAGTACGTCCGTCGCGACGACGTCGAGCGGGCGACGGCGATACTGGGGACGGCGCTGGCGACGCTCCGGTGACGGGCGGCGTAACGAGGGCGGCCTCGCTTCGCTCCACTACACGTCGAAACGCGTCTCGTCGTGGACGTAGGCGCCGAGCATCCCGCCGAGGGCGCCGAGGACGGCCGTCAGCACGACGACGAGGAGGAAGACGCCGACGACGACGACGGCGCCGACGAGGCTGACCGCCGGGATGACGCTGTCGAGCGGCGGGAGGAGGGCGAAGACCCCGCCGAGCAGGACCAGCGCGGCCGCCAGCGGGAGCGAGGCGAACAGCCCCGAGAGTGCGCCGACCTCGGCACCTCCCCGGCGGCCGCGTTCCTGGAGGTACCCGGCGACGGCGCCGCCGACCAGCGGCGACACCAGCACGAACGACAACACGACGGTCACGACCGCGCCGACCGCGGCGTTGAACAACGTCTCACCCTCGGACATCGTTTCGCCATTGGCGTCCTGATATATAAACGTCCACGAGGCGAGGTGTCCGGCCTGCCGACGCGTCGGGTGGACCGTCGGCGTCTCGCCGACGGCCCTCGACGACGAGGGCACCCTGTGGTTCGCCCGACGGGCCTCTGCCTACCCGAAGAAGATGTCGACGAGGTCGCTCCCCGCCGACCCGGTGTCGCGGTAGAGCTCCGAGTAGCCGCAGTTGGTGCAGGAGACGACCTTGAAGTTGTTCGTCTGGACGTCGAAGAACTTGCTCAGCCCGCTCCCGGTCGTCGATATCGACCCCACGTCGGCGTCGGAGTGACCGCACTTCACACAGCCGCGGTCGCGCGTGTCGTTGGAGGACATACGCCCGTCCGTTCGGCTACCTGTCGTAAATGTCTTCAGGGGGTGTCGCGGTCGAGGTACGTCAGCGCCTCCTCGTCTGGGACCTGCCCGAACGTCCGGTAGAACCGCCCCACGGCGCCGAAGTAGGCGGGCGTCTCGACGCACACCACCTCGTCGGCCTCGTCGCGGAGCATCTCGACGGCGTCCGGCGGGCCGACCGGTGCCCCGACGACGACGCGCTCCGCGCCCGCGCTGTACGTCGTCCGGACGCAGGCCAGCACCGTCGCGCCCGTCGCGATACCGTCGTCGACGACGAGCGCCGTCTTCCCGTCCAGGTCGAGCGGCGGTCGGTCGCCGCGGTAGCGCGCCGCCTTCTCGCTGGCGGCGGCGGCCTGGCGTTCGACCTCGTCGTCGAGGTAGTCGTCGGTCACGCCGATGCGCGAGAGCAGGTCGTCGTTCAGCCACACTTCACCGTTCGAGCCGACGGCGCCGACAGCGAGTTCGGGGTTGCCGGGCGCGCCGAGTTTCCGGGCGACCACCACGTCCAGCGGCAGGTCGAGCGCGTCCGCGACCGCCCGCCCGACGGGCAGGCCCCCGCGCGGGACGGCGAGGACGACGTCGGCCTCGACGCCGCGCTCGCGGAGGGCCGCCGCCAACTGCTCACCACCGTCGGCTCGGTTCGTGAACACGGTTCGGTCACCAGCGGCGCCCTACGAGACGACGACGCATGACGCTTGTGCTCGCATAGCACGAACGGTTGCGCCCTCGACACCGTCTCCCTCGCCGACGGTGACGTCTCGCCTACTCGTCCAGGTCGTCGACGAGCGCGCTCGCGACGCCGGTGTAGCCGGCCGGCGTCAGCGCGCGGAGTTCCTCGCGAACCGACTCGTCCACGTCGAGCTCCGAGAAGAGCGCCCGGAAGTCCTCGATGGTGACGTCGCGTCCGCGAGTGAGGTCCTTCACCCGCTCGTAGGCGTCCTCGTGGCCCTCCCGCCGGAGGACGGTCTGGACCGCTTCGCCGATGACCTCGGGGGTCGCCTCCAGGTCCTCGCGCATCACTCGCTCGTTGGGGACGACCTTCCCGAGGCCCGTCAGCAGTTTCTCGTAGCCGATGAGGCAGTGGGCGAACGCCGCGCCGACGTTGCGCTTGACCGTCGAGTCGGAGAGGTCGCGCTGGAGGCGCGACGTGGTGACGTAGTCGGCGAGGAACGCGAGGTCCGAGTTCGCCTTCGAGAGGTTCCCCTCGCTGTTCTCGAAGTCGATGGGGTTGACCTTGTGGGGCATCGTCGAACTGCCGGTCTCGCCGGCGGCCGCCTCCTGTCCGAGGTAGCGGTCGCTGACGTAGAGCCACACGTCGCGGTCGAGGTCGAGCAGGACGTCGTTCGCCCGTCGAAGGGCGTCGAACAGTTCCGCGAGGTCGTCGCAGGGGTTGACCTGCGTCGCCAGCGGGACGTGCTCGAAACCGAGCGACGCGACGAACGACCGCGAGAACGCCGGCCAGTCCACGTCGGGGTAGGCGGCGTGGTGGGCCGCGTACGTCCCCGAGGCGCCGGCCAGCTTCCCCCGGAGCGCCACCCCGTCGATGGCGGCGACGGCCCGGCCCACGCGCGCCGCGTAGACGGCCATCTCCTTGCCGAAGGTGGTGGGCGTCGCCGGCTGCCCGTGGGTACGCGCGAGCATCGGGAGGTCGCGGTACTCGCGCGCGAGCGCCGTGAGGTCGTCGCGGACGGCACGCAACGCGGGCGAGAGGACCTCTGCTCTCGCGCCGCGGACGAGCAGGCGCTGGGCGAGGTTGTTCACGTCCTCGCTGGTCAGCCCGAAGTGAATCCACGGGCCGTACTCCGGAAACGCGTCGCGGACGAAGTACTCGACGGCCTTCACGTCGTGGTTGGTCGCCGGGAACTCGCCGTAGCCCTCGGTCTCGATGCGCTTGACGAGGTCGGCGTCGTCCGCGTCGAACGCCTCGTACAGCGCTCGCAGGCCGGACCGGTCGTCGTCGGGGACCGAGAGCGGCGTGACGTCGAGGTCGGCCAGCGCGAGGAGGTACTCGACCTCGACTCGCACGCGTGCACGCATCAGCGCCGCCTCGCCCGCGTAGGGGACGAGCGGGGCCGTCTTCGAGGCGTAGCGGCCGTCCAGCGGCGAGACGGCGTCGAGTTCGGTTCGCATGGCCGGAGGTGCGTCGACGAGGTGAAAAAACGTGTCGAAGGCGGTGCCTCCGATGGACGAAACTATACACGTTCTTGGCTATCACGCACGTCGCCCGGGTGTGAACGCTCCCGACCCGTGGTCGACCGGTCGGCCGTCCCTCCCGACCCGCGCCCTCGTCGAGGCCGTCGTCTCGACCGTGGCCGGGTTCGCGCTCTCGACGGTCGACCAGAGCTGGTCGAACCGGTGGCTGCTCCTCGCGGCACTCGTCGAGTGAGCGTCAGTATACACGTTCTCGGATATTCTCCACGACTCATCGAGTCTCGGATACACGTTCGTGCGGAAGAACCGACACCGATTTGAGGCTCGCCCGGACGCACTCACACATGAAGCTAGCCGGGATGGCGGGCAACCGCGGGCGCAACCTGCTGAACATCGCCGACCGCGCGCCGGGCGGCGCGTCGCTGTCGGTGGTGCTGTCGAACCGGGCGGACGCGCCGGTCCTCGACGCGGCCGCGGCGCGCGACATCCCCACCGAGGTCGTCGAGCGCGGCGCCGACGAGTCGCGCGAGTCCCACGAGGAACGACTCCTCGACGCGCTCGCCGACTACGACGTCGACCTGGTCTGTCTCGACGGCTACATGCGCGTGTTGACCGGGACGTTCCTCGACCAGGCACCGCGGGCGCTCAACGTCCACCCCTCCCTCCTCCCCTCGTTCCCGGGCGCCAGCGCCCACGAGGAGGTCCTCGACGCGGGTGCACGCGTCACCGGCTGTACCGTCCACGTCGTCACCGAGGACGTCGACGCTGGCCCGGTCGTCGCCCAGGAGTCGGTCCCGGTGTACGAGGACGACACGCCGGCGACGCTCAAGCAGCGAGTCCTCCACGAGGCGGAGTTCCGCGCCTACCCGCGCGCCGTCGCCGCGTTCGCCGAGGGCCGCGTCGAGGTGACCGACGGTGAGGTCCGCGTCGCGGGCGACGAGGGCGCCGACGCCGCGCTTCCCCCCCGTCGGCTCGTGAGCGACGAGCGCCTCGCGACCCTGCGCTACGGCGAGAACCCCCACCAGGACGCCGCCGTGTACGTCGACCCGACGTGCGAGGAGGCGAGCGTCGTCGGCGCTCCCCAGTTGAACGAGGGGGCGAAGGGGCTGTCGTACAACAACTACAACGACGCCGACGGCGCGCTCGACCTGGTGAAGGAGTTCGACGAACCGGCCGCGGCGGTCATCAAGCACACCAACCCCGCCGGCTGTGCGACCGCCGACACGCTCGCCGAGGCCTACGACCGCGCGCTCGCGACCGACCCGATGAGCGCCTTCGGCGGCATCGTCGCGCTCAACCGCGAGTGCGACGCCGCCACCGCCGAGGGCATCGTCGACTCGTTCAAGGAGGTCGTCGTCGCGCCGTCGTACACCGAGGAGGCACTCTCGGTCCTCCGCGCGAAGGAGAACCTCCGCGTCCTCGCGGTGGGTGCCCTCGACGACGCCACCGAGCGGTTCGTCGAGAAACACGTCACCGGCGGCCGACTCGTCCAGGAGCGCGACCTCGCGACGGTTTCGGTCGAGGACCTGGAGGTCGTCACCGAGCGCGAACCGACCGCGGAGGAGGTGCGAGCGATGGTCTTCGGCTGGCGGGTCGTCAAGCACGTGAAGTCGAACGGCGTCGTCTTCGCGCGCGACACGGAGACGGTCGGCGTCGGGATGGGGCAGGTCTCGCGCGTCGACGCCGTCCGCCTCGCCGGCATGAAGAGCGAAGAACACGCCGAGGGGAAGGACGCCCAGGGGGCCGTGATGGCGAGCGACGCCTTCTTCCCGTTCCCCGACGGCGTCGAGACGGCCGCCGAGTACGGCGTCGAGGCCGTCGTCCAGCCCGGGGGGTCGGTCAACGACGACGACGTCGTCGCCGCGTGCGACGACCTCGGCATCGCGATGGCGTTCACCGGCCAGCGGTGCTTCAAACACGACTGACCGAACGGACGAAGCGTTCGAAGCGCGTGGCTGATGCCACGGCGGTTTCAACACGACTGACAGGAGCGAGAGCGATTCGACGTTCGGACTTGGACCACGCGCGTGTCCCGCGACGGGGACGCTCGTCACCTACTCCCGGATGTCGTTCGGGAAGCACTCCGAGAGGTCGTGGAGCATTTCGATGGTCTCGGCGCGCGTCTCGCTGTCGAGGTCGTCGAGCGTCTCGACGTCGTCGAGCGCCTTCTCGAGGAGCGGGAGGCTCAGTCGCTGGTCCAGGTGGGCGACCGGGAGGAGGAGGTCCTCGAACGACTCCGGCGGGATGCCGGACGTAGAGAGCAGGAAGTAGTCGTCGATGTCCGCGATGTCGTCCATCGGGAAGTCGTCCTCCTCGTAGGGGACGTTCGGCTCTGCGGTCGTGACCCCGCGAATCGACGGGACGTGCAGCGTGTAGTCGGCCATCCGTTCCGACCACTCTCGTCCGACTGATAGCTCTTCTGACTCGGCGAGACCGGTACGAACCCTTTTGACCGAGGACGCGGCCAGCGCCCGTGTGACGTGACCCCCGTCGCGGGTCGTCTCGCGGTTGCGCGACACACCGGCCCGCGCTCCTCCCGTGTCGCCTGTTCGCCCCTGCGAACCCAGACTTTTCGTCTCCGCGCGCCGCCGTTCCGGGTAGCGATGTGGCTCTCGCTCACGGTCGGCGCGCTCGCGCTCCCCTACGCGACGCTCTGGGTGAGTCGAAGCGCCCGGGTGAGGGCGCTGTCCGAACACCTCGACTGGACGGGCTGGCCGACGCGACTCGTCGCGCTCGCCGTCGTCCTCGGGACCCTCCTCTTCGGCCTCGCCGGCGGTCCGTTCGCGTCGTTCCCCGTCCGCCCCGTATGGGCCGTCACGACGCTTCTCCTGTTCGGGAGCGTGCACGTCGACCTGTTCGTCGCGGCCGGCGAGATGCGGCGCTACCCCGACGAGCGCGCGCTCCACTTCGACCTCGCCGCGCCGGGGACGTGGCCGGCGACGGCCCGGCGCATCTACGCGACGTGGAGCTACCTGATGGCGACGCGTCACCGATGGCTCGCGCCCGCGTTCCTCGGCTGTGCCGCACTCTGGTGGGTCGCGCCGGTCCTCGGCGTCCCGTCGTCGGTCGCCGCGGCGCTCGCGAGCGACTGCCTCGTCCTCGGGACGTCGTGTACCCACGGGTCGTTCGTCGACCACCGCGAACCGCGGGCCCGTCTCGCGCACTTCGACTGAGCGGACGTGACTGGTCGCTTCGACAGGCTAAAGCGGTCCGCTCGGAACGATTCGAGTATGGAGTTCTACGAGGCGGCGTCGTTTCTCTTCGACCTTCGCCGCTACCCCTCTCGGGCAGGACTCGACGCACCTCGCGCGCTGCTCGCCGCGCTCGACGACCCGCAGGCGGACCTCGACTGCATCCAGATAGCGGGGTCGAACGGGAAGGGGAGCACGGCGCGCATGACCGAGCGGGTCCTCCGCGAGGCCGGTCTCGACGTCGGACTGTACACCTCGCCGCACCTCTCGGACGTCCGCGAGCGAGTCCGAATCAACGGCCGGAAGGTGACGAAGGGGGCGGTCGTCGCGTTCGTCGAGGCGGCGCACGACCACGTCCTCGACGCCGCCGGCCGCGGCGACTGTCCCACCTTCTTCGAGACGATGACCGCCCTCGCGCTGTGGGAGTTCGCCCGTCAGGACGTCGACGTGGCGGTGCTGGAGGTGGGTATCGGCGGGCGCTACGACGCGACGAGCGTCGTCTCGCCGATGGCGAGCGCGGTGACGAGTGTCTCGCTCGAACACACCGACCTGCTCGGCGACACCGTCGAGGCAATCGCCCGCGACAAGGCGCAGGTCGCCCCCGACGACGGCCCCCTCGTCACCGGCGCGTCCGGGGCGGCCCTCGCCACCATCGAGGAGGTCGCCGACCGCGTGGTCACCGTCGGCGAGGAGGGGTCGGACGTCGTCGCGCGCTACGAGGGTCGCGAGGCGCTGGAGGGGCGCGTCTCGCTCGCGGGCGACGGCTGGTCGGTGGACGCGCGGCTGCCGCAACTCGGTGCGCATCAGGCGGCCAACGCGGGAATCGCCGCCGCCCTCGCACGGTCGGTCGCCGCCGTGTCCGAGCGCTCGCTCGCCCGCGGCCTGCAGAACGCCCACTGGCCGGGACGCTTCGAGGTCATGTCGCGCGAGCCGTTGACGGTCCTCGACGGCGCGCACAACCCCGGCGGCTGTGCGACGGTCGCCGCCACGCTCGAGGAGTTCGACTACGACGACCTTCACCTCGTCTTCGGCGCGATGGCCGACAAGGACCACGTCGAGATGGTCACCGCCCTTCCCGATGCGGCGCACGTCTACACCTGCCGACCGGACACCGACCGCGCGGAGTCGCCGTCGGTGCTCGCGCGGACGTTCGCCGAGCGCGCCGGCGTCGTCCACGAGTCGGGTAACGTCCCCGGTGCACTCGACGCGGCGCTCGACGCGGCCGGGCCGGACGACTGCGTCCTCGTCGCGGGGTCGCTCTACACCGTCGCGGAGGCGCGCGAGCGCTGGACGCGCGTCGAGTTCCCGAAACACGTCCGCGACCTCGAGGGGGCACGCGCGACGCTCGCCGACGCGGACGTCACCGAACCGGGTGTCTGGCGGATGCGCGGCAAGGGCGTCCACCGGGTGCTCAAGACGCGCGTCCGACCCCGGCAGGCCCGGTACCTCAAGGAGGAGATGTTGAGTCTCGACGGGGAGTGCGCCGTCTCGGGGCTCTCCTCGCAGGACCGCGAACCGGTCGACGTCGTTCTGATGGGGACGCTCGCCCAGCACAAACGCCTCTGTGCGAACCTCGACGGCCAGCCCTACGGGTTGACGCAACTCGCCCGCTCGCTGCGCGAGACGCTGGGCTTCGACGCCGGTGGCGACGACCCCGACTACCCCTGGGAGGAACGCCCCTGCGTGATGGGCATCCTCAACGTGACGCCCGACTCGTTCCACGACGGCGGCGAGTACGACACGGTCGAGGCGGCCGTCGCACGCGCGGAGTCGATGGTCGAGGCGGGCGCCGACATCGTCGACGTGGGCGGGGAGTCGACGCGCCCCGGCGCGACGCCGGTCCCCGTCGAGGAGGAGTGCGACCGGGTCGTCCCGGTGGTCGAACGCCTCGCCCCCCTCGACGTGCTCGTGTCGGTCGACACCCGGAAGGCGGCCGTCGCCCGCGCCGCGCTGGAGGCGGGCGCGGACGTCCTCAACGACGTCTCGGGGCTCGAAGACCCCGAGATGCGCCACGTCGCCGCCGAGTACGACGCCCCCATCGTCGTGATGCACAGCGTCGAGGCGCCGGTCGACCCGGAGACGGACGTGGAGTACGACGACGTCGTCGAGGACGTCGTCGACGCGCTGGCCGAGCGCGTCCTCCTGGCGGAGAAGGCGGGCCTCGACCGCTCGCAGATACTCGTCGACCCTGGCCTCGGGTTCGCGAAGTCGCGCCACGAGAACTTCGAACTGCTCGGCCGCATCGACGAGTTCCACGCCCTCGGCTGTCCCGTCCTCGTCGGCCACTCCCACAAGTCGATGTTCGACCTCCTCGGCTGCACCCCCGACGAGCGCCTCGCGCCGACGGTCGCCGGGACGGCCATCGCCGCCGAACGCGGCGCCGACGTCATCCGCGTCCACGACGTCCCCGAGAACGTCGCCGCCGTCCGCGCCCACCTCGCCGCGACGGACCCCGACCGCTTCTGAGCCGGCGCGAACCTGCAACGTTTATATTTAGGCCTCCCTAAATCCAGTCGTGAGCACCCCACAGTCCGAACCCCTCGACGACGACGGGGTCCGGGCGACCGCCTGTCGGACGTGTCCCGGCCGCACCCTCATCGTCGAGGAGGGGAACGTCGACGGGTGGGTCGTCTCCGACCTCGTCGTCGACCTCGACCAGTACCGATAGCCGCCGCCCCTGTCGCAGTCGCCCGCACTGGCGCCCGCGCCTGCACCGCCCGACGTCCGACCGTCGACCCTCCCGCCGACGGAACGCTTATCGAACGAGCGACCCTCTCTCGGCCAATGGCTACGGCCCAGCAATCGACCGTCGAGCCGGCCGTCTCGCTCGCCGACGTGCGGAAGGTCTACCGTCGCGGCGAACCGGTGTACGCGCTCGACGGCGTCTCGCTCGAGGTCCCTCGTGGCTCGTACCTCGCCGTCATGGGACCGAGCGGGTCGGGCAAGAGCACGCTCATGAACCTCATCGGCTGTCTCGACACGCCCACCGAGGGCACCGTCCGGGTCGGCGGCCGCTCGGTGGCCGACCTCTCCGGCCGCGAGCGGACCGCCCTCCGCGGCCGTGAGATCGGCTTCGTCTTCCAGACGTTCAACCTCATGCCGAAGCTCACGGCGCTCGAAAACGTCTCGCTCCCGATGACCTTCCAGGGGGTCGACCGCGAAGAGCGAACCGCCCGCGCGCGCGACCTCCTCGCGCGCGTCGACCTGGCGGACCGCGCCGACCACCGCCCGAGCGAACTCTCGGGCGGCCAGCGCCAGCGCGTCGCCATCGCCCGCGCGCTGGCGAACGACCCCTCCATCCTGCTGGCGGACGAGCCGACAGGGAACCTCGACAGCGAGACGGGCGCGACCATCCTCGACCGGTTCGACGACCTCAACGACGAGGGGAACACCGTCCTCATGGTCACCCACGAGCGGTCGGTCGCCGAACGCGCCGACCGCATCGTCCACCTCCTCGACGGCGAGATAGAGCGCATCGAGCACCTCGACGGGGTGGCCTGAGTGGACCTCCGGCAGGCCGCGCGCATCAGCTGGCAGTCCATCCGCGGGCACAAACTCCGCTCCTCGCTCACCACGCTCGGCGTCGTCATCGGCGTCGCGGCCGTCATCACGTTCGTCACGCTCGGCGGCGGCCTCGAACAGAGCATCATCGGCGACGTCGGCGGGGGCGGCGCCGCGAGCGTCAACGTCTGGGCGACCGAGGACGAGAACGGCCCGCCCGGCGCCGGCGCTCAGCCGGTGTTCACCGAACGCGACGTGGAGAGCCTGCGGTCGGTCGAGGGCGTCGAGAGCGTCGTCCCCCGGAGCGTCGTCCCGCTCTCGGCCGTCGAGGCGAGTGGCGAGACGGTCGCACAGAGTCAGGCGACGGCCGTCACGCCCGCCTACTTCGACGACGAGGACATCGCGGAGGGGCGGGCCTTCGAGGACGGCCAGCGCGAGGTGGTGGTGAACCCCGCCGCCGCGAGCCTCTTCGAGGAGAACGTCACCGTCGGCGACCGGGTGAACCTCTCGCTCGGCGACGGCCGGACGGTGAACGCGACGGTCGTCGGCGTCCTCGCCTCCTCGCAGGGACTGGGCGCCTTCGACGGCCTCGACGCGTCCCCGCGGGTGTACGTCCCGCCGGACCCGTTCTACTCGGCGACCGTGACGAGTCCGACGACCGGCGAGCACCTCCGGGTCTACCCCACGCTGGTCGTCGAAGCCGAGCGCCCCGAGGAGGCCGAGGCCGTCGGTGACCGGGTCGTCGAGGCGCTGGAGGAGGACTCCGACGCCGCCCAGCTCGCGCCCGACGACTACGAGTTCGCCGCCCAGACCAACGAGCAACTGCTCGACCAGTTGCGGGACATCCTCGACACGCTCACGGACTTCATCGTCGGCGTGGCGGTCATCTCGCTGGTCGTCGGCTCCATCGGCATCGCCAACATCATGCTCGTGAGCGTCACCGAGCGCACCCGCGAGATAGGCATCATGAAGGCCGTGGGGGCACAGAACCGCGATATCCTCCAGCTGTTCCTGCTGGAGGCGGTCGTCCTCGGCGTCGTCGGGGCGGTGCTCGGTACCGTCCTCGGCGTCGTCGCCGGTTACGTCGCGACGGTGTTCGTCGATATCCCGTTCGTCTTCCCGTGGACGTGGACCGCCATCGCCGTCGTCGTGGGCATCCTCGTCGGCGTCCTCGCCGGCCTCTATCCGGCGTGGAACGCCTCGCGCACCGACCCCATCGACGCGCTCCGGTACGAGTGATGACCGACGACCCCGACGACCCCGACGACCGTCCGCTCGCTCGCGTCCACGCTCACCTCGCCGCCACCGCCGACCTCCCGCTCGACCCGACGGCGAACCGCTGGCTCGGCGAGGCGACGGCCGTCGCGAGGGACGTCGCGGACGGCGACGCACCGCGAGCGGCCGTCGAGACGCGCGTCGAGCAGTTGCGCATGCTCCTCTCGCACGTCGAGGGGACGGGACACCCGGAGGGCGACGCGCACGTCGCGGCCGCCCGCGACCTGCTCGACTCGTTCGACCTCGACTAGCGCCGCGCCTCGGCCAGTCGGTCGACGTCGTAGGTGACGCCGGTGAGCGCCGCAGAGCGCGTCCAGAGGCGGTCGGCGGCCGCCCGGTCGTGGGAGTCGTCGCTGGACTCGACGCGGTCGGGGAGGCCGCGCCACTGGAACGGGCCGCCGGGGCCGTAGAACGCCCCGCCCTGGACCGGCGACCCGGCGGCGGCGTACAGCACCGGGAGGGCTCCTCGGTGCGCGGACTGGGCGAACAGCGCGTTCGCGAGGTCCATCGCGCGCGCCTTCAGCCGGTTGTCCTCCATCTCGGGACCGGCGCGCTGGAGGTTCGTGGCCGCCCATCCCGGGTGGGCCGCGAGGCTCACCACGTCGAGGTCGGCCGCCCGCAGGCGGCGGTCGAGTTCGTAGGCGAACAGGAGGTTCGCCAGTTTCGAGCGGGCGTAGGCGTCGTGACGGTCGTACTCGTCCTCGTCAGTGTCGAAGTCCGTGTCGCCCTGCCGGTGGAGGAGGCTGCTGACGCTGACGACGCGGGACGTCCCCGGCGTCGCGGCGAGGCGGCCGAGGAGGTGGCCCGTGAGCGCGAAGTGCCCGAGGTGGTTGACGCCGAACTGGAGTTCGACCCCCTCGGCCGTCTCGCGGTAGGGGGTGTGCATCACGCCCGCGTTGTTGACGAGGACGTGGAGGTCGTCGTACGCCGCGCGGAACCCCTCGGCGAACGCCCGCACCGACTCGAGGTCGGCGAGGTCGAGCGCGCGGAGGTCGAGGTCGGCGTCCGGGACGGCCGCGTACAGCTCCCGGCGGGCACGTTCGCCGCGCTCCTCGCTCCGGCAGGCCATCACTACCGTCGCGCCGTGGGCCGCGAGTTCGCGCGTCACTTCGTAGCCGAGGCCGCTGTTCGCCCCCGTCACGACGGCGACGCGCCCCGTCTGGTCCGTGAGGCGGTCGGCCGTCCAGCCAGTCGTAGCCATGGTCGAGGGGGAGGGTTGCGACACCTATAATCCACCCCCTCTCTCCCCCCGCCCCCAAACGGCTATCCCGGTGCCCTCCGACCCCTCCCCATGCGCGACATCGAGCGCTACCTCAACATCAGACGCGCCTACGGCGGCACGCTCACGCCGGACGGCACGCTCGCCTTCCTCATGACGACGACGGGCGTCCCGCAGGTGTGGTCGCTCGCCGAACCCGAGACGTGGCCCGAACAGCGGACCTTCTACGACGAGTCCGTCTCGTTCGTCACCGCCTCGCCGACCCGCGAGGAGGCCGTCTTCGGCATGGACGAGGGCGGCGACGAGCGGATGCAGCTCTACCGACTCGACCTCGCCCCGGACCCCGACCCCGCGGCCGACCCCGTCGTCCCCCTCACCGACCTCGGCGACCGGCGGGCGAAACACCGCTGGGGGGGCTGGAGCCACGACGGCGAGCGGTTCGCGTTCGCCTCGAACCGCCGCGACGAGGCGGCGTTCGACGTGTACGTCCAGGGGCGCGGCGAGGGGGGAGAGGACGCCACCCTCGTCCACGAGGGCGACGGCTGGCTCACCGTCGCGGGGTTCTCGCCGGACGATTCGGCGCTCGTCGTCTCGGAGGCTTACTCCTCGTTCGACCAGGACCTCTACGCCCTCGACCTCGACTCGGGGGACCTCACCCACCTCACCCCCCACGAGGGGTCGGTCCGGTTCCTGAGCGCGACCTGGGCGCCCGACGGCGAGGGCATCTACACCGCCACCGACCGCGACGCGGACCGCCTCTACCTCGCGCACGTCGCGCTCGACGGGACGCTCACGCCCGTCGTCGAGGACGAGTCGTGGAACGTCGACGGCCTCGCCGTCGACCACGACACCGGCCGGGCGGTCTACTCGCGGAACGTCGACGGCTACACGGACCTGACGGTCGGCGACCTCGACGGGACGACCTTCCGGGAGGGGCAGCAGGTCGACCTCCCGCGGGGCGTCGCGGGCGGTGTCAGTTTCGAGGCGGGCGCGCGGCGGTTCTCGCTCACGGTGACGGGGAGCACCGACAACTCGAACGTCCACCTCGTCGACGTCGACTCCGGGGAGACCGAGCGCTGGACGCGCGCCTCGACCGCCGGCGTCCCCCGCGAGTCGTTCGTCGAACCCGACCTCGTGCGCTACGAGAGCTTCGACGGCCGGGAGATTCCCGCGTTCTTCTCCGTACCGCCCGCGGCCGCCGAGCGCGACGGCGATGGCGAGGGCGTCCCCGTCATTGTCGACATCCACGGCGGCCCCGAGAGCCAGCGTCGCCCCTCGTTCTACGCGCTGAAGCAGTACTTCCTGCGCCACGGCTACGCCGTCTTCGAACCGAACGTCCGCGGGTCGACCGGCTACGGCACGGCCTACACCCACCTCGACGACGTCGAGAAGCGCATGGACAGCGTCGCCGACATCGAGGCGGCCGTCGAGTGGCTCTCGAACCAATCGGCCGTGGACCCCTCGCGCGTCGTCGCCTTCGGCGGCTCCTACGGCGGGTTCATGGTGCTCGCCGCGCTCACGGAGTACCCCGACCTGTGGGCGGCGGGCGTCGACGTCGTCGGCATCGCGAACTTCGTCACCTTCCTCGAGAACACCGGGTCGTGGCGCCGCGAACTCCGCGAGGCGGAGTACGGCTCGCTCGACGACGACCGCGAGTTCCTCGAGTCCATCAGCCCCATCAACACCATCGACGCCGTCCGCGCGCCGCTGTTCGTCCTCCACGGCGCGAACGACCCGCGCGTCCCCGTCGGGGAGGCGAGACAGGTCGCGGCGGCCGCCCGCGAGCAGGGCGTCCCCGTCGAGGAACTCGTCTTCGAGGACGAGGGACACGGCGTCGCCAAACTGGAGAACCGCGTCGAGGCCTACTCGCGAATCGTGTCGTTCCTCGACGAACACGTCTGAATCGGTGATTGTTTCGTCGATGTAGGCTCCCCCTTTCGGGGGACTGCGACCGACTCCTACACACGACGACATCTCATCTCGCTCCTGTGGCCGGAGCACAGTGTCTCGACGGCTGACGTTCAAGCCCCGATTTGATGACGGCCGAGCGGTGAGAGAGTGGGCCGGGTTTATCCCGATAGATTCGAAACGACGGACGATGGCCGCAAGCGAATCACAGGAGAGCGTCTCCGCCCACCTGAGTGCGCTCGACGACGTCTACGACGGCTTCGCGGTCAGCCAGACCACGGTCCCCGTCCGACCCGCGGTGTACGACCGGTTGGCGTCGCTCGGTACGCAGAGCGTCGTCGACGCCGCGGTCCGCGTCCGGAACGCCGAGGACCAGGTCCTCGCGGTCAAGGAGGGCGGCGAGGGATGGACCGACCCCTACGGCGCCGTCGAACGCGACGAGACCATCGAGTCGGGTGCGCGACGCTGCCTGCGCGAGCGAACCGGCATCGACGCCTCGCTCGACGAACTCCTCTCGGTCACCATCCTCTGTCTCACGGACGCGGACGACCCCGACCGCGAACCGCTCTACCGCCTCGCCGCGCTCTTCTCCGGCACGCACGTCACGGGCGACCCGGCCGCGGAGTGCGAGTGCGCGTGGCGCGCGCGCCCGCCGCGGTCCTCGGCCGCCCTCTAGACGACGTCGGTCACCGTCGCCGCCTCGAGCGCGGCGTCGCGGCTCACCCCGTCGCCGAGGATGGTGTATCGGTCGCGTATCTCGTGGGCGGTCGTCATCGCCTCGACGAAGTCCTCGTCCTCGATGTGGAGGTCCGCGGCGGTCGTCGGCGCGCCGAGGTCCGCGAGCGCGTTCCGGACGTTCCGCCAGCGACCCGCGCTCCCCGAGTGGAGGTACTCGGTGACGATGCTCGCCACGCCCACCTGGTGACCGTGGAGCGCCGCCCCCGGCGCGATGCGGTCCAACTGGTGGGAGATGAGGTGTTCGGCGCCGCTGGCGGGCCGCGAGGACCCCGCGATGGACATGGCGACGCCCGAGGAGACGAGCGCTTTCACCACGATCCAGGCCGACTCCTCGAGTCCGGGTTTGATGGACTCCGCGTTGTCGACGAGCATCTCCGCGGTCATCCGCGAGAGCGCGCCCGCGTACTCGGAGTACTCGACGTTCTTCAGGCGGTGGGCGAGTTCCCAGTCCCGGACGGCGGTGTAGTTGGAGATGATGTCCGCACACCCCGCCGTGGTGAGTCGCCACGGCGCGTCGGCGATGAGTTCCGTGTCCGCGACGACGGCCAGCGGCGGTTCCGCCGCCACGCTGTGGCGGGTGTCGCCCTCGGGGACCGACCCGCGCCCGGAGACGATGCCGTCGTGGCTCGCGGCCGTCGGGACGCTGACGAAGCCCATCGCGAGCGTGTCGGAGGCCATCTTCGCGATGTCGATGGCCTTCCCGCCGCCGACGCCCACGAGGAAGTCGACCTCCTCGGCGCGCGCCGTCTCGATGACCTCCTCGACGGCGGCGAAACTCGCCGTCTCGACGGTGACGATGGCGCTCCCGTCGAACTGGGCCGCGACCCGGTCGCCGGCGATCTCCCGCGGCGTCGGACTCGTGACGACGAGCGGCGTCCCGCCGAGGTGGACCTCCGAGACGGCCGCCGCGGCCTCGTCGAGGACGCCGTGGCCGACGACGACGTTGCGTGGCAGGCGAATCCACGCGTGCTTCTCGAACATACACCAACTCCCCGGGGGCGGGTGATAACGGTTTGTTCTCCCGACCCCGGAATCAGAACGTCTCGAGGACGCCGAGGACGCGTTCCTCCGCCTCGCGGTCCGGCCCCTGCTCGCGGCCCGCACCGTCCTCGTGGCCCTCGACGGTCGCCGCCACCGTCTCCGAGAGCGGCGTCGCCGTCCAGCCCAGCGACTCCAGTTCGTGCGTGTCGAGGACGTGCGGGTAGTCGAGGTACAGCGGGAAGTCGGCGGGTTCGAGGTCGCCGGCCGACAGTTCGCGCTCGCCCGCCCGGACGACGTCGACCTCGGTGCCGACCTCCGCCGCGAGCAACTCGACCCACTCCCCGAGGACGGGGAGCGTGTGGTCGCCCACGTTGTACGCCGCGCCCGCCTCGCCGTCCTCGGCGACGACGCGCAGCGCGCTCGCCACGTCGCCGACGTAGACGAGGTGGCGGAGGTCGGTGTAGGGGACGACGAGGCGGTCGTGCGTCAGGACGCGGTCGACCCAGTAGTCGAAGCGCTCGGTGTAGTCGTGGGGCCCGTACACCACGGGCGGTCGGACGCTCATCGCGCGGACGCCCCGCTCGGCGGCGGCGAACACCGCCCGGTCGCCCTCCGCCTTCCGGGGGCCGTAGCTGTCCCAGGAGTCGTCGGTCGCCTGCTCCGCGCTGCAGTCGTGCAGCGGCGTCTCCCCCTCGCGCTTGGGGACGACCGACGCGCCGTAGGCGGCGCCCGAGGAGACGTAGACGTAGGCGTCGCAGTCGGCGAATATCTCCGTCGCGGCGCGGACGTCCTTCGGGTAGTAGGCGACGCAGTCGACGACGACGTCCGGGTCGACGCGCTCTCGCGCCAGTTCCAGCGCCGAGTCGTTCGTCCGGTCGCCCTCGACGTGCTCGACGCCCTCGCGGTCCGCGAACGGGTTCTCGCGGTTCCCGCGGGTGAAGAGCGTCACCTCGTAGCCGTGGTCGAGGAACTCCTCGACCGCGTGGCGACCGATGAAGCGCGTCCCGCCGACGATGAGTACGCTGTCCATGCTCCTCGCTGCGGCCGGCCGCGACAAACGCCTGCCGGTCTCGCCGGTCTACTCGAACGCGACGCGCTCGCCGTCCGCGGGGACGTGGACCTGGTCCCCGACGCCGGCCTCCTCGGCGGCCGCCCGGAGGTCCTCGCGGGTGAGCAGGCAGTGGTTGATGGCCTCCATGTGGACGGCGACGACGGGCGCGTCGGTGTGCTCGCAGACCGCGACGACGTCCTCGGCGGTCATCGTGATGGGGTCGCCCTCGACGAACCGGGCGGCGCCCGCGTTCACGACCACGACGTCCGGGTCGTACTCGGCGAGCGTCTCCGCCACCCCCTCGTACCAGACGGTGTCGCCGGCGACGTAGACGCTCCGCTCCTCGTCCCGGAGGAGGAACCCCGAGACGGGACCCATGCGCTCGGCCAGTTCGCCGTGACCGTGTCGCGCCGGCGTCCGCACCACCTCGGCGTCCCCGACCACGTGGGCGTCGTCGACGGTGCGCACCTCGTCGAACTCGGTCCCGAGTTCCTCGGCATCGGCCGGTTGACAGACCACCGGCAGTGCCCCGGCGAACCGTTCGACTGCGGGGTCGTCGAGGTGGTCCTGGTGGCGGTGCGTCACGAGGAGGGCGTCGGCCCCGTCGAGGGACGTTCCATCGGGCAGGTCGACGAGGGGGTTGCGCCGGTCGTTCGGCGTGTTCTGGACGGGCGGGTTCGCCCCCGCCTCGCTCAGCATCGGGTCGACGAGGAACGTCGTCTCCCCGACGGTGAGGAGGAGCGTCGCGTGACGGACCAACTGCAACGAACCGTGTGGTGCCATGTCACGTCGAACGGGGGGCGACGAGAAACCGGTTGTGCTCCCCGCTCAGTCCGCGCCGACGCGCTCGCCGTCGGCACCGCCGGCGATGGGGGTCGCGCTCGCCGGCAGGTCCCCGCGCACGTCGAACTGCTCCTGTTCCTCGATGACGGCCGCGTAGGCGTCGGGCAGCACCTTCACGACCGTCGAGAGCGCCTCCTCCCACTCCTCGAGCAGGTCGGCGGCGCGCTCGCTGCCGGTGTACTCGCGGTGGTTCTCGACGAGTCGCCGGAGCAGCCGCCGGTCGCGCTCCTCGAGGTCGCGCGAGAGCGTCACCATCCCTTTGTTGACCTTCGACTCGAAGTCGCCGTCCTCGTCGAAGACGTAGGCGATACCGCCGCTCATCCCCGCCGCGAAGTTCCGGCCCGTCTCGCCGAGGACGGCGACGGCCCCGCCGGTCATGTACTCGCAGCCGTGGTCGCCACAGCCCTCGACGACGGCCTTCACGCCGGAGTTGCGGACCGCGAAGCGCTCGCCCGCCACCCCGTTGACGTACGTCTCGCCGTCGGTCGCGCCGTAGAGCGCGACGTTGCCGACGAGGACGTTCTCGTCCGCCTCGTAGGCGGCGTCGATGGGCGTCTCGACGACGAGTTTCCCGCCCGAGAGCCCCTTGCCGACGTAGTCGTTGGCGACGCCGGTGAGGCGGAGGCTCACACCGCGTGCGAGGAACGCGCCGAGGCTCTGGCCCGCGACGCCCTCCAGGTCGAGGGCGATGGTGTCGTCGGCCAGACCGGCCTCGCCGAAGCGCTTCGAGACGTGGTGCGAGAGCATCGCCCCGACGGCGCGGTCGGTGTTGTCGATGTCGCTACTGAGGTGGACCGGCTCCTCGCGGTCGAGCGCGGGGGCGGCCTTGGCGATGAGGCGGTGGTCGAGCGCCTCGTCCACGTCGTGGACCTGCTCGATGGTCTTCGTCCGGTCGTCGCTGTCGGGCGAGACGAGCATCGACGTGAGGTCGAGTTTGCGCGCCTTCGGGTGCGTGACGTCCTCGCGCTGGCGCAGGCAGTCGACCCGACCGACCATCTCCTCGACGGTCCGGAAGCCGAGGTCCGCCATCAGCTCGCGGAGCTCCTGGGCGATGAACGTCATGTAGTTGATGACGTGGTCGGGCTGACCGGGGAAGCGCTCGCGCAGGTTCTCGTCCTGCGTGGCGACGCCGACCGGACAGGTGTTGTTGTGACACTGCCGGGCCATCACGCAGCCGGAGGTGACGAGCGAACTCGTCCCGAAGACGTACTCCTCGCCGCCGAGCAGGGCGGCGACGGCGACGTCGCGGCCGGTCTTCAGCCCGCCGTCGACGGTGACGCGGATGCGCGAGCGAAGCCCCGTGTGCCGGAGCATCTGGTTCGCCTCCGCGAGACCGAGTTCCCACGGCAGGCCCGCGTTCTTGATGGACGTCTTCGGCGAGGCACCGGTGCCCCCGGAGTGCCCCGAGATGTGGACGGCGTCGGCCTTCGCCTTCGCGACGCCCGCCGCGATGGTGCCGATGCCGGCCTCCGAGACGAGCTTCACGTTGACGTCGGCGTCCGGGTTCGCCGTCTTCAGGTCGTGGATGAGCTGTTTCAGGTCCTCGATGGAGTAGATGTCGTGCAGCGGGGGCGGCGAGATGAGGCCGACGCCGGGCGTCGAACACCTGACGTGGGCGATCATCTCGTTGACCTTCATCCCCGGGAGCTGTCCGCCCTCGCCGGGCTTGCTCCCCTGGGCCATCTTGATCTGCAGTTCGTCCGCGTGCGTGAGGTAGTTCGAGGTGACCCCGAAGCGCCCGGAGGCGACCTGCTTGACGTTACACTCCTTCTCGGTGCCGAAGCGCTCCGGCGGTTCGCCCCCCTCGCCGGTGTTGGACTTCGCGCCGAGGCGGTTCATCGCGATGGCGTTGTTCTCGTGGGCCTCCGGCGAGAGGCTCCCGAGGCTCATCGCGGCCGTCGAGAACCGCTTCACGATTTCGTGGACGGGTTCGACCTCCTCGATGGGCACCGACTCGCGGTCGGAGTCGAGTTCGAGCAGCCCCCGCAGCGACTGGAGGCGCTCGCTCTGGTCGTTGCTGAGCTCGGCGAACTCCGTGTAGCGCTCGTAGTCGCCCTGGCGGACGGCCTGCTGGAGGATGCCGACGGTCTGCGGGTTCCACTCGTGGTGGATGCCCGTCTTCCGGTTCTCGAACTCGCCCTGGCGTTCGAGGGCCGGGTCGTCGCCGAAGGCGAGTTCGTGGCGCTCGCGCAGGCCGGCGTCGAGGTCGGTCACGTCGACGCCGCCGGTGCGGGCGGTGGTCCCCTCGAAGTACTCCGCGACGAACGCGGAGTCGAGGCCGACCGCCTCGAAGATCTGGGCGCCGCGGTAGCTCTCGACCGTCGAGATGCCCATCTTCGCCATGATCTTCAACAGCCCGTCAGAGAGCGCCTTGTGGTAGGCGGCGAGTGCCTCGGAGCGGTCGGCCCCGTCCGGGCCGGCGACGACGTCGGCGATGGTCTGGTGGGCGAGGTAGGGGTTGACCGCGCCCGCGCCGTAGCCGACGAGCGTCGCCATCTGGTGGACCGTCCGCGGGTCGCCGGACTCGACGACGAGGCCGACGCGGTTGCGCAGCCCCGTCCGGACGAGGTGGTGGTGGATGGCACCGACGGCGAGCAGGCTCGGAATCGGGAGGCGCTCGGCGCTCGCGGCGCGGTCCGAGAGGACGAGCACGTCGCACTCGTCGGCCGCGCGCGCGGCCTCGTCGCGGACGCGCTCGACGGCCTCGGCGAGCGTCTCGCTCGCCTCGAACGTGATGTCGAGGACCTGCGAGGCGACCCGTCCGTCGAGGTCCTTCAGCGCCGCCGTCTGGGCGTCGGTGAGGAACGGCGAGTCGAGTACCAGCTGTTCGGCGTGTTCGGGCGACTCGGCGAGCAGGTTGCGCTGGTTGCCCAGGCGGCACTCCTGGGAGGTGACGAGCTCCTCGCGGATGTAGTCGAGCGGCGGGTTCGTCACCTGCGCGAACAGCTGCTTGAAGTACGAGTCGAGCGGCCGGTCGTAGTCCGAGAGGACGGTCAGCGGCGTGTCGTCGCCCATCGACCCGACGGGGTCCTTCCCGTCGCGGGCCATCGGTTCGACGAGGTGGTCGAGTTCGTCGTGGGTGTAGCCGTAGAGCGCCTGACGGGCGCGCAGTCCCTCGACGGGGTCGCCCACGTCGGGGGCGTCGTCGTCCGCGAGGCGGACCTGCCTCTCGGCGACCCACTCGCCGTAGCGCTCGTCGGTGAGCGACTCGAAGACTTCCTCGTCGGGGATGACCCGTCCCTCGTTCGGGTCGGCGAGGAACAGCTGGCCGGGCTGGAGGCGACCGCGCTCGCGGATGTCGCCCGGGTCGTGGTCGAGCGCGCCCACCTCGCTCGCCATCACGAGCGTGTTGTCCTCGAGGATGTCGTAGCGACAGGGGCGCAGGCCGTTGCGGTCGAGCACCGCGCCGACGCGCTCGCCGTCGGTGGCGGCGACGAGGGCGGGGCCGTCCCACGGTTCGACCAGCGAGGAGTGGAAGTCGTACCACTCGCGGCGCGACTCGGGGACGCCCGTCTCGGCGTCGCGCCACGCCTCGGGGATGAGCATCCGCAGGACGTGGGGGAGGTCGCGGCCGCCCTGCAACAGCAGTTCGACGGCGTTGTCGACGCTGGCGGTGTCGGACTGCTCAGGGTCGTTGATGATGGGCCGAAGGGTGTCGAGGTCGTCCTCGTCGAAGTCCGGGTGGGCGAGGTCGTTCTCGCGCGCCCGCATCCAGTTGATGTTCCCCTGGATGGTGTTGAACTCGCCGTTGTGGATGATGGTCCGGTAGGGGTGTGCGAGGTGCCACGCGCCGAGGGTGTTCGTCGAGAACCGTGCGTGGACGAGCGCGAACGTCGAGGCGACGCGCTCGTCGTGCAGGTCGGGGTAGTAGTCGCGGAGCTGTTCGGCGGTGAGCAGTCCCTTGTAGACGAGGCGGGTGCGGTCGAGCGAGCAGACGTAGAAACGCTCGCGTCCCGGCAGGTCCCGCGCCTCGACGGCGTTCTCCACGGCGCGCCGGGCGACGTAGAGCCGGCGGTCGACGGCCTCCGCGCTCGCGCCGTCTGACGGCGCGACGAACGCCTGTCGGACGGCCGGTTCGGAGTCGAGGGCCGTCCGGCCGAGGTCCGCGTTGTCCGTCGGGACGTCCCGCCAGCCCAGCACGTCGAGGTCGTGCTCGTCGAGTACCTCCTCGAAGAGCGCTTCCAGTCGCTCCCGCGCGCCGTCCTCGGTCGGCAAGAAGAGGGCGCCGACGGCGTACACCTCGGGGAGGTCGAAGTCGAGGACGTCCGCGAAGAACTCGTGGGGCGTCTGGAGCATGATACCCGCGCCGTCGCCGGTGTTCGCCTCGGCGCCGGTCGTGCCGCGGTGTTCGAGGTTCCGCAGGAGGTCCAGTCCGTCCGATACGACCCGGTGGGAGCACCCACCGTCGAGGTCCATGACGACCCCGACGCCGCAGCTACCGCGGTCGTCGTCGGGCCTCGCGAGTCCGGCGCCGCCCGCGAAGCTCCGTGGTTGTTCAGCCATACCATACCTGCAGTAATCCCATCGTATGAGAGTTCTGCTCAAGGGGGTATCCCTCTGTTTATGCTATATTAAGTCATATTAAATCGGGTGGGTGTCGTAAAGGTCCTCGTGCGAACTGGAAAGACGGTACGTCGAACCGCCTCGGACCGGTGGAAAAATCGTTCGGAACGCGACTTCGTCGTGACGTTCGTCAGTGAAGCGCGTTCGACCTCACGTTCGTCCAGTCAGTAGGTGCGCGCGAAGTAGGCCGTCCGCTCGGCCGTCTCCCCGCAGACCCCACACTCGTCGTGGACGGGCGGCTCCTCGTCGTCGAGGGGAACCATGACTATCTCGGCCGCGATCTGCTCCTTTATCTCCGCCTCGCAGGACTCCTCGCCGCACCAGCCGGTCTCGACGTAGCCCCCGTGCCGGCCGATGGTGCCCAGTATCTCGTCGCGGCTCTCCGCCTCGCGGACGTTCGACTCCAGGGTCTCCTCGGCGGCGGCGTAGAGCTTCGCGTAGACGGTGTCGAGCGCCTCCTCGACCGCCCCCTCCAGGTCGTCGCGGTCGGCGACCTCGGTCTCGCCGTCGGGGCGGTGGACGAGCGTCACCTCCCCGTCGCTGACCTCGTTCGGTCCGACCTCGATGCGGAGGGGGACGCCCTTCAGCTCCCACTCGTTGAACTTGAAGCCGGGGTTGCGCTCGTCGCGGTCGTCGAGGTCGACGCGCACGCCGGCGGCCTCCAGGTCGTCGACGAGTTCCCCACAGTAGTCGAGGACCTCCTCGCGGGTGTCCTCCTGCCAGATGGGGACGCAGACGACCTGCGTGGGGGCGATGGTGGGCGGCAGCACCAGTCCCTGGTCGTCCGAGTGGGTCATGACGAGCGCGCCCAGCGCGCGCCAGGAGACGCCCCACGAGGTGGTGTGCGCCAGCTGTTCCTCCTCGTCCTCGTCGGCGTAGGTGACGTCGTAGGCCTCCGCGAAGGAGGTACCGAGGTGGTGGCTGGTGCCGGCCTGGACGGACTTCCCGTCGGGCATGAGCGCCTCGACGGTGGTGGTGGTGTCGGCGCCGGGGAACTTGTCGTGGGCGGGCTTCTGTCCACGGAGGACGGGCATGGCGAGGACGTCCGTGTAGAGGCGCTCGTACTGGTCGAGGCGGCGCATCGTCTCCGCCCAGGCGTCCTCGTGGTCGCGGTGGGCGGTGTGGCCCTCCTGCCAGAGGAACTCCTTCGTCCGGAAGAAGGGCTTCGTGTCGGTCGCCTCCCAGCGCACGACCGAGCACCACTGGTTCACGCGCAGGGGCAGGTCGCGGTGGCTGCGCACCCACCGGGCGATGAACGGCGTGATGATGGACTCGCTGGTGGGCCGGACCGCGAGGCGCTCCTCGAGTTCCTCGTAGCCGCCCTGGGTGACCCACGCCACCTCGGGGTCGAACCCCTCGACGACGTCCTTCTCGCGTTCGAGGTAGCTCTCGGGAATGAACAGCGGGAAGTAGGCGTTCTGTACGCCCGTCTCCTTGAACCAGCCGTCGAGGGCGGACTGGATGCCCTCCCACAGCGCGTAGCCGCGCGGTCGCGTCACGATGAACCCGCCCATCGGCGCGTAGTCCGCGAGGCCGGCCTTCTGGACGACCTCGGCGTACCAGTCGCCGGGGTTGTGCTCCTTGGACTCGGTGATGCCGAGTTCCTGTTCGCCGCTCATACCGGTAGGTGTCGCAGGGTGGGCTTAAGTCCGACGTGATGCCGACACGCCCTCGCGCACCCGAGCACCGTCGACCGCCGGGCGGGGCCTAACCACGTCGGGTCGGCCCGGACTAACTGATTAGGTCGCTACTACACGCGCTCGGTCGGCCAAGAGTCACACGTCTCTCGTAGAGAGCAGGGCGAATCAACCATGCCACGAAGTGATGCGAGACGTGCGCTCGTCTCCGTAGCGGTCGTTCTCGTCGTGATCGGGCTCGTGGTCGGTTCCATGGGTGCGCTGGCCGGTCAGGGCGCCGACGAACCCACGGGCGACGGAGCGAACGGGAACGACGCGAACGCGGACGACGAGAACGGGAACGACGGGGCGAACGAAAACGGTGACGACGAGGGTATCGACGTCGAGGAGACGGACGAGGGTATCGACGTCGAGGGCGACGGTCGGCAGATACACCACGACGCCGACGGCGACCTCGAGGTGCAGAGCACGGAGAACGACCTCGACTTCGAGACCAGCGACGACGGGAGCGAGGTGTCGCTCGAGAGCGACGACCTCGATATCGAGCAAGACGACGACCACAGCGAGGTCGAGACCGAGGACGTGGACTACGACCGTGACGCCGACGGCGACCTCGACTTCGAGAGCGCGAGCGGCCCGGTCGACATCGAACTCGACGCCGACAGCACCGACGTCGAGAGCGACGGCCTCGACATCGAGGAGGACGACGACGGCCTGGAGGTCGACGGAGACGACGTCGAGTTCGAGAGCGACGGCGAGGGCGGCGTCGAGTTCGACGACGGCGACGTCACCATCGAGCAGGACGGCGACTACCTCGACGTCGAGGGCACGGACGGCTTCCACGTCGAGAGCGACGGCGACGACGTCGACGTCGACGGGAACTGACCCGTCCCCTCGCGGCGTCGGGCGGTCGAACGGACGCGGTGACGGCGTCGGTTTTTCGGCGACGACGGACACGGACGGAGCGTGCCTCGTGCGGCGACCGACGGGTGACGGAGCGGTCGCGCTCAGAGGACCGTCTGGAACACCACCAGCGCGACGAGTCCGGAGACGATGGTGGCGAGGACGCTCTCGGTGCGCCAGGCGACGGCGACGGCGAACAGGCCCGCCAGCAGACGCGCCGGCGAGAACGACTCCGGCGAGAGCGCGACGATGTCGGGTGCGACCAGCGCCGCCAGCACCGCCGGCGGGACGAACGACAGCGCCCACCGGACGCGCGTCGGGACCGTGTCGACGCGCTCGAACAGCAGGAAGAACGAGAGGCGGATGAGGAACGTCCCGAGCCCCGCCGCGAGGATGACCAGCCAGAGGTCGAGACCGGCGAGGCTCACTCGTCACCCACCCCGTCTGCGACCATCCCGCCGGCGATACCGCAGAGCGCGCCCACGACGAGGCCGAGGTTGAACGGGAGGCCCGCCCCGACGACGGCCACCCCGCCGCCGACGGCCGCGGCCGCCGCCGTCGCGCGTCCCTCGATGGCCGGGACGAGCAGCGCGAGGAACGTCAGTGGGACGGCGAAGTCGATGGGTATCGACTCGGGGACGGCCGCGCCCGCGACGATGCCGACGACCGTACACAGTTGCCAGACGACCCACAGCGGGAGGGCCGCGCCGAGGTAGTACCACGTCCGCGAGCGCGGTCCCTCCTCCTCGCCGAAGCGCGTCACGGCGAGCGCGTACGCCTGGTCGGTGAGCAGGTAGGCGAGCGGGACGCGCGCGAGCGTTCGCAGACGGTCGAAGTAGGGCGCGAGCGACGCGCTGTACATGCTCATGCGGAGGTTGATGATGAGCACCGTCGCCACGACGACGACGGCGGGCGCGTCGCCGCCCACGAGGTCGATGGCCGCCAGCTGGGAGGCGCCGGCGAAGATGAACACCGACATGCCGACGGCCTGGAGGGGGTCGATGCCCACCGCGACGGCCGTCGCGCCGGCGAGCAGGCCGAACGGCACGATGCCGACCATGATGGGGGCGACGGCCCGCGCGCCCGCGAGGAACGACGCGCGCCGCGCTAGCGAGGTCATACTGGGGGTAGAGCGATGGGCGAGAAATCCGGTTCGGTTCGGCGCCAGAGGCTCACCGGACGGCGAACGGGCTCTCGCTCTCGGTCCACGACCATCCCGGCAGCCGGGTCTGGAACCCCGCCGCGAGCGCCGCGTCGAGGTCGTCGAGGCCCGCGCCCCCCTCGTCGTTGTGGTGGTGGATGTCCGCGTAGTGGAAGGTGGCCTCCGCGAGCAGCGCGAGGGGCTGGCCGCCCGCGATGGTGCTCGCCAGTTCGCGCCCGAGGAACTCGTCGACGACGAACCCTGGGTAGTCGCCGGCGACGTCGAGGGCGCGAAGCATCGCGACGAGCGCCGCCGCGTTCACCGCGCGGTCGCCGTCCGCGAAGACGGTGTCCACCTCCGTGCGGTACTGTTCGTCGTCGACGGGTGCTACCTCGGTGTCGAACGCCTCGCCGAGCGACCGTCGCACCTCGGTGATGAAGGGGGCGATGGGGCGTTCGCGGACGAACTCGTACTCCGCTCGGACGCGCTCGGGCGTCAGGTCGAGGTCCATACCCCCCGTGCGCGTCGCGGGGACGTGGCCTTTGCGAAGGCTTTTATAATGATGGTGGTATATGCCCAGATAACGCGGGTTTTCCGGGCCGTGACCGCGGCACGAGTCACCTAGCATGACGTACTGTTACAACCCGACGCTGGTTCGTTCCCGGCGCGTCGCCGGGGAGCGTCCGGGTGTGGCGTACGCCGGAACCCCGCCCTCTCGAGTGAGTTATGAGTACGGTAGAGAAGCAACTCGACGCGCTGAAGGCAGAGATTACCGAAGAGGTCCCCAACGACATCTCGATCTCCGACGTCACCTACGAGGGACCGGAACTGGTCATCTACACGCGAGACCCCAAGCGGTTCGCGCAGAACGGTGACCTCGTTCGAACGCTCGCGGGGAAGCTCCGCAAGCGAATCACCGTCCGGCCGGACCCGGACGTCCTGTCGCGACCCGCCGACGCCGAGGAGCAGATCCGCGGCGTCATCCCGGAGGAGGCGGGGGTCACCGACCTCGACTTCCACGCGGACACCGGCGAGGTGGTCATCGAGGCCCAGAAACCCGGTATGGTCATCGGTCGCCACGGCTCGACCCTCCGCGAGATAACGAAGCGTATCGGCTGGACCCCCGAGGTGGTCCGCACCCCGCCCATCGAGTCCTCGACGGTCTCGAACGTGCGCAACTTCCTGAAACAGGAGCGCGACGACCGGCGGGACATCCTCGAACGCGTCGGTCGCCAGATTCACCGCCGCGAGATGTCCGACGACGAGTGGGTGCGCATCTCGACGCTCGGCTGCTGTCGGGAGGTCGGGCGCGCCTCGTTCATCCTCTCGACGCCGGAGACGCGCATCCTCGTCGACTGCGGCGACAAACCCGGCTCCGACGACGTCCCGTACCTCCAGGTGCCCGAGGCGCTCGGGTCGGGCGCGGCCTCCCTCGACGCGGTCGTGCTGACCCACGCCCACCTCGACCACTCCGCGCTCGTCCCCCTCCTGTTCAAGTACGGCTACGACGGCCCCATCTACTGCACCGAACCGACGCGCGACCTGATGGGCCTGCTGACGCTCGACTACCTCGACGTGGCGGCCAAGGAGGGCCGCGCGCCGCCCTACGAGTCCGAGATGGTGCGCGAGGCCATCAAGCACTGCATCCCGCTGGAGTACGGCGACGTCACCGACATCGCGCCGGACGTGAAGCTCACCTTCCACAACGCGGGCCACATCCTCGGGTCGGCGGTGAGCCACTTCCACATCGGCGACGGCCTCTACAACGTCGCGTTCTCCGGCGACATCCACTACACCGACACCCGCCTGTTCAACGGCGCGGTCAACGAGTTCCCCCGCGTCGAGACGCTCGTCCTGGAGTCGACCTACGGCGGGCGCAACGACTACCAGACCGACCAGGAGGACTCCGAGCGCAAACTCGTCGAGGTCATCAACGAGACCTACGACCGTGGCGGGAAGGTCCTCATCCCCGCCTTCGCCGTGGGTCGGTCCCAGGAGATCATGCTCGTCATCGAGGAGGCGATGCGCACCGGCAAGATTCCGGAGATGCCCGTCCACCTCGACGGGATGATCTGGGAGGCGACGGCCATCCACACGACCTACCCCGAGTACCTCCGCGACGACCTCCGCGACCGCATCTTCCACGACGACGAGAACCCCTTCCTCTCGCCGCAGTTCAACCACATCGACCGCGGCGAGGAGGAGCGCCAGGAGGTCGCCGACGGCGAACCCTGTATCATCCTCTCGACCTCCGGCATGGTCACCGGCGGTCCCATCATGTCGTGGCTCGAACACGTCGGGCCGGACCCCGACTCGCGGATGGTGTTCGTCGGCTACCAGGCCCAGGGGACGCTCGGTCGGCGCATCCAGAACGGCTGGGACGAGATACCGATGAACGGCCGCGGCGGGCGCGCGAACACGCTCTCGCTGAAACTCGACGTCGAGACGGTCGACGGCTTCTCCGGCCACGCCGACCGTAACGGCCTGATGAACTTCGTGCGCACGATGAACCCCCGCCCGGAGAAGGTACTCTGCGTCCACGGCGACGAGGGGAGCGTCCAGGACCTCTCCTCGGCGCTCTATCACGAGTTCAACATGCGCACCTTCGCCCCGAAGAACCTCGAGACGTTCCGGTTCAAGTAACGTCGCGTCACCCACGCTCGCGTTCTCCTCGCACCGCACAGCACCCGTCACCGCACGCCGCGTCCCGCGGGGCGCGTTACCCGTCGCTTACCGCGTTCTATCCTCTAGCTAACAAATAACTAGTATCGTGTCTCTCTCGATTATGGAACTGTTCTCGACCGGAACCGGGCGCGGGTCGCCGGAGGTGGTCCCGTGAGCCTCGCCTCCCGGTCGGTCGGCGTGCCGGTCGGGACGTGGGTCGCGGGGCTCCCCGACCGCCTCCGCGAGCGGTGGGTCGTCGCGCTGGCCGCCGTCGCGTTCCTCGCAGAGACGCTGGCGTTCGTGCGGGTGCTGGTCGGCGTCGACCGTCCGCCGGCGACGGTGTCAGACCTCGCCGCGCGGGTCGGCGGTCCCACCGTCGCGTGGGGCGACCCGCTCTCGCTCGGCGGGGAGGCGGCGCTGGCGCCGGTCGCCTACCAGACGGCGGCGCTCCTGTCCGTCGTCGCCGGCGGGGACCCGACGCTCGCCTACCTCCTCGGCGTCGGCCTCTCGGTCGGCGCCTGTGTCGGGTGCGTCGTCCTCGTCGCCCTGCTCGCACACCGGCTCACCGGCGACCGGACCGCGAGCGTCGCCGCCGGCCTCTCGCCGTTCGCGCTCCCGGGGTTCGCCGCCGGGCCCCTCTACGGCTTCGCGGCGACCTACGCGGCGCTGCTCGCGGGCCTGCTCTGTCTCCACCTCGCGTTCGAGCGCTCGCCCGCTGCCGCCGGGTTCGCGGGCGCGGCCGCCGCCGGCCTCTGGCTCCCCGCCGTCGTCTTCCCGGTGACCGGCGCCCTCCTCCTCCGGCGCGACCGCGAGGCGCTGTTCGGCTACTTCGTGGGGACCGTCGGCCTCGCCGGGTTCGCGCTCGCGCACCTGCTCGCGGCGGGCACCGCGGGTGTCGTCGTCGACCGGGTCGCGGGCGACCTCTCGGCGGTCGAGGTCGGTGCTGCCCTCGCACGGTTCGGACCGACGGTCGCCGCCGTCGGCGTCGCGTTCCCGCTCGCGGTCGTCGGCGCGGGCGGCCTCGCGGCGCTCGCGCGCGAGGCGCGACCGACGGGCGCGCACCGCTGGGCGGTCGCACCCGGCGGCTGGTTCCTCGCCGTCGCCCTCTCGGGGGGCGGCGGTACCGCGCTCGTCCCGGCGGCGGCGTTCCTCGCGCTGGGGGTCGGCGTCGCGGCCACCCGTCTCGACGGCCCGCGACGGCGCGCGTTGCTCGTCGCACTGGCGGCCGTGCTCGTCGCGAACGCCGTCGTGCTCTGGGTCGCCCTCCCGGTGTGAATAAGGCCCCGGCGCACCCACGGGTACGACATGACCGACACGGACGAGGCGCTACGGACGTTCTTCCGTCGGACCGACGAGGTGTTCCACGAGTACGACCGCGGCTACATGGACGCCGACGCGGCGATGAGCGCGCTGGAGACGTACGTCGCGGACCTCCGCGACGGGACCGAGGTGGCGTGACACGCCACAGTTATGCTCCACTGGACCGCGGTAGGCGTATGACCGAGTTCTCTGGCCGCGTCGAGGAGATCTCCATCAGCGGAATCCGCGAGGTGTTCGAGGCCGCCGGGGCCGACGCCATCAACCTCGGCCTCGGCCAACCGGACTTCCCGACGCCCGAGCACGCGAAACGGGCCGCCATCGACGCCATCGAGTCGGGTGCGAGCGACGCCTACACGTCGAACAAGGGGACGCTCGCGCTCCGCGAGGCCATCAGCGCGAAACACGACCGCGACAACGGCTTCTCGGTCGACCCGGAGCACCTCATCGCCACCGCGGGCGGGAGCGAGGCGCTCCACGTCGCCCTCGAGGCGCACGTCGACCCCGGCCAGGAGGTCGTCTACCCCGACCCCGGCTTCGTCTCCTACGAGGCGCTCACCCTCCTCGCCGGCGGCACCCCCCGTCCCGTCGGCCTGCGCGACGACCTCACCATGGACCCGGCGGCCGTCGAGGCGGCCATCACCGACGACACCGCCGTCTTCGTCGTCAACTCGCCGTCGAACCCCACGGGTGCCGTCCAATCGGAAGCCGACATGCGCGAGTTCGCGCGCATCGCCGACGACCACGACGTGCTCTGTCTCACCGACGAGGTGTACGAGCGCCTCGTCTTCGACGGCGAGCACCACTCGCCCATGCGCTACGCCGAGACGGACAACGTCGTCGTGGTGAACGCCTGCTCGAAGACCTACTCGATGACCGGGTGGCGACTGGGCTGGGTGGCGGCCAGCGAGCGCCGGGTCGAGCGCATGCTCCGCGTCCACCAGTACGTCCAGGCCTGTGCCAGTGCCCCGGCACAGTTCGCGGCAGAGGCCGCCCTCTCCGGCCCGCAGGACGTCGTCGAGGAGATGCGTTCGGCGTTCGAGGAGCGCCGGGACGTCCTGCTCGACGGCCTCGACGACATGGGCCTCGACACGCCCACGCCGCAGGGGGCGTTCTACGCCATGCCACGCGTACCCGAGGGGTGGACCCAGGCGGTCATCGACGAGGGCGTCGTCGTCGTCCCCGGCGAGGCGTTCGGGGAACACGGCGCCGGTTACGCTCGCATCTCCTACGCCGCCGGCGTCGAGACGCTGAAGGAGGCCATCGAGGGGATGCGGCGGGCGACCGACGCGGTGCGCTGACCCGTTCGCAAGCGACGAATCTAATCGCCTTCACCTTCTACGTCGACCGTGGATTCGCTCGCGCCCGACCACGTCCCGCTCTACGAGACGCCGGCCGAACAGCGCCGCGTGTGGGAGCGCTGCGCCGAGCGTGGGCTCCCGGTGGTGGCGGTGCGCGACGCCGCCCGCGGCTACGTCGTCCGGTACGACCTCCAGCACCTCGAACGCGAACTCCGTCCCGAGGTCGTCCAGCGCCTGCGCGACCGCGTCCACGCCTTCCGCCGCCAGGAGGCGCGGACCGACGCCGACTCGCAGGTCGAACGCGTCGGCGGCGAGGTCGGCCCCGTCTCGGGTGACCTCCACACCGCCACGGAGACCGACGCCCGCGACCTCGCCTCCCACCTCGCCGCGACCGTCTTCGACCGGTCGAACTGGGCGCACGAGCGGCGATAACGCCTCACACACCACCCCCACCGTTTTTGCCGTCGGCTGACATCCCTCCAGACACGATGCTCCCAGTCACCGGATTCTGACCCGGTCCCGCCTCGACGCTCGCGCGCCTCTCGGCACGCGAGCGCCAGTGTCGGGACCCCCGTCTCGGCACGACTCCCTTCCTGCCGAGCCCGCATCGCGTCCGAGCGACAGCACTCACCACACACCGATGTCCCGACAGCACTCCGCTACGGCACAGCCCTACGACCCCCGAACGCGCGCCGACGGCCGCGCGCTCCTCGTCGCGAGCGCCCTCGCCGGCGTCGTCCCCTTGGCGCTGGCCGCGCTGGCCGCGCCCCTCGTCGTCGCCCTGCTGGCGACGGCTCTCGCGGGCGCGCTCCTCGCTCGCGCGGCCGCCCGGCGACTCGTGGCCGGCGGCTCGCACCGCGTCGCGCTTCCCGGCTCCGACCTCACCGTCGAGGTGACGGTCGCCTCGACCGACCGGTGAGGCCGTCGGTTGGCCTCGCCGGCCGAGGTTTCTTGTCGACGCTCCGCCACCCTCTCTCATGGGTATCGCACGGCACGAGTCGGGAGCCGCGGGCGCGGCGCGCGCGCTCGCCTCCCAGGTCCACCCCGTGTTCATGCTCCCGCCGCTGGCCGCGAGCGCCTTCGGCGCGGTGCTCGCCCGCGAGCTCTCGCCGACGCTCGCCGCCGTCCACCTCGGGGCGGTCTTCTGTGCGCTCTACACCGCCCACGTGAAGGACGGCTACGTCGACTTCTACGCCCGCGGCGAGGACGACGACCACCCCCTCACGGAGTGGGGATGTCGACGCGCGCTCCTCGCCTCGTCCGTCGGTTTCTTCGCCCTGCTCGCCGTCGTCGCCCTGCTCGCCGGGCCGGTCGCCGCGCTGCTCACCCTCCCCGGCTGGCTCATCGGTTACTTCCACGCCCCGCAACTCGACGTCAACCCCGTCTCCGCGACGGCCGGCTACCCCGCCGGCATCGGCTTCGCGCTCCTCGGTGGCCACTACGTCCAGTCGGGAGGGCTCTCGGGGACCGTCCTCGCGTTCGCCGTCGTCTTCGTCGTCGTCCTCTCGGGCATCAAGACGATAGACGACGCCAAGGACTACGAGTACGACCGCTCCATCTCGAAACGAACGGTGGCCGTCGTGCTCGGCCCCCGACGCGCCCGCCTGACCGCCTACGGGCTGATGGGCGCGGGGATGCTCGTCGTCGCTCTCCTCGCCCTCCTCACGCCCGTCTTCCCGCCCAGCAGCGTCGCCGCCGCGCTCGCGTTCGCCGCTATCGCCGCCCTCACACGCCCGATGCCCCCGGAACTGGCGACGAAGGTGCTCGTCCGCGGGTCGTACGTCTTCCTCGCGTTCCTCGTCGCCGCCGTCTGGTTCCGGCCGCTCGCGTGACCGCCCCGACCCCAGCGTTGATACCGGCCCCACGAGTACGACGACGGCATGACCGACACCGACGCGACGGCGACGACGGCCATCGACCGCGAGGTCTGCGAGCGGGTCGCCGACGACGAGGGCGTCGAGGCGGAGGACCTGGCAGCGACGCTCGACGTCGTCGCCGCCTCGCTCACCGACGAGCACTCGACCTACGAGCGCGAGTACGACTACACGACCGTCGAGGGCACTCGAATCTACTTCGCCGACGCGGCCGCGTGGGACGGCCTCGCGTCCGACCTCGACCTCGATTCCTCGCTCGCGTCGGCCGTCCGCGACGCGCACCGGGCGCAGGCCGCGAAACTGCTCGACGACGCGGCGGCCGGGCACCGCGCGGAGGTCGAGGACGGAACGCCGGTCGTCGCCGGCGTCGACACCGCCGAGGAGATGAACTGACTCGTTCGACGCGCTCGGCGGCGCGACGACACCGCTCCCCCCGGCACTCCTCGTCGGTCTCGGGACCGACCACGCGCCCGAACTGGTCCGCGACGTGGGCGACTACCGCCACCACCTGCGCTGACTACGTCGCCGTGCTCACTATCTTGACGACGTCGCCCTCCGCCAGTTCGTAGTCGTCGCCGATGCGCCGGCGTGCGCGGGCGTCGACCGCGTGGAGGTACCCGTCGCCGATGTCCGAGTGGACGGCGTACGCGAGGTCGGTCGGGGTCGACCCGCGCGGGAGGAGGAAGGCGTCCGGGAGGACGTTCCCCTGGCCGTCGGTCCACTTCGACTCGTTCTGGACCGGGAAGGCGGTGACGTGGTCGAGCAGGTCGTACACGGCGGCGTTCAGCGCCGTCTGCACGCCGGTCCCGCCCCACTCGTCCATCACCCCGCTGATGCGCTCCAGTCCGGCCTCCTGCTGGGCGGTCACGTCGCCGACCACCTCGAACGCCGGGTCGCCGGGGTCGTAGGCGACGACGCCCGCCTCCGCGGCCTGCCGGAGCGCGAGTTCCCCCTCGGCGGTCGCGGGGACGACGATGTCGGCGGCCTCGCGGAGCGCGTCGAGGTTCTCCTGTGGGGCGACGTCGGCCTTGTTCGCCACGACGACGATGGGCTTCGAGCGCGCGCGAAGGTCGCTCGCGAGGCGCTCTCGGTCCTCGTCGGTCCACGCTTTCGGGTCGGCGGGGTACTCGACCGTCCGGAGGGTCGCCGAGACGTCCGCCTCGCTCGCGCCGATGCCCGTCAGCAACTCGGTGAGAGCGTCCTCCAGGTCGAAGTCGGGCGCGCGCGACTGGCGCTCGACGGACTCCCAGTTGCGCGCGACGATGCCCGCCAGCCAGAGGTCCATCTCCTCCTCGACGAAGTCCACGTCCTGCACGGGGTCGTAGCTCCCCGCCTCGACGGGTTCGCCCTCGGCGTTCGTCCCGCCGGAGGCGTCGACGACGTTGAGGATGACGTCCGCGTTCGACAGCGCGTCGAGGAACTGGTTGCCCAGTCCCCGTCCCTCGTGGGCACCGGGGACCAGGCCGGCCACGTCGAGGAGTTCTATCGGCACGTAGCGCTTGCCGTCCCGACAGCGGTCGTCGCCGCAGCGTTCCTCGCGGTCGAGACAGGGACAGTCCGTCCGGACGTGGCTCACTCCCCGGTTCGGGTCGATGGTCGTGAAGGGGTAGTTGCCGACGTCCACCTCGGCGAGGGTCGCGGCGCGGTAGAACGTCGACTTGCCCGCGTTCGGCTTCCCCGCGAGCGCGACAGAGAGCATACTACCGAGTGAACCGGCGTCGCGGAGTGCCTTTCGGTCGTCGGGGTGGTCGGGTCGACTCCCCGTGCCGTGCGGCCCCTGGCGGACTGAACGAGCGAGCGCGTGAGGGCTCTCGACGGCCCCGTCGCCGTAGAACGTCCCGTCCGATTCCCTACTCGGTCTCCCTGGCGAACTCGCGGTGGATGGACATCTCGCCGCGCGCGCGAATCGAGCCGTCGATGGCGGCGTCGTCGTGCAGGTCGAGGTCCTCGCAGGCGACGTCGCCCAGTATCTCCGCGCCGGGGGCGATGCGGACGGTCCCGCGTTTGGTGGTCACGTCGCCGTGGATGCGCGTCCCCTCCCCGACGGTGATGTCGCCGCGGGCGCGGAGGCTCCCGAAGACGTTGTTGTCCCGGCCCACCTCCAGCGAGGTGGCCCGGAGGTTGCCGTGGATGCGACAGTCGTCGCCGACGACGCCGGGTTTCGAGACGCGCCAGGCGTCGTCGCCGACGGTCGACCCCCGGGGGATGACGAGCGGTTCGGGTTCGTCGTCCTCGTCCTCGGCGTCCGCACCGTCCTCCTCGCCGAGCAACTCCTCTGCGGCCTCCTGGGCCTGTTCCTCCTCGCCGATGCGGAGCAGGTGCGAGAGGTAGACGAAGAAGAACACGATGGTCGGCATGGGGTTGCGGATGACGATCCAGCCGTTGGCCTCGAAGCCGCGTTCGATGTCGACGTTGTCGCCGATGTCGAGGTCGCCGCTCACCATCAGTTGACCGCCGATACGGGTTCGCTCGCCGATGTAGGCGTCCTCGCCGACGAGGACGTTCCCGGCGACGGTACACCACATGTCGAGGCGGCAGTCCCCCTCGGCCTCGATGTCGTTGCCGAAGGTGACGCGCTCGCCGGCGATGACCGTCCGTCCCCGGACGCCGAACTCGACGGTGCTCTGTCCCCCGACGACGACGTCGCCGTCGGTCACGAGGTCGCGCTCTTCGACCGTGGTCCCGTCCGGGATGGTCAGTCGTTCGAGCGGGTCCGAGCGAATCGACACGAGTAGTCCCTTACCGGCGCCCCTAATAAACCCCCTGCGAACGTCAGACGCGGGGCTGACGGTCAGACAAGGGTTATACCCGCCGACGGCGAAGCCGCGACTGCGCATGACCATCCTCTCGTTCGACGACTCCGGCGTCGACGTCGTCTACAAGGGTACGGAGTTCCGCCTCGAGAAGGCGCTCATCGAGGAGGCGACCGAGAAACCCTACCCCGACGTCACCGACCACGAGGTGCTGAAACTCGTCGAGGAGAACCCCTCCCCGACGGGCGAACCGCGACGCATCCGCGACATCGTGAAGTGAGTCCCCGTCGCCCCGTCGAATCGCTGCCCGCCCGAGTGTAGACCATCGACGGTCGACGGCGCACCGCCACCTCCGCCCCCGTGTCACCTCCTCTCACCGATAGCGCTTTACTCCGGCGCGCGCACCCCCGAGTATGTTCGACCTCGCTGCCTACGACCACCCCTCGTTCCGGACGGCGGCAGGGACCGCCGTCGGCTACCTGCTCGTCCTCGCGGTGATGACGCTCCTCCTGTTCGGCATTCCCTACGCGCTGTTCGTCCTGGTCTAGCCCGACCACCGACCGTGCCCCCGGGCACGACACCCTCCGACCACGACAGCTATACCCGTCCACCCACCTACCGGGCGGTATGCTCGGAGTCACGACCTGGGTCCGGCGACACCTCCTCGGGGTCCTCACCCTCTCGCTCGTCGTCGTCACCGTCCTCCTGTTCGGCGTCCTCGGACTGGGGGCGCTCGTGGCCGTCGCGTCCAGCGGCGCGTCCGTCAGCGCCCTCCTCGGGGCGGTCCTCCCGTGGGCCGCCGCGGCCGTGCTGTTGACCGCGCTCGCCGTCGGCCTGTTCGTCGGCCTGCTGTGGACGCTCGTCAGTCGCCTCTCGGTCCCGCGGCTTCCCCGAAGCCAGCGCGCCGCGGACCTCCTCGCGCGCGTCGAGCGACACAGCGGGGTGGCGCGGTCGGTGAACGCCTCCGGGTTCGTCGCGCCGCCGGAACCGACCCCCGACGAGCGCATCGGCGACCTCCGCCGGCGCTACGTCGACGACGACCTCACCGAGGACGAACTCGAACGCCATCTCGACGCCGTGCTCGACGACCCGACCGTGGCGGGGGCGGGCGGGTCGGGTGGGTCGGGGTCACACGGCGGCCACTCCTCCTACCGTTCGGGTCGGCGGTCCCGCGACCGCGGTCGGATGCACCGGCGCCGGTAGGACGGCCGCCCCGGCCTCTCGTCCCGCCGTGGTTCGTCGGTGCGAGTGCGGAGGGCGTCGTGGCGGCGCGCCTCACGCCACGAACGCGTACGTGATGAGGAAGCCGAAGTAGACGAACACCAGCAGGGCGAGCGCCTTCAGCCGGAAGAGGTTCAGCTCCTCCTCCTCGTCCTCGTAGGTCTCCTGGAACCGCTCGTACTCCGCCTCGGAGAGGCGGTCGCCGTGTTCCAGCCCGCGGTGGAGCACCAGCCACTCCTCGTGGGCGAAGCGTCGCTCGCAGAACTCGCAGTCGAACGGGGGGGTCGTCGATACGTCGGCTTCGTTCGTCCGCGTGCGGACCGGCGGCGTGGGTTCGACGTCGCTCATGGGTGTGGGGCCGGAGCGGGGGTCTCCGGGTCGTTGCACGCGGTAGGCGGGGGCCGAAGGTCTATCTTGCGCCTCGCGGTTTTGAGAGCCTTTTTGCTCCCCCGCTCGTAACTGAGCCTCATGAGTGTAGACGAAGCGGACGAGCACGGCGGGCACCACCACCACCTGCCCGCGGTCGAGGACTGGCCCCGCGGGTTCGGGGAGGCCTCCTGGTGGCCCTTCATCACCGCCCTCGGCGGCGCCGGGTTCTACATCGGCGCGGCGCTGTTCGTCCTCGGCAACGGTCAGGAACCCCTCATCAACCCGCTCATCGGACCGGCGGTGTTCATCGGTAGCACCGTCGTCTTCCTCGCCGGTCTCTACGGCTGGCTGTACCACGCGTTCATCGTGAACTTCTGGGACGGCGAACCGGAGGGCAGCAGCGCCCGCGGGCTCAGGTTCGCGATGGTGCTCTTCCTCGGGAGCGAAATCAGCACCTTCGGCGCCGGGTTCATCTACTACTTCTTCATCCGTGCGGGGGCGTGGCCCCCGGCGGGTGCGGAACTCCCCCACCTCCTGAGTTCGCTCGTCCTCGTCAACACCGCCATCCTGGTCGTGAGCAGTTTCACGCTCCACTACGCCCACGTCGCGCTGCTGAACGACAACCACGGGCGCTTCAAGGGACTGCTCGCCGTCACGCTCCTGCTCGGCGTCGTCTTCATCGGCGGGCAGGTCCTCGAGTACTACGAGTTCATCATCAACGAGGGCTTCGGCCTGCAGGAGGGCATCTACGCGAGCGCCTTCTTCGGCCTGACCGGCCTGCACGGCCTCCACGTCTCGCTCGGGGCCGTCCTCATCGCCATCGTCTTCGTCCGCGCGCTCTACGGCCAGTACTCCGCCGAGCGACACACCTCCGTCTCGACGGTCTCGATGTACTGGCACTTCGTCGACGCCGTCTGGATCTTCCTCGTCGTCGTCCTCTACGTCGGCGCCGAACTCGGTATCTGAACCGACCGACGGGCCACATCGCCCGTCCGGTTTCTCTCTCTCCCCGAATCGACGTGCCACCGCTAGCGGCGAGCCTGCTCGTCACCTCTCCTGTGACGACCGCGATGCCGAGCCCCGCACAGCCTCCTCACTCCCCCGTCGTCCGTCGAACCGCCCGCGTGCGCGTCACCCGACGTCGCGGCGGCCACGCGAGCACACGTCGACCGAGGGTGCCGCGTCCCGGGTCGAGCGTCACGTCACGGCTGCCCCGCTCCCTCGCCACGACCGACTCGACACTGCTGTTCCATCGTCGCCACGTGGCTGTGGGCCCTCGCCGTCGCTCGCCGAACTGCACGTCGTCGCACGGAACGCGCTCCGGGACGTCGGGGACGGTCGTGGTAGCTCCGACCGCGAGCGAGACGGGCGTCAGCCCCGCCTCGTGCGAGTGGGACGGACGCTCGACTGTCCACCGGTGGAGGTTCGCTCCTCCGCGAGGACGTCGGTCACCCCAGCGGTCGGCTCTCGTGGTCGTCGGCGCTGTCCTCGCCGAAACGGGACTGGTTCCCCTCACAGCCGACGAGCCACGTCCACGGGGCGAGCGTGTGGACGCTCCCCGGCGACTCGGGAGCGTCGGGGAACCGCCACGGACGGCACGCACCGGGGCGACGCAATGCTGTCTCCCCGCGCGGTGGCGGGTGGGACGCCCGGGTCCACGTCGAGCGGTCCGGTGCTGGGATAGCGCGTCCGCTCCCACGCGTTTCGTCGACCGGCACGCGCGGCCGACCCGAGTGTGGAGCGTGGCGACCTCGTGGTCGTCGGCCGGCGAGCGCGCCGTCGGCCATCCCAGGGGACGCGTGCGGTCTCGTCGACTGACGAGCGCCTCGTGCAGGGCGTGTCCTTCGACACGGTCAGGTCGAGGGCGTCGCCGTCGCTGGTCGGCGTGAGAAAGTGAAGGAGTGTCGGCCCGGTCAGCTCGTGCCGTTGGCCGTCGCGTTGGCGTCGGTGCCGTTGGCAGTCGCGTTGGCCGTCGCGTTGGTGGTTTCGTTACCCGCCGTCCCGTTGGCGGTGGCGTTGGCGGTCTCGTTGCCCGCGGTGGCGTTGGCAGTCTCGTTGCCCGCCGTCTCGTTGCCGCCGGCCTCGCCGCTCGAACGCTGGTCCTCTATCCACTGGTCGTACTCGTCGCCGGGCAGGACCTCGATGGTCCCGAGCATCTGGGAGTGACCGACGCCGCAGTACTCGGCGCAGTAGAGCTGGTAGGTCCCGGGCTCGTACACCTCGGTCTTGATGGTGTTGTACTCGCCGGGGAAGGCGTCCTGCTTCAGGCCGAGGTCGGGCGCGTGGAACGCGTGGAGCCAGTCGGTGGAGGTGACGTGGATGTACACCGGCCTGTCGGCTGGTATCACCACCGTGTCTTGCTCACCCGACACGTTCTCCTGGGGGTAGTTCACCTCCCAGAAGTACTTCGCCGCGACGACCTCGACCTCGACGGCGTCGGCCTCGCTCGGCGCCTGCGCACCGTCGTAGTCCTCCGAGAGGTTCGTGACCTCGGCGTCGCCGGGGTTGGCGGCCGTCGCGCCGCCGATGAAGGCACTGCCGAGGACCTGGTAGGAGGCCAGGCCGACGAACAGCAGGATGATGGCCGTCGCGACCGTCCAGGTGATCTCCAGGCGACGGTTCTCCTGGGTCGGGGAGGGGTCGTCGTTGTTCCGGTACTTGTAGACGGTGTAGAAGAGGATACCCTCCACGAGCACCGTGATCGGTATCGCCACGTACAACAGCTTCCGATTGAGGCCGAAAATGAGCTCCTCGTTGACGGATGTCTGGGCGGCGACGGGTTCCGCGAGGACTGCGAGCGCGAGCAGCGCGAGCCCCCCGGACGCACCCAGCCATCTCCGGGTAACTCTCATGACTCACGGTTAGAAACTACGGCGTAAATACCTACTGACTGCGGCCCGGTCCGGCGGCGAAAGCGGGGGGTCTAAGTGCGAACACGATCGAGTTCCGGGCAGTGACCGTGCCTCGACTCCCCCGCTTTACGACGTTGCTCACGGCGACGACCGTCGGCGTCTACCTGCTGGTCGTGGTCGGGGCGACCACCGCGCTCGCGGACGCCGTCGCGGCCTGCGGGACGTGGCCGCTCTGCTCGGGACCGCTCACCGACCCGCAGGTCGCCGTCGCCACCGGCCACCGCGTCGCCGCGGCGGTCGTCGGCGTGCTCCTGCTCGCCACCGTCGCGGTCGGCTGGTCGATGGCCCCGCGACGCGTCCGGGCCGCCCTCGGCGTCGCGCTCGCGCTCTACCCCGTCCAGGTCGCCGTCGGCGCGTTCGTCGCCGTCGCCGGCGCCCCCTCGCTGCTCGCGGGCGCCCACCTCCTCGCCGCGGTGGCCATCTTCGCCAGCCTCGCGCTCGCGCTCGCGTGGCAACTCGAAGCCGAGACGGGCCACCGTCCCCCCGCGACGACCGAGGCCGCCGGAACCCTCTCGGCCACGGACGACACGCCCGCGCCCGACCCCGCCGGCACCCCCACGCCCCTCTCACAGCGCGGCCCCGTCGCCCGAGCACGGGCGACCCTCTACGCCTACTTCAAGCTCATGAAGCCCCGGCTGATGTGGCTGCTCTGTCTGGTCGCGGGCGCGGCGATGGCGCTCGCCGCCGGCCCCGACCTCCGGGTCGACACCATCGCCTACACGCTCGGCGGCGGCGTCCTCGCCATCGGCGCCAGCGGGACGTTCAACCACGTCCTCGAACGCGACGTCGACCAGAAGATGGCCCGGACCGCCGACCGCCCGCTCGCCACCCACCAGGTGCCGGTGCGCAACGCGCTGGTCTTCGGCGGCCTGCTCACCGTCGCCGCCGTCGCCGTCTTCCTCCAGGTGAACACCCTCGTGGCGGGCCTCGGTTTCGCCGCCATCGTCTTCTACAGCGTCGTCTACACGCTCGTCCTCAAGCCCAACACCGTCCAGAACACCGTCATCGGCGGCGCGGCGGGGGCGCTCCCGGCGCTCATCGGCTGGGCCGCGGCGACGGGCGAGGTCGGCCTCGCCGGCCTCGCGCTCGCGGGCGTCATCTTCCTCTGGACGCCGGCGCACTTCTACAACCTCGCGCTCGCGTACAAGGAGGACTACGCCCGCGGCGGCTTCCCGATGATGCCCGTCGTCCGCGGCGAGACGGAGACGCGAAAGCACATCGTCTTCTACCTCGCGGCGACGCTCGTCGCGGCGAGCGTCCTCACGGCGCTGACCGGCCTCGGCTGGCTGTTCGCGAGCGCCACCGTCACCTTCGGCGCGCTGTTCCTCTGGATGGTCGTGCGCCTCCACCGCGAGCGGACGAAGGGGGCCGCCCTGCGCGCGTTCCACGCCTCGAACGCCTACCTGGGTGCGCTGCTCGTCGCCGTCCTCGTCGACGCCATCGCGCTATGACCGCCTCCGGGACCGCCTCCCGGACCGGTTCCCGGCCCCTCCTGACGCGCGACGCGCTCGTCGCGGGCGGCGTCCTCGTCAACACGGAACTCCTCGCCCTCCTCGCGTACTTCGTCCTCTCCGACGCCGTCCCCTACCGGCCGCTGGTCTACGTCTACCCGTTCGTCTGGCTGAACGTCGCCCTCTGGGGGGTCTGGCGGGTCCGGCAGGCCCGGCGCGTCTCGGCAGCCGGGGCGTCGACGCGCCGTCGCGCCGTCGCGGGCGCACTCGGCGTCGGGTACCTGCTCGCCCTCGGCTCCGTCGGCGGGCTCTACGCCGTCGGCGCCGGCGGTCCAGACGTCGGCCCGCGGCTCGTCGTCGCCGGCCTCCCGCCGGGGTGGAGCCCCGCGCTCCTCTACACCGGCGGCGGCCTCACGCTCGCGCTCGTGTCGTTCAGAGTCGTCGGCTACGCGGCGCTCGCGTACCTCCTCGCCGTCGCGCTCGTCGACACGAGGGGGCCTGCGGCACTCGGTCCCTGTCTCGTCGGCGCGCTCCCGCTCCTCGCGGGGACGCTCGGCGGGTTCGTCGGCGACGGTGCGGCGCTCGTCGGCGACGGGAGCTACGCCCTCTCGACGCTCGTCTTCGTTCTCGCCGTCGCGCTGCTCGTCCGGCGGCCGACGGCGGCCGACCTCGCCCGTCTCGGGGGGTGGGTCCGGTGACGAGCGTCGAGATAGAGTACTGCGTCCCGTGTGGGTTCCTGCGCCGCGCGGAGGACGTCCAGCACGTCCTGCTGACGACGTTCGGCGAGCGCCTCGACCGCGTCGCGCTCGTCACCGGCGACCACGGCGTGTTCACCGTCCGCGTCGACGGCGAGCGCGTCTTCGACGTGAGCGAGGACGACTTCGACGTCGACGCGGTCGTGCGGCGGGTGCGCGCGGAACTCTAGTCGAGGCGCGCCAGCACGAACACCCACGGGTCGACCGACTCGTCGGTCGTCGCCCCCTCGTCTCCGTCGTCCTCGTCCTCCCCCAACCGGTCCTCGACGTACCACTCCGCGACGGGGTCGAACCCCACGTCCCGGAGCGTGGCCTTCGTCGTCTCCAGGTCCGGAAAGCTCCACTCCATCGCGACGCCGGTGTCCAGCCAGTCGCGGTTTCGCCCCGTCCAGGCACCCATCCCCGTCGAGAGGAGGAGGGAGCCGCCCGGGCGGAGGACGCGGGCGAACTCCGCGAGCGCCGTCGGGTGCTCGTCGGTCGGGACGTGGATGAGCGAGTGGTAGGCCGTGACGCCGTCGAAACTGTCGTCCACGAACGGGAGGGCGGTCATGTCACCCGCGAGGAGCGCCGCGTCGCACGCCTCGCGTGCGAGGGTCAACTGGGCGCGCGAGACGTCGAGGCCGACGGGGTCGAACCGTTCGTCGAGACGGGTGAGGACGGGCGCCCCCTGTCCACAGCCGGCGTCGAGGACGCGCGCGTCGGCCGGGAGGTTCGCCGCGAGGTCCGAGAGGAGTGCGACGCCGTCACCGTCTCCGGAGCGTGCGGCCGCGTACGCCTCGGCCAGCGCGTCGTACCCTCGCCGCACCCGGTCGCGCTGGTCGTCCATGTCCCATCGACACGGGAAGGGTGCAAAGGGCTTCGGTCGGTGCGGTCCGTCGGAATCCGAATCCCTTACGCGCGGGCCGCACCGAGACTCGCTATGGTACTGGTCGCCGAGGACGTCCGACGCGCGTACGGCGACACCGTCGCGCTCGACGGCGTCTCGCTGTCCGTCGCCGAGGGGGAGGTGTACGCGCTCATCGGCCCGAACGGCGCGGGCAAGACGACGCTCATCCGCTCGCTCACCGGGACGACCGACTACGAGGGGGAGGTCGACCTGTTCGGCGGCCCGCCCGTCGACGCCGACCCCCAGCGTCTCGGTCTCCTCCCCCAGTCGTTCGACCCGCCCGAGCGCCTCACCGCCCGCGAACTGGTCGACTACTACGGGGGGCTCTACGACCGGGCGCGACCCACGAGCGAGGTGCTCGCGGACGTGGGGATGGCCGGCGACGCCGACACGTGGTACGGGAAGCTCTCGGGCGGCCAGCAGCGCCGGGTCTGCGTCGCGGCGACGCTCGTCAACGACCCGGACCTGCTCGTCCTCGACGAACCGACGACGGGCATCGACCCGGCCGGCCGGCGCGACCTCTGGGACCTCCTCGAGTCGCTCGCCGACGGCGGGACGACGGTGGTGCTCACTACCCACTACATGGAGGAGGCCGAACGGTTGGCCGACCGCGTGGGGCTGCTCGCCGACGGTCGGCTGGTCGCGGAGGGGTCGCCGAGCGCGCTCGTCGCCGAGTACGGCGGGACGAGTCGCCTCGAACTCCGCACCGACGCCGACGAGGCGGCCGCGCGCGCGCTGGCGGCCGACGGCTACGCCGTCGACCACACACCGCGCGCCGTCGTCGTCTCCGACATCCCACCCGAGACCATCGCGGCGGTGGTCCGGACGCTCGACGAGTCGGGCGTCGAGTACGACGCCCTCTCGTGGCGCCAGCCGGACCTCGAGTCGGTCTACCTCGCGCTGACGGGCACCGACGTGACCGAGACGGGCGAGGCCGTCGAGCGGGAGGCGGAGGTGGCGGCGTGACGCTGACGCGCCGGGTGCGCTCGGAGACGACGGCGGCCGCCCGCTCGTTCCTCCGGCGACGGACGGCCGTCTTCTTCACGTTCTTCTTCCCCGTCATCATCATCCTCATCTTCGGCGCGCTGGTGCAGACGCAACCCACCGGCGGCGGCCTGTTCGCCGAACCGCCGGCGTACTACCTCCCCGGCTACCTCGCCGTGGTGGTGCTGTTCACGCCGCTGTCGCGCGTCGGGAGCGAGGTGGCGCGCCACCGCGAGGGCAACCGCTTCGAGAAGCTGGCGACGACGCCCCTCTCCCGGGCGGAGTGGCTGCTCTCGCACACGCTCGTCAACGTCGGCATCATCGGCGTCGCCGCGCTCGTCATCTTCGCGCTCGTCGTCCTCGTCACCGGCGCGAACATCGCGCTCGGACCGGGCCTCGCGCTCGTCGTCCCCTTCGTCGTCCTCGGCGTCGCGCTGTTCTGCGGCGTCGGGGCGCTGCTCGGACGCATCGCCGACTCGCAGGACGGCGTCATCGCCGCGAGCAACGGCATCGCCATCCCCCTCCTGTTCCTCTCGGAGACGTTCGTCCCGCCGTCGATGCTCCCCGAGTGGTTCGTCCCCGCGCTGTCGCTCTCGCCGCTCTCGTACTTCTCGCGGGGCGTCCGGGCGGTCACCACCCCCGGGGGCGGTGACCCGCTCGTGGACCTGGGCGTCCTCGCCGCGCTCACCGCCGTCTTCTTCGTCGCCGGGGCGCTCGCGCTCCCCCGGACGGACTGAGCGCGACGCCTCTGCCGGCACTAGTTTCATCACCTCCGCAAGTATTGCCCTCGCATGGTCGAGACGAACGCGCTTGACAACATGCTGGCGCAGATGGAGCGCGCCCAGGAGTACGCGGCGGTGGACCCGAGCATCTTCGAGCGGCTGAAACACCCCGAGCGGACGCTGAAGGTGACGCTCCCGGTGTCGATGGACGACGGGTCCGTCGAGGTGTTCACGGGCTATCGCTGCCAGTTCGACAGCGCCCGCGGTCCCTACAAGGGCGGCGTCCGCTACCACCCGAGCGTGACGATGGACGAGGTGACGGCGCTCGCGGGGTGGATGACGTGGAAGGCGGCGCTCGTCGACCTCCCCTACGGCGGCGCGAAGGGGGGCGTCGTCTGCGAGGTGAAGGAGCTGAGCACGACCGAACAGCGCCGACTGACCCGGCGCTACACGGAGGGCATCCGACGGATGATCGGCCCGCACATGGACGTCCCCGCGCCCGACATGAACACCGGCCCGGAGGTGATGGCGTGGATGATGGACACCTACTCGATGTACGAGGGCTACAGCATCCCGCAGGTCGTCACGGGCAAACCCCTCTCGCTGGGCGGGACGCCGGGGCGCGTCGAGGCGACGGGCCGGGGCGTCGCCATCGTCACCCAGCAGGTGTTCGACTACCTCGACAAGGACCTCCCCGAGGCCACCGTCGCCATCCAGGGGTTCGGCAACGTCGGGAGCTGGGCGGCCCGCCTGCTCGCCGAGCGCGGGGCGAACGTCGTCGCGGTCAGCGACGTCACCGGCGCGCGCTACGACCCCGACGGGCTGGACGTGCTCTCGCTGTTCGACTTCTCCGAGGCCGGCGGGACCGTCGCCGAGTACGACGGCGGCGACCTCGTCTCCAACGAGGACCTGCTCGAACTCGACGTGGACGTGCTCATCCCCGCCGCCGTCGCGGACGTCATCACGGCGGACAACGTCGACGACGTGCGGGCGTCGGTCGTCGTCGAGGCGGCCAACGGCCCGACGACCACCGCGGCCGATGACGTCCTCGCCGAGCGCGACGTCCCCGTCGTGCCCGACATCCTCGCCAACGCGGGCGGCGTCATCGTCTCCTACCTGGAGTGGGTCCAGAACACCCAGGAGTACGCCTGGACGCTCTCGCAAGTGAACGCCGACCTCGAACGTCGCCTCTCCGGCGCGTTCGACGAGGTGGTCTCCGCCTACCACGCCGACGAACTGCCGGACCTCCGGACGGCCGCCTACACCATCGCCCTCCGGCGGGTCGCCACGGCCCACGAACTCCGGGGCCTGTTTCCCTGACTCACCGGATGGGGACGTCGGTCCCCCGACGGCTCCGGCCGCGACGACGGCCCCGTCCCCGTCGGGGACGGACCGCCGGGCGCTCGGCGAGCGCGAGGTCGACGCGGCGCTCGCGGCCGTCGCGCACCAGGTCGACGGCCACCGTCTCGCCGGGTCTGGTCTCCAGCAAGAGGTAGCGCATCAACTGTTCGTGGGTGTCGACGCGCTCGCCGTCGATGTGCGTCACCACGTCGCCGCCGACGGGGACGTCCCGGCCGCGAACGCGCCGGGTACCGGTCGCGCCACGGAGCGCCGCCCGTCCCGGACCGTCGCCCACGTCCACGACGAGGACCCCTCTCACCTCCGCCAGTCCGTTGGCCTCCGCGACGGTCGGGGAGACGTCGAGCGTACGCACCTTCAGGTAGGAGTGGCGGTACTCGCCGTCCTCGACGAGCGCGGGGACGACCCGCGCCGCCACCTCCGCGCTGACGGCGAAGCCGATGTTGTCGCCGCCGCGCGCCCGGTTGACGCCGACGACCGTTCCGTCGGTCGTGACGAGCGGCCCGCCGCTGTTGCCGGGGTTGATGGGCGCGTCCGTCTGGACCGTGTCGGGGATGGCGAACCCGTCGCGGGTGGGCATCGAGCGACTCGCTCCGCTCACGACGCCCGTCGTGAGCGACCCGTCGAGGCCCATCGGGTTGCCGAGGGCGGCGACGGGCGTGCCGGGGACGGGGTTGCTCGCCGCCAGCGGGAGCGCGGCGGCGTCCTCCGGGTGGTCCGGGACGCGGACGACGGCGAGGTCGGTGTAGGCGTCCGCGCCGACGACCTCGCCGACGCGCCAGTCGCCGTCGCTGAAGCGCACGTCCACCGACGGGTTCGTGCCGACGACGTGGTGGTTGGTGACGACGTAGCCCTCGCGCTCCTCGGAGGTGGAGTCGACGTCGAAGACGAACCCCGACCCCGCCCCGCCCGGCGTCCGGCCGTCGCCGGCGAGGTAGATGGAGACGACCGAGGGGATGGTCGAGCGATACAACTCCTCGTAGCTGTCGTGGTCGGTCATGCGGTGTGCCGGCGGCGACCGCCGGACTTACCGGTGGTTAGGTCGCCGGCGCGGATAACGTGTGCGGGTGTGTGCCACGTAACGCACACCGGGCGCGCGAGGAGCCTCGCGCCGCCTCACTCGCGAAGGCGGTCGAGCCACCCGCGCGCCGGGGCCGCGAGCAGGAGGAGGACCTCGCCGCGCACCTCCCACGAGTAGACGTGGTTGAGCATGACGTACGTGACCACGCCGAGGAAGAGGCTGAGCGACCACGCCGTGACGGCGACCCGGCCGACGCGGGCGTGAGCCGTCTCGCGCAGTTCCGCCGGGGTGTGGGTGAGGCCGAGGACGACGGCGTAGAGCACGACGGGGACCGCCACCACCGACAGGAGGATGTGAATCGCGAGCATGGCGAGGTAGAGCGGTTCGACGATACCTGCGTACGACGCGAGGAACTGCCCCTCCTCGATGACGATGCTCTTCTCGAAGCCCCCGCCGACCTTCCAGAGGTAGAGCACGAGGAACACGAGGATGAGCGAGAAGGCGGTGAGCATCGCGGCGCGGTGGCGGCGCACCTCGCCGGCTCTGATGAAGTACCAGCCGACGAGGAGGGCGGTGAGCGCCATCGTGTTCACGACGGCGATGAGGTCGGAGAACAGGATGACGGTCGCCTCCGACAGCGGGGGGAAGATGGGGACCAGTCCCTCGAACGCGCCGATGACGAGCGCGTAGCCGACGACCGAGAGCACCGCCGTGACGGCCTTCGGGTGGGCCTTCACGGGGTTCTCGGAGGACGCTGTGGCCATGGCGGCCCTTCGGGCGCCGTCGGTATGGCCGCTTCGTTTTCCCGCCAGCGCGCCGCCCGCGGGCGGGGCGCTGACCGTTAGAGTCAAACCGGATTCTCACGATTGTTCCGCGTATGAGTACCGACCAGGGTCAGCGCACCATCCGATGTCTCGTCGCGAAGGTCGGCCTCGACGGACACGACCGCGGCGCACACGTCATCGCCCGGGCGTTCCGCGACGCCGGGTTCGAAGTCATCTACTCGGGACTGCACCGCTCGCCCGACGAGGTCGTCCAGGCGGCCGTCCAGGAGGACGTCGACGTCATCGGCATCTCCATCCTCTCGGGAGCGCACAACACGCTCGTCCCGAAGATACTCGACGGACTCGACGAGTACGGCGCGCTCTCCGATACGCTGGTCATCGTCGGCGGCATCATCCCAGAGGACGACCGCCCGGCCCTGCGCGAGGCGGGCGTCTCGGAGATATTCGGTCCCGGGGCGTCGATGGACGAGACCGTCGAGTTCGTCCGCCGCAACGCCCCCGAGCGCGAATGAACGACGCCAACCGGGACCTCCTCGACGACCTGCTCGCCGGCGAGCACCGCGCGCTCGCCCGGGTCATCTCGAAGATAGAGGACCGCTCGCCGGGCTACCGCGACCTCGTGAGCGCGCTCCACGAGCACACGGGCGACGCCGACGTCGTCGGCATCACCGGCAGTCCGGGCGCGGGCAAGTCGACGCTCGTCGACAAACTCGCCAAACACTACCGCGACGAAGGGCTGACCGTCGGCGTCATCGCCATCGACCCCTCCTCGCCGTTCACCGGCGGGTCCGTCCTCGGCGACCGCATCCGGATGGCGTCGAACGTCGGCGACATGGACGTGTTCTTCCGGTCGATGAGCGCCCGCGGCAGCCTCGGCGGCCTCTCGACGGCCACCGCGGACGCGGTGAAGGCCCTCGACGCCTTCGGGAAGGACGTCGTCCTCGTCGAGACGGTCGGCGCCGGCCAGAACGAGATAGACATCGTGAAGGCCGCCGACACGGTGGCCGTCCTCGTCCCCCCCGGCAGCGGCGACGACATCCAGATGCTGAAGGCCGGCATCCTCGAAATCGGCGACGTCTTCGTCGTCAACAAGGCGGACATGCCCGGCGCCGACCGCACCGTCCAGGAACTCCGCGAGATGATACACACGCGGGGGGACTACACCGAGACGGGCCACCACGGCGACGACGCCCTCCAGGTGGTCGAACCCGACCTCGCGGAGGAGGACGGCTGGGAGCCCCAACTCGTCGAGACGGTCGCCAAGAGCGGCGAGGGCGTCCCGGAACTCGTCGAGGTCCTCGCCGACCACGTCGAGTACCTCGAGGCGTCCGGCACCCGCGAGGAGCGCGCGCGCCAGCGCTACGCCGAGGAGATCCGCACGCTCCTGCGCGAGGACACGAACCGCCTGCTCGCCCGCGAGATCGACCGACGCGGTGGGCTGGAGGCGTTCGTCGACGCGGTCGTCGCGCGCGAGAGCGACCCCTACACCGTCGCGGACGACCTCGTCGACCCGCTGGCGGAGTGTCTCGCCGAGGGCAGTAATTAAGCGGCCCTCGGGCGTACGCCCCGCCATGCGACTTCGAACGCTCCTGACCGGTGCGGTCGCCGCCGTCGGCGGCCTCGCGGCCGGGAACCGACTGCTCGAATCGCGCGCGTCGACGCCCCGCCCGCCGCTCGGGCGCGCGCCCGAGACCTACCGCTGGCGCGGGTTCGACGTCTCCTACACCGAGGCTGGCGACCCCGACGACCCGGACCTGCTGCTCGTCCACGGCGTCAACGCCGCCGGGTCGAGCGCCGAGTTCGCCGCCGTCTTCGACACGCTCGCCGAGAACTACCACGTCGTCGCGCCCGACCTCCCCGGGTTCGGCCTCTCGGACCGCCCGCCGCTGATGTACTCGGCGTCGCTCTACGAGACGTTCCTGGTCGACTTCGCGGGGGACGTCACGGAGGACGCGACGGTCGTCGCCTCCTCGCTCTCGGGTGCGTACGCCGCGCAGGCCGCCGAACACGTCGACTTCGCCGAACTCGTCCTCGTCTGTCCCACCGCGACGACGATGCCCGGCCGACGGGTGTGGGTCCGCTCGCTCCTGCGCACGCCGCTCGTCGGGCAGGCGCTGTTCAACGCCCTCGCGAGCGAGCGCTCGCTGCGCTACTTCCAGCGCGACCACGGCTTCTACGACATGTCCCACGCCGACGACGAGTGGGTCGCCTACCGCTGGCAGCTCACCCACCAGCCGGGCGCGCGCTTCGCGCCCGCCTCGTTCGTCAGCGGCTTCCTCGACTCCGACGTGGACCTCGGGGCGACGCTCGCCGACCTCGACGTCCCCGTCACCGTCGTCTGGGGGCGCGACGCGGACATCCTGCCCGTCGAGCGCGGCGAGGACCTCGCCGACGAGGCCGACGCGCGCTTCGTCGTCTTCGACGAGACACTCCTGCTCCCGCACTACGAGCACCCCGCCGAGTTCGCGGCGCTCGTCAGGGGTGAACTCGCGGAGAAGACCGAGTACGCGAACGTCCAGTAGACTCAGCGCGGGACGAACCGGACGAGTCGGTCGCCGGTCGTCTCGCTCGTGCCGACGGTGACGCCGACCGTCATCCCCGTCTCGACCGCCTCGGGGTCGGCGTCGACGACGCCCGTCAGTCGCACCGTCCCGAAGTCGACGACCGCCGTCACGTAGGGTGCGTCGTCGGCGAACTGGGGCGTCGGCACCGCGACCACGGTGTAGGTGCTGACCGTCCCCGAGTCGGGGAGCGGGCGCTCCGTCAGGTCGCGGTCGCCGCAGTGCGGGCAGACCCGCCGCGGCGGGAGCGAACCGTGGTCGTTCGAGCAGCGGAGGTAGTGCCCCTCGCCCGCCTCGATGGCGTCGAGCAGGTCGTCGAACCCGGCGTCGCGGACGCGCTCGCTGCCGCCCGCTTCCCCGTCGCGCTCGTCTCCGCTCACGCGACCACCTCCAGGACGTGGACGGTCGCGCTGGCGACCGTCCCGCCCGCGTTGTGCGCCACGCCGACGCGCAGGTCGCCGACGTCCGGCGACCGTGCGTGCGTCCCGGTGAGCAGGTTCGTGATGGAGGCGAGCTGTGCGACGCCCGTCGCGCCGACGGGGTGGCCCTTCGCCTTCAGGCCGCCCGAGAGGTTCACCGGGACGTCGCCGTGCCGGGTCGTCTCGCCCCGGCGGGCCGCGCCCAGCCCCTCGCCGGGGTCGTAGAGGCCGAGCGACTCGATGGCGAGCACCTCGGCGATGGTGAAGCAGTCGTGGACCTCGGCGACCTCGACGTCGTCGGCGGTGATGCCGGCGTCGGCGTAGGCCTCCTCCGCGGCGGCGGTACTCGCCGGCGTCCGCGCGAAGTACTCCCGGTCCTGGAGGGCGAGTTTGTCGCCGCCCTGGCCCGACCCCGTGACGGCGACGGAGGCGTCGAGGCCGTTGCGCTCGGCGAACGCCTCGCTGACGAGGACGACGGCGCTCGCGCCGTCCGTGATGGGACAGGAGTCGTAGAGGCCGAGGGGGTCCGCGATGCGCGGCGCGTCGAGTACCTGGTCGACGGTGATGGCCGAGCGGAACTGCGCGTGCTCGTTCGGCAGGGCGTGCTCGTGGTTCTTCACGGCGACGTGCGCGAGGTCGGTCGAGTCGCCGCCGAACTCCTCGAAGTACGCCCGCGCCATCAGCGCGTAGGCGCCGGGGAACGTCATCCCGGCACGGATCTCGTAGAGGTCGTCGGCCGCGATGGAGAGGCCCTCCGTCGCGCCCGCCGTCCCCATGTTCGTCATGCGTTCGGTCCCGCCGACGAGGAGGACGTCCGACTCGCCGGTACGGACGGACCTGACGGCCTCGCGGACGGCGACGCCGCTCGACGCGCAGGCCGCCTCGTAGCGCGTCGCCGGCGCGTTCACGCCGACGGCCTCCGCCATCAGTGGACCCATGTGGCCCTGGTGCTCCGCGAGTTCGCCCATGAAGTTCCCGAAGAACACGTGCTCTACGTCGCCCGGGTCGACGCCTGCGTCGTCGAGGGCGGCCAGGCCGGCCTCGGCGAACAGGTCACGCCCGGTCCGCTCGGGGAACCGACCGAAGTCGGTCATCCCAGTTCCTGCGACACGTACCTCTGACATTGCATACCGTACAGTACTCCCGTGTAAAGTTCTGCCGCACTCGGTGGATATCGCGCCAGACCGCCGCTACATCCCCATGTCGCGCGCCGACTCGGGGACGGGGAGGTCGTTCACGCCGACGCCGAGCAGTTCGGCGGCGTGGTCGAGCGCCATGTCGAAGCCGTAGTAGCGCTCCAGTTCGTCGCCGTCGGGCGTCGGTCGCACCTTCAGCATCGCGTAGCCGTCGACGTTCTGCGCCACGGCGGCCGTCGCACCCTCGCGCTCGAAGGTCAGCACGCGCTCCGCCTCCGTCAGGTAGTACCGGGCGGTGACGCCGTCCGCCTCGACGGTCTCGTCGGCCTCCGTTCCGGTCGTGGGGTCGCCCATGGGCGACGTACGGAGGCGCGCCGCTCGTAGGTTCCGGTCTCGGCCGAGCGAAAGCGCAACCCACGTGGCACTCCGGCTGCTCCTCTCGCCCATGAAGTGGCACGAGAGCGGGACGCGCCGGGACATGTGCGCAGCGCTCTACGCCGCCGGCGAGACACGCGGGCCGACGCTGAAGCGCACGCTCGAACGACGGTACGACGCCCGCCTCGACTCGCGGCGGTTCTACGACCGCCTCGCGGCGCTGGAGCGGGCTGGTCACGTCGAGCGGCGCGTCGACGGCCTCGACGACGTCTACGCCCTCACCGAGCGCGGCGAGCGCGCCGTCCGCGAGCACTGCGCGTGGCTCCGTGAACAGGTCGAGGGGTGAGCCTCACTCCCCGGTCGTCCCTGCCGTCTCCGTCGGCCCCACCGTCTCGGCGGGTTCGAGGAGGCTCAACTGGTTGCCGTCCGGGTCCTTGAACCCCGCCTCGACGCCGTAGGGGTGGACCGTCGGGTCGCGGCTGAACGCGACGTCGGCCGCGCGCAGCCGGTCGTGCTCCGCGCGACAGTCGTCGGTGGCGAGGACGAACGCCACGTCGTCGCGCTTCGGGCGCTCACCGTCGCGGGGCATGAGCACGAGCTGGAGTTCGTCGTCGGGAAGTGCGACGGTCAGCCACCGCCCCTCCTCGCTCTCGACGTCGGTGTGTTTCTCGAAGCCGAGCACCTCGGTGTAGAACGCGAGCGCCTCGTCGGGGTCGTCGACGAGGAGGGTCGCGTGCGTCACTGCCGTTATCATGGCGCACGCGAAGGGAGGGGACGCACGGACGTGTACGCGAGCCTAGGGCGGAGCGAAAGTGAAACTCGACGACTCAGTCGAGGAGTTGCGCGGCGATGGTGTTGCGCAGCACCTCGCTCGTGCCCTCGTATATCTCGTTGAGCTTCGCGTCGCGGTAGAAGCGCTCGGCGGGGAAGTCCTTGGTGTAGCCGTAGCCGCCGTGGATCTGGATGCCCTCGTTGGCCACCTCGCGGCTCACCTCCGAGGCGTAGAGCTTCGCCTGTGCGGCCTCCTTGACGAACGACTCGCCGCGTATCTTCAGGTCGGCGGCCTGGTGCATGAGCAGGCGGGCGGCGCTGGTCTTCGTGTCCATGTCGGCGAGTTTGTGCTGGATGGCCTGGAACCCGGAGATGGGCTGGTCGAACTGCTCGCGCTCCTGGCTGTAGCGCAGCGCCTCGTCGAGGGCGGCCTGCGCGATGCCGACGGAGCGAGCGGCGATGGTGATGCGCCCGCCGTTGAGCGTCTTCAGCGCGTGGACGAACCCGTCGCCCTCCTCGCCGAGCAGGCGGTCCTCGGGGAGGTACATGCCGTCGAAGCGGAGTTCGGCGGTGGGACAGCCCTTGTCGCCGAGTTTGTCCTCCGTCCCCTCGACGATGAAGCCGTCGTCCTCCTCGGGGCGGACGACGAACGAGGAGATGCCCTTGTTACCCGCGTCGGGGTCGGTCTTCGCGAACAGGGTCACGGTGTCGGCGACCGAGCCGTTCGATATCCACAGTTTCCCGCCGTCGACGACGTAGCCGTCGCCGTCCTTCTCCGCCGTCGTCTCCATCGCGGGGACGTCGCTGCCCGCCTGCGGCTCCGAGAGCGCGAACGCGCCGATGTCGTCGCCCTGCGCCAGCGGCGTGAGGTACTCCTCCTTCTGGGCGTCGTCACCGAACGCGTATATCATGTTGCCCGCGAGCGAGATGTGTGCGGCGACGATGGTGCCGAGGCCGCCGGAGCCACGCGATATCTCCTCCAGCCCGATGGCGTAGGAGTGGTAGTCCAGCCCCGCCCCGCCGTACTCCTCGGGGAAGGGCATCCCCATCAGGCCGAGGTCGCCCATCTCGGAGACGAGGTCGGCGGGGAACTCGTCGTCGTGGTCGATGTCCGCCGCGACGGGTTTGACCTCCTCGTCGACGAACTCGGCGACCATGTCGCGGATTTGCTTCTGCTCCGCGGAGAGACTGAAGTCCATGGAGTGGGTTGCGGGTGGTCAATCCTGTACTTTTCCCTTCCTCGCCCGACGCCCCGCCGCGAGGCCGCGTCGCTCCCGGAGTGGGTGGTCGGAAAAGACGACGGCGGTCGACGTGACTACCGCGAACGCTGGTACAGTCGGATGCCCAGTTCGGCCACGAGGCCGACGACGCTCCAGCGGTACGAGAGCACCGCGGCCCCGAGCAGCAGCGCCCCGACGCGCCTGTTCCCCCGGTACAGCGCCCGTGCCGCCTGAACGAGCATCGACAGCGCGCTCAGTCGCCGCGACGACTTCGACGCCAGCAGTTTACTGAGTCCCATACTACTGTTCTGTCCCTGGCGACCGAAAAGCTACCGGCACGCCCGTGCCGGCCCGCCCTACTCGTAGTCGTAGAAGCCGCGTCCGGTCTTCTTGCCGAGGTCGCCGGCGTCGACCTTCCGCGCGAGGAGGTACGCCGGTTTGTAGCGGTCGCCGAGTTCCTCGTGGAGCGTCTGTGTGGCGTCGAGACAGATGTCGAGGCCGATGTGGTCGGCGAGTTCGAGCGGTCCCATCGGGACGTTCGTCCCGAGTCTCATCCCGCGGTCGATGTCCTCCTTCGTGGCGACGCCCTCGTCGAACGCCCGGACGCCCTCGTTTATCCACGGCATGAGGATGCGGTTCGAGACGAAGCCGGGCTTGTCGTCGCTCTCCCAGGTCTCCTTGCCGAGCGCCTCGGCGAACTCGTGGGCGAGCGAGACGGCCTCCGCCGCGGTGCGCTCGCCGACGACCACCTCGACGCCCTTCATGACGGGGACGGGGTTCATGAAGTGGAGGCCGACCACCCCCTCGGGCCGGTCGGTCGCGCTCGCGATGGTCGTGATGGAGAGCGTCGAGGTGTTCGTGGCGAGCACGACGTCCTCGTCGACCACGTCGTCCAGGTCCGCGAAGACGTCCTGCTTGACCGCCATGTCCTCCAGGGCCGCCTCGACGACGAGGTCGCAGTCCACGAGGTCCGCGAGGTCGGTCGTCCCGGTCAGGCGCTCGCGGGCCGCGTCGGCCGCCTCGCGGGTCAGTCTCTCCGAGTTCACCAGTCGGTCGAGCGAGTCCTCGATGTTCGAGAAGCCACGGTCGAGGTACTCCTGCTCGATGTCCCTGACGACCACGTCGTAGCCCTGCTGGGCGCAGACCTGTGCGATGCCGCCGCCCATGGTGCCCGCGCCGACGACGCCGATACGCTCTATCGAGTCGAAACCACGCATAGGGGGAGTGGACGCGGCCGGCGAGTAAAACGTGCCGGCTCCGCCCGGCTAGGCGCGGACGAGTCCGGGGAGCGCGCCGAGGTTCGGTATCTCGTGGGTCGGTTCGACGGCGGGGTCGACGCTCCCCTCGCGTGTCAGGAGCGCCGAGTCGATACCGGCGTTGGCGGCGGCCTCGACGTCGCACGCGCTGTCGCCGACGTAGAGCGCGTCGCGCGTCTCGAGGTCCGCGAGCGCCCGGTCGAGGTAGTAGGGGTCCGGCTTCATCCGGCCGAGGCCGGTGGGCGTGAACGGACAGCCGTAGACGGCGTCGAACCGGTCCTCGAGGCCGAAGAAGCGGAGGACGGCCGCGACCGCCTCGTGCTGGTTGTTGCTCACGAGGCCGAACGGCACGTCGAGCGTCCAGACGGCGTGAACGTCGTCGTAGAGGCGTCGAACGCCGGCTTCGAGTTCGCGCTTCTGCTCGCGGACGGCGTTGGCGGCCGCCTCGTAACAGAACTCCAGCGCGTCGATGCGGTAGGTCCGACAGAGTTCGCGGATGCGCTCGGGGTTGCCGGCGACGAGCGCGCGCACGTCGTCGCGGGTCGGTCGGCGGAGGCCGAAACGCTTGAACGTGCGCTCGGCGGCCCGCCGGAAGGCGTCGCGACTCGGCAGCTCGACGAGCACGCCGTCGTTGTCGAAGACGACCGCCTCGTAGCTCACGCGCTCGCCCCCGCGTCGACGTCGGGACGGCCGTTCGGGCGCGTCGCGGCCTCGCTCGCCCCGCTTCGTCCCCCGCGCACGGTGTACTGTCCTGGCCCTGTCATTCCCTTGCTGTCGTGACTGCTCGCGCCTGGGACGTATCAATCTGTCCGATGCGACTCGTGGGCACGCTCGCGGCGTTGCACCAACAGTATTATACCCCGTTGCCGAACACCCGCCCGTATGATACCCATCGACGACAGTCCTCTCGTCCGCGACGGTAAGGTGCTCATCCTCGCGTACGACCACGGCCTCGAACACGGTCCGGCCGACTTCACCGGCCTGCCCGAGAGCGCCAACCCCGAGCGCACGTTCGAGGCGGCGACGCACCCCGCGGTCACCTCCATCGCGGTGCAGAAGGGTCTCGCCGAGGCGTACTACCCCTCCTACGAGGACAGCGTCGACCTCCTGCTGAAGCTCAACGGGACGTCGAACCTCTGGATGGGCGAACCCGACACCGCGCTCAACTGCTCGGTCGAGTACGCCTACGACGTCGGCGCGGACTCCGTCGGCTTCACCCTCTACGGCGGGTCGAACTACGAAATCGAGATGGCCGAGGAGTTCCGCGCGCTCCAGGAACAGGCCCGCGAGTACGAACTCCCGGTCGTCATGTGGTCGTACCCCCGCGGTCAGGGGTTGAAGAACGACACCGACGAGACGACCATCGCCTACGCCGCCCGCCTCGCGCTCGAACTCGGCGCGGACGTGGCGAAGGTGAAGTACCCCGGCTCGAAGGAGGCGATGGAACACGCCGTCCGGATGGCCGGCAAGACGAAGGTGGTCATGTCCGGGGGGTCGAAGACCACGGACCGCGAGTTCCTCCAGTCCGTGAAGGCCGCGATGGACGCCGGCGGGAGGGGCCTCGCCGTCGGCCGGAACGTCTGGCAGCGCGAGGACCCGACGTACATCCTCGACGCGCTCGAACAGGTCATCTTCGAGGGCGCGTCCGTCGACGCCGCCCTCGACGAATGAGCGGGGCGGACGTCGTCGAGGCCGTCTTCGAGACGGTCGCCGGTGCGGCCCCCGAGATACGCGAGAGCCTCGTCGGCCGTCGACGCTACGAGGCGGGCGAGAACCCCTCGGGCGAACAGCAACTGGCGGCCGACGTCTACGCCGACGAACTGTTCGAGGAGCGCCTGCTCGCCCTCGACGGCGTGGCGACCTACGCGAGCGAGGAGCGCGAGGACGTCGTCGAGGGGGCGGACGGCGACTACCACGTCGCGCTCGACCCCCTCGACGGCTCCTCGAACGTGAAGTCGAACAACGCGATGGGGACCATCGTCGGCGTCTTCGACGCCCCGCTCCCGGCGGGCGGTGAGTCGCTCGTCGCGGCCGCCTACGTCCTCTACGGCCCGCTGACGACGATGGTCACGCTCCGGGAGGGGACCGTCACCGAGTCGGTCGTCCACGAGGGCGAGCGCCACGTCGGGACGGCCGACCGCTCGCTCCCCGACGAACCCACGGTGTACGGGTTCGGCGGGCGCGTCCCCGCCTGGACCGACGCCTTCGCCGACTACGCCAGCGAGGTCGAGCAGGAGCTCAAACTGCGCTACGGCGGCGCGATGATCGGCGACGTGAACCAGGTGCTCACCTACGGCGGCGTCTTCGCCTACCCCGCGCTCACCACCCACCCGAACGGCAAACTCCGTCGCCAGTTCGAGGGTATCCCCATCGGGGCCATCGTCGAGGCGGCCGGCGGGGCGTCGACCGACGGCGAGCGCTCGCTGCTCGCGACCCCGCCCGAGGACCTCCACGAGCGGACGCCCGTCTTCGTCGGCAACCGCTCGCTCATCGAGCGCGCCGAGGCGACGCTGTCGGCGTAGACCGTCGGTCGCGGTCCGTGGCCGGTCACAGGCGACGGACGTGTCAGTCCCTCTCCCCCGGCACGTCCCGTGGTCCGTCGGACACAACGGTCGTGTGGTTTAATGTAGGGGTACCGCTCACGACGACGTGATGGTCCTCGAAATCGTCACGGACCCCGACTCGGCCCTCCGGCGACGGGCCGACGACCCGGGGGTCCTCCTCCCTGCAGGTATCGTCACGCTAGTCGCCGTCGTCGCGGTGGTCGCCGCCTACCCGTCCTCGGAACTCACCAGTCAGCTCGCGACGGGTGCCATCGCGGAGAGCGGCGAAGCCGTCGACGAGGGGACGGCCTCGGCCATCTCGGCGGCCGCCGGCACCGTCGGCCTCGTCGGCGCGTTCCTGGGCGTCTACGTCCAGTGGGCGCTCTACGCCGTCGCCTTCTACGCCCTCGCGCGGGTGGCGTTCGACGGCTCCGGGTCCCTGAGCGACACCTTCGCCGGCGTCGGCTGGGGGTACGTCCCCGCGCTCGTCGGGATAGCGGTGCGCGCGGCGGCGAACTTCTCCGTCTTCGCCGGCGAGACCCTCCCGGAGGGGTCGGCCGCCGCGGGCGAGGCGCTCGCGGCCCTCCAGAGCGACCCGATACTGACCGCGGCGACCGTCTTCGGCCTGCTCATGCTGCTGTGGAGCGGCTACATCTGGACGGTCGCGATGCAGCACTTCCACGGGCTCAGCCGGCGGGACGCCGCCATCGTGGTCGGGGTTCCGGTCGCCCTCGGCGTCGTCAGCCGACTGTCAGGGCTCGTCTGAGGGCGTCCCCGGTCCCTCTTCGACCGGCCGTCGCGGCGTCGTCGGGCGGCGCGTCTCGCATCGCGCCGCCCGGACGATAACGGTTTTGACCCCCCTCCACGCAACACTTGCCCATGAAGGTACGCATCGACGAGGGTGCGAGCGACGACGAGGCCGCCGCAATCGCCGCCGCGCTCGCTCGTCACGCCGTCGAGGAGGTCCGCGTCTACATCGGGAGCGCGGACGAACCGGCCGTCGTTCACGAGGGCAACCGCGTCGGGGACGCGAGCCCCCTCGACGACATCGGCCCGACCGACCGCGAGATAGCCCTGCTCGAGGAGATAGCCGACATCGAGCAGGGCGGGCCGGAGAAGTACAGGGAGCGACTCGACGAGCAGGGGAAGCTGTTCGTCCGCGACCGCCTCGACCTCTGGTTCGGCGACCTGCTGTTCGAGGACGGCAAGTTCGCCGAGTTCGACGCCGAGGACCGCATCCCCGCCGACGGCCTGCTCACGGGGGCCGCGGAGTTCGAGGGACGCGAGGTCCACTTCATGGCCAACGACTTCACCGTGAAGGCGGGGTCGATGGCCGCCAAGGGCGTCGAGAAGTTCCTCCGGATGCAACAGCGCGCGCTCAAGACGGGCAAGCCGGTGCTCTACCTGATGGACTCCTCGGGCGGCCGCATCGACCAGCAGACGGGTTTCTTCGCCAACCGCGAGGGCATCGGGAAGTACTACTACAACCACTCGATGCTCTCGGGCTACGTCCCGCAGATATGCGTCCTCTACGGGCCGTGTATCGCGGGCGCGGCCTACACGCCCGTCTTCGCCGACTTCACGGTGATGGTCGAGGGGATGAGCGCGATGGCCATCGCCTCCCCGCGGATGGTCCAGATGGTCACGGGCGAGGACATCTCGATGGCGGACCTCGGCGGGCCGGACGTCCACGCGCGCCACTCGGGGAGCGCGGACCTCGTCGCCGAGGACGAGGAGCACGCCCGCGACCTCGTCGCACAGCTCGTGAGCTACCTGCCCGACCGGGCGGGCGAGAAACCGCCCCGGACGGAGGGGCGGGACCCGGCCCGCTCGCCGACGGGCATCGACCGCGTCGTCCCGACGGAACCGAACCGCGGCTACGACATGCGCGAGTTCCTCGAGCACGTCGTCGACGAGGGCTCGGTCCTCGAACTCCAGCCGAACTACGGCGGGGAGATACTCACCGCCTTCGCCCGCCTCGACGGCCGACCGGTGGGCATCGTCGCCAACCAGCCGGCCCAGCGCGCCGGCGCCATCTTCCCCGACGCCGCCGAGAAGGCCGCCGAGTTCATCTGGAAGTGCGACGCCTTCGAGGTGCCACTGCTCTATCTCTGTGACACGCCGGGGTTCATGGCGGGGTCGCAGGTCGAGAAGGAGGGCATCCTCGAACAGGGCAAGAAGATGATCTACGCCACCTCCTCGGCGACGGTGCCGAAACAGAGCGTCGTCGTCCGGAAGGCGTACGGTGCGGGCATCTACGCCATGAGCGGGCCGGCCTACGACCCGGAGTCCGTCATCGCGCTCCCGAGCGGGGAGATCGGTATCATGGGGCCGGAGGCAGCCATCAACGCGGTGTACGCGAACAAACTGAACGCCATCGACGACCCCGAGGAACGCGCCCGGCGCGAGGCCGAACTCCGCGAGGAGTACCGACAGGACATCGACGTCCACAGGATGGCGAGCGAGATGGTCATCGACGAGATAATTCCACCGAGCGCGTTGCGTAAAGAGGTCACTAACAGGTTCGACTTCTACGAAACGGTCCGGAAGGACCTCCCTGACAAGAAACACGGCACCGTCCTCTAGGGGGTGCGGCCGGTGGGGCGGCCTCTCAGAACGTGAGGACCACGGTTCCGTCTGACGCGCGGGCGCAATACAGTCCTTTACGCCGACCCGTCGGGGGTAGGTCGCTGGTAACAATGTCGAAACGGACCGTCGGAGCAGGTACCACTGCGGGGACGTGTCGATGGGGACGCCGTCACCCGCACTCACTACACCACACATGTCTTTCATCGAACCGGGCGCGTACGTGCGCCGTCACGACCGCTCCCTGCTCGCCACCGCGGCCCGGTACGAACGAGGGTTCTGGGGACTCGCCGTCGCCGCGATGGTCCTCGACATCACCCTCACGTTGTACGGGTTGCGAATCGGGCTCGTCGAGATGAACCCCATCGCCTCTCGCGTCATCACCCAGTACGGCGCGCTCGGGATGGTCGCGATGAAGGGCTTCGGTTTCGGCGTCGCCGTCTTCGGCCGCCAGGTCGTCCATCGGCGCTACGCGGCGCTCGTCCCGCTCGCACTCGCGCTCCCGTGGGTCGTCGCGGTGTGCGTCAACGTCGTGATGATCGCGACGGTCCTCTGACTACGGCCGCTTCAGCGAGAGCGCCGTCCGCTCGAACGAGCAGACGAGGTCGTCGTCCTGGTTGAACGCCTCGACGCGCATGGTGACGACGCCGCGCTCGCCGTCCGAGGTCTCGCGCTTGTCGACGACCGTGGTCCGTGCGCGAACGGTGTCGCCGTGGAACACCGGCGCGGGGTGTTCGACGTCGTCGTACGAGAGGTTGGCGACGATGGTGCCGTCGGTCGTATCGGGAATCGAGAGGCCGACGGCGAGCGACATCGTGTAGAGGCCGTTGACGAGTCGTCGCTCGAAGTCGGTCTCGGCGGCGAATTCGCCGTCCAGGTGGAGCGGCTGCTGGTTCATCGTCATGTCGCAGAAGCGCTGGTTGTCGCTCTCGCTCACCGTCCGGCGCTTCTCGTGGTCGATGGTCTGGCCCACCTCGAACTCCTCGTAGTAGAGGCCGGTCATGGCGGGGACTGCGCCGGGCGGGGTATTAGACCCCCGGGTCGGCCCCGACCGCCCGGATTCAAGAGCCCTCGCGGACTCCCTCCGGTATGCCACGACGGAGCGTCCTCTTCTCGCCCGGTGACAAGCCCGACCTCATGCGGAAAGCCCCCGGCACGGGCGCCGACGTCGTCGTCTTCGACCTGGAGGACGCCGTCGTCCCCGAGCGGAGGGAGGCCGGCCGCGAGGCGGTCAACGGCGTCCTCACGGACCCTGACTTCGACCCCAATTGCGAGGTGTGCGTGCGCGTCACCGGCGAGACGGCGGGCGCGGACCTCGACGGCGTCGCTGCGGGCACCCCCCGCCTCGACCTCGTGATGCTCCCGAAGGCCGAGTCGGGCGACGACGTGGACGCGCTCGCCGACGAACTCGCCGAGCGAGGGCTCGACGTGCCCGTCTTCGCGCTCTGCGAGACGGCGCGTGGCGTCCTCAACGCCGAGGGAATCGCCGACGCGGACGCGACGACGGCGCTCGCCTTCGGCGCCGAGGACCTCTCGGCCGACATCGGCGCGAACCGGACCGAAGAAGGGACGGAGGTGCTCTACGCCCGCGAGCACGTCGTCCTCGCGGCCAGCGCCGCGCGGGTCGACGCCGTCGACACCGTCTTCACCGACATCGAGGGGACCGAGCGCCTGCGCGAGGAGTGCGCGTTCGCCCGCGACCTGGGGTACGACGGGAAGATGGCCATCCACCCGGCACAGGTGCCGGTGATGAACGAGGCGTTCTCCCCGAGCGACGACCAGGTGGCGTGGGCGCGACGGGTGCTCACCGCCCACGCGGCGAGCGAGGGTGAGGGCGTCCTCCGGGTCGACGGCGAGATGATAGACGCCCCGCTCGTCGCCCGGGCGCGGAACGTCCTCGAACGCGCCGACGAGTCGCCGTAAGGGTCGCCTTACCGGAGTAGGTGCGTGCTACTGACACGCTCGGTCGCGGTGGGTGGACGGCTCCACGAGCGCTGACGACATACTTAACAGCGACCCTTGCGAGGGTCGACTATGTCTGATGCGGCAAATCCTTTCGAGAGTCTCCAGGAGCAACTCGACGACGCCGCCCACCATCTCGACGTCTCTTCGGACCTGCTCGAACGGCTGAAACACCCCGAGCGAATCATAGAGACGAACCTGACCGTCGAACTCGACGACGGGTCACTCGAGGTGTTCAAGGCGTTTCGCTCGCAGTTCAACGGCGACCGGGGGCCGTACAAGGGCGGTATCCGCTATCACCCCGACGTGGGGCGCGACGAGGTGAAGGCGCTCTCCGGGTGGATGGTGTACAAGACGGCCATCGTCGACATCCCCTACGGCGGCGGGAAGGGCGGCATCGCCATCGACCCCCGCCAGTACTCCGACGGCGAACTCGAGCGCGTCACCCGCGCGTTCGCGAAGGAACTCCGGCCGTTCATCGGCCCCGACACGGACGTCCCCGCCCCGGACGTCAACACCGGTCAGCGGGAGATGAACTGGATAAAGGACACCTACGAGACACTCGAGAACACGACGGCGCCGGGCGTCGTCACGGGGAAGGCCCCCGACAGCGGCGGGAGCGCCGGGCGCGTCGAGGCGACGGGTCGCTCCGTGATGCTCACCGCTCGCGAGGCGTTCGACTACCTCGGGAAGGACACCGAGGGCGCGACGGTCGCCGTCCAGGGGTACGGCAACGCCGGGTCGGTCGCCGCGAAACTCATCCAGTCCGAACTCGGTGCCGACGTCGTCGCCGTCTCCGACTCCGGCGGCGCCATCTACCACTCCGAGGGCTTCGACGCGGCCGCGGTCAAGGACGTCAAGGACGAGTCCGGGAGCGTCACCGACTACGAGGACGTCGAGGAGGAACTCTCGAACGAGGAGCTCCTGACGCTCGACGTGGACCTGCTCGTCCCGGCCGCCCTGGAGAACGCCATCGACGAGGACATCGCCCGGGAGATGGAGGCCGACGTCGTCGTCGAGGCGGCGAACGGGCCGGTGACGCCCGACGCCGACGACGTGCTCACCGAGCGGGAGGTGGCGGTGTTCCCCGACATCCTCGCCAACGCGGGTGGCGTCACCGTCAGCTACTTCGAGTGGGTCCAGAACCGCCAGCGCTTCTACTGGACCGAAGAGCGCGTCAACGACGAACTCGAACGCTACATCGTCGACGGGTTCGACGCGCTGGTGACCGCCTACGAGGGGAAGGACGCACCCAGTTTCCGCACCGCGGCGTACATCGTCGCCATCGACCGCGTGGTCTCCGCCTACGAACAGGGCGGGACGTGGCCCTGAGGGTCACGCCTCGTAGCGACGCGACCCGTAGGCGAGGTAACAACAGACGACGAGGACGACGCCGGCGTACCCCACCCACGCGCTGTCAGGGAGGGGCCGGCGACTGCCGAACAGGCCCATCGCGACGAGCAACGCGCCGACGAGGACGACCCAGCGGCCGACGAACGCGGTGAGTGCCGACTCGTCGGTGACACGCTCCGCGTCGTAGCCCGCCACGCGTGCGGGTACGTCGCCGAGCCAGACGGCCGCCCCGAGGAGCGCGACGGCCCCCCCGGCACCGACGTCGAACAGCCACGCCTCCTGCATCACGCACCGGATTGGACGGTGGGAGAGATAGTGTTTCCGACGGTCTACTGTGGATAGAAAATTAGTCCGAGGAGTCGACGTCGGGTTCCGCGACCGGCGTGCGTTCCGGACGTTCCGGGCGTTCCGGGCGTTCCGGACGTTCGATACGCTCGCCGGTGCCGTCTCCGGTCGCGTCCTCGACGTACCGGGCGGCCCTGGCGAGGACGTAACACGTCCCGAGCGTGAGCGCGAAGAGGTACACGGCCCACCCGAACCGCGGGATACCGTAGGTCTCGTGGAGTAAGCCGAGGCCGACCGACGAGAGGCCGAAGCCGACGAGACACGTCCCCAGGAACCGCCTGAGGCCGACGTCGTCGACCGCGTCGGGTGCCGCCCGGACCGAGAGCCACGACGGCCCGGCGAGCAGGACGACGAGGCCGAACAGGACGCTCACCCCCCCGACGACCGACGGGACGAACCAGACGTGAGAGCTCATACTTCTGGTATGTCTCGAAAACGTATAAGTATTCGCGCGGACCCGAACTGCTTAAGCGGGCAACGCGCCGCGATGCTGGTATGAAAGCGACCGCGCGAGCTCACCCGATTCAGGGGCTCGTGAAGTACCACGGGATGCGCGACCCGGACCTCCGGCTCCCGTACCACGACAGCATCAGCGTCTGTACGGCGCCGAGCAACACGACCACGACCGTCGAGTTCGACGCCGCCCTCGCCTCGGACGACCTGACCATCGACGGCGACCCCGTCACGGGGCGGGCCGCCGAGCGCGTCACGCAGGTCGTCGACCACGTCCGGTCGCTCGCGGGCATCGACGACCGGGTGCGCTTCGTCAGCGAGTCGTCGTTCCCGACGAACATCGGCTTCGGCTCCTCCTCCTCGGGGTTCGCCGCCGCCGCGATGGCGCTCTGTACCGCCGCCGACCTGGGGCTGACCCGCCCGGAGATATCGACGGTCGCTCGCCGCGGGTCCTCCTCGGCCGCGCGCGCCGTCACGGGCGCGTTCTCGCACCTCCGCACGGGGCTGAACGACGAGGACTGTCGCTCGGAACGCATCGAGACCGACCTGGAGGCGGACCTGCGCGTCGTCGCGGCTGAGGTGCCCGCCTACAAGGAGACCGAGGAGGCCCACGCCGAGGCCGCCGACAGCCACATGTTCGAGGCGCGGATGGCGCACATCCACGGCCAGATCGCCGAGATGCGCGACGCCCTCCGCCGCGCGGACTTCGGCGACACGTTCGAACTCGCCGAACACGACTCCCTCTCGCTGGCCGCGACGACGATGACCGGCCCGGCCGGGTGGGTCTACTGGCAGCCGACGACCCTCGCCGTCTTCGACACCGTCCGGGAACTCCGCGACGACGGCGTTCCGGTGTACTTCTCGACCGACACCGGTGCGAGCGTCTACGTCAACACCACCGAGGAGTACGTCGACCGCGTCGAGGACGCGGTGAGCGAGCACGCGCCCACGCGCGTCTGGGAGGTCGGCGGACCGGCGCGGGTGCTGGACGAGAGCGAAGCGCTGTTCTGAGGCCGCCGTCGACCGGCGAGCGCGTGCCTCCGGAATCGACCCGAGACGAACGGGGTCCTGCGCTGCGGACGGCGAGGACGTCTCTCGCGGACTCACCGGCCGTCGACGGCGATATCTCTCCCGAACGAACGCGGACGGGACCGCGTGCTGGCGGTCAGTCGTGTTCGTAGCCGCACTCGTTGCACGTCATCTCGAAGCGGCCGTCGACGAGCGCGAGGCTGTGGCCCGTCTCCTCCCCGCAGTCGGGGCAGTAGACGACCGACTCGATGTCGTCCCAGTCGTGCGTCGCGCCGGGTGCCCCGAGGGCGAGGCCGACGACGCGCTCCTCGCCCTTGTTGACGCCCTGCTGGAACTCGCCGGGGGCGAAGCGGACGGCCGCGTCGGGGCCGACGTCGACCTCACTGGTCTCGTCGTCGACGTCGTCGCGCACCTCGAAGGTGGCCGTCCCCTCCTGGATGTAGAACACCTCCTCCTGGTCGTGGTGGGTGTGGAGGCCCCCGGAGAACGACTCGCCCGCGTCGAGTTCGAAGTAGTTCATCGCGAAGTCGGACGTGTCGAGCACCTTCGAGACGGGTTTCCTGACCTCGTGGACCTGGAGGGGGTTCGGTTCGTTGCGTACCTCGTCGAGGGCGACCTTCTTCATGTCGTGTCCGCCCACGGGAGGGCGACACATAGCTGTACGGCCTCGCGCTCCTCCTGCGCTCACTCGCGGGCGGCCCGTACCAGCGCCGCGACCCGCGCCTCGTCCACCGGGGAGGAGACGTCACCCCGCTTCAGCGCCGACCCGACGACGACGCCGTCGGCGACCGAGAGCAGGTCGCCGACCGTCTCCTCGGTCACGCCGCTCCCCACGAACGTCGGGACGCCGAGCGCGTCGGCCGCCGCCGCGACCGTCCGGAGGCGTTCCTCGTCGACGGCCCGACCGGTCCCGCTCCCGGAGACGACGACGGCGTCCGCGAGGCCGCGGTCGACCACGTCGTGGGTCGCCCCCGCGAGGTCCTCGGGTCCGAGCGGCGCGCTGTGTTTCACGCCGACGTCCGCGAGGACGGCCACGTCGGCTTGCAGTCGGTCTCGCAGTCGCATCGTCTCGTGGGCGCGCCCCTCGACGACGCCCTGGTCGGTGACCCGCGCGCCGGCGTGGACGTTCACGCGGACGAACGCGCTCCCCGTGGCGGCGGCGACCGACAGCGCCGCCGTCGCGTCGTTGCGCAGGACGTTGACGCCCACCGGACGGTCGACCGCGTCGCGGACGGCGGCGACGTGCGCGGTCAGCTCCGCGACCGTGTGGTTCGGCACGTCGTCCGGGTAGAACGGTGCGTCGCCGAAGTTCTCGACCAGCACGGCGTCGACGCCACCGTCGACCAGCGCGCGGGCGTCCGCGAGCGCCCGGTCGCGTATCGCCTCGCGGTCGCCGTCGTATCGCGGCGCCCCCGGGAGCGGTGGGAGGTGGACCATGCCGACGACGGGGTCGTCGGTGAACCAGTCGTGCATAGGGGAGGGTGCGCCGTCCGCGGCAAAACCGCTCCGCCTCGCGGCGTAGCTTTATCGCGTCGGCGGGCGCTCGTGAGCCATGGTCGTGCGAAGTCTGGACGGAGTCGAGCCGACGATAGCCGAGAGCGCGTACGTGGACGAGACCGCCGTGGTCATCGGGGACGTGACCGTCGAGGCGGACGCGAGCGTCTGGCCGAACGTCACCCTCAGAGGGGATTCGGGAGCCATCGTCCTCCGGGAGGGGTCGAACGTCCAGGACAACGCGGTCTGTCACGAGGGGACCGAGATCGGCCCGTACGTCACCGTCGGCCACACCGCCATCGTCCACGCCGCGACGGTCGAGGAACGCGCGATGGTCGGGATGGGGTCGGTCGTCCTCGACGACGCCGTCGTCGGCGAGCGAGCGCTCGTCGCCGCCGGCGCCGTGGTCACCGAGGGGACCGAGGTGCCGCCGAACACGCTCGTCGCCGGGACGCCGGCGAGGGTCGTGAAGGAAGTCGAGGACTCGCCGTGGGCACAGGCGGGCGACCACTACGTCGAGCGCGCGCGTCGGCACGCCGAACACAGCCGCCGCATCGACTGACTCAGCCGCGGAGGCGGTGCTCCTCGTCGATGAATCCCTGGAGCGCGTCGACCACGAGTTGGCCGAGGGGAGTTATCGTCAGTCGGTCGTCCCCGAGTGCGCCCGGACCGAGACCAACTCCACCTCGCGCAGCGCCTGCACGTCGGCGTCGAGACCCTCTGCGTCGACGACGAGTTCGCGCGCGAGTCCCTCGGCCGTCGCCGGCGCCTCGGCTGCGCACGACTCGAGGGCCTCCAGCACCCGGATACGCGCCGGCGTACAGGCCGTCCGCAACACGTGGGAGTGATAGCCCAACTCGGCGTCGGTGGCGGTCTGGAGGTCGATGGGCGGCGAAGACGAGTCCATGGTAGGCCACACCGGCTCGTACCGGCGCGATACCGTCCCCTCTCGATGACCACGAACGTACCTTCTGTTCGGGGCGTTTCGACGTGGCCGAACCACGCCTCGGCGCGGGCGACCGACGAGGCTCGACTAGAACCCGGTCGAGTACATGAGGAACCCGGTGGTGAGCAGGGCGCCGACGAGCACCCCGACGGCGACGCCGACCGCGAGGAGTCGGGGCGAGATGTCGAGGCGGTCGGCGTCGTCGCTCGCGCCGCAACGCCTGCACTCCCGGTCGCGGTCGGCATCGTCGGGCGGCGCCTGCACCCACTCGTGGCCGGTGCACCGACAGACGGTCGGGCCGAACACCGGCGCGTCCGGCGTGGAGGTGTCGGTCATGGTCGTGTGCCGGCGTCGACGAACCGTCGACGCACGCTACCGGTGTTGGTCAGCCCGGGTATATACTTGGTGACTCTGCATATAGCCGCCTTGCCCGCTCCACGTGTAGCTTTATCCGCCAGCCACGGGTCTTCTGAAACGTGAGTTATCGCACGACTATCGGCATCTCGCTCATCGTCTCCGGCATCATCACGCTCGCGCTCCTGTACCTCCCCTACGACTCCTTCTACTGGGGTGTCGGCTTCCTGGCCGTAGGGCTGTTCGTCTTCGTCTCGCGACGCATCATCTGACTGCCCTCTCTCGGACGACGCCCACGTCGGTCCTCTTCGAGGACGGGCGCGAACCGCTCGACGGCTAGTGTTAAGACATCAGCAGGTCTATCGAGCGGGGCAGATGACGACCACTGACACCCGTTCACAGTCGAACGCAGAGACGCAACGCCGGTTCGTCAGCGAGGTCTGGAACGGGCGAAACCTCGACGCCGTCCCCGAGTTCCTCGCGCCCGACGCCGTCGTCTACGACCCGACCTACCCCGACCCGATACGCGGTCCCGAGGAGTACGCGGCGTACGTCCGCGACACGCTGGCCGCGTTCCCCGACTTCCGCGTCGACCAGCACGCCGTCCTCGCGGACGGTGACCGCCTCATGACCCACTACACCCTCTCGGGGACGAACGAGGGGCCGCTTGGACCGCTCCCGCCGACGGGCCGGACCGTCGAACTCGACGGGACCGCGGTGCTCCGCTACGCCGACGGCCGCATCGTCGAAGACCGTGCGTTCGTCGACACCGGGGACCTCCGCCGACAGTTGGGCCTCTCGTTCCCGGCGGTACTGGTCACGGGGCCGCGATTGGTGGTACGGGCGATACGGGGACGGTCGTGAGGTGTGTAGGGAAAGGGGTACTGGGGAATCCGAACGACAGTCGCTCCCTGATTCGAATCCACAGGACCCGTTTTCACGGCTCACTTCGTTCGCCGGAAAACGGGCGCTGAGGGATTCGAACCCCCGACAAACTGGTCCGAAGCCAGTCACTCTGTCCAGGCTGAGCTAAGCGCCCTCATCGTAGACGAATGGCGTGCGTGATTTAACTCTGTCCATCGGTTTCGGGGGCTTTAACCTCCGACTGGAACACCGACGGGTATGCCCGAGCTGCGTGGACTGGTCGAACTCACCCGCCCGGTGAACGCCGTCGCGGCGGGCGTCCTCACGCTCATCGGCGCCTACGTCGCCGGGGGTGTCGTGGACGCCCCCCTCGCGGCCGCCGCCGCGGGCATCGCCACCGTCCTCGCCGTGGGCGCCGGCAACGCCATCAACGACTACTTCGACGCCGTCATCGACCGCATCAACGCACCCGGCCGCCCCATTCCACGGGGAGCGGTCACCGAGCGCGGCGCGCTCTGGTTCAGCGTCGTCCTCTTCGCGCTCGCCGTCGCGTTCGCGCTCACGCTCCCCCTCCTCGCGCTCGGCATCGCGGCGTTCAACCTGCTGGCGCTGGTCGCCTACACGGAACTGTTCAAGGGCCTGCCCGGGGTCGGCAACGCCGTCGTCGCCTACCTCGGCGGGAGCACGTTCCTCTTCGGCGGCGCGGCCGTCGACGGGCAGTTGACGACGGTGGTGACGCTCGCCGCCCTCGCCGCGCTCTCGACGTTCACCCGCGAGGTGGTGAAAGACGTCGAGGACCTCGCGGGTGACCGCGAGGAAGGGTTGAACACCCTGCCCATCGCCATCGGGGAGCGGCGGGCGCTCCTCGTCGGCGTGGCGTGCCTCGCCGTCGCCGTCCTCGCCAGCCCGGTCCCCTACGTCACCGGGACGCTCGGCCTCGCGTACCTCGCGCTCGTCGTCCCCGCGGACCTGGTGATGCTCGCGGCCGCAGTCGAGGGCTTCTCGGACCCGACGGCCGGTCAGACGCACCTCAAGTACGGGATGTTCCTCGCGGCGGCGGCGTTCGTCGTCGGGCGGGCGGTCCCGCTCTGACCGACGCCACGCTTTTCCTCGCGGCGAGGGTAGTGAGAGACATGCCCGTCGAATCCGACGAGGAACTCGCATCCATCCTCTCGCAGGAGACCATCGCCGTCGTCGGGTGCTCCGCCACCCCCGGGAAGGACGCCCACGAGATACCGAAGTACATGCGCGAACACGGGTACGAGGTCGTCCCCGTGAACCCCTACGCGGAGGAGGTGTTCGGCCGCGAGGCGTACGACTCGCTCGCCGAGGTCGAAGCGGAGATAGATATCGTCGACGTGTTCCGCCCGAGCGAGGAGGTGAGCGGTATCGTCGACGAGGTGCTCGAGCGCGACGACGTCGACACCGTCTGGCTCCAGCTCGGCATCCGCGACGCCGAGGCCGGTGCGCGCGTCGAGGAGTCGGGCCGCCGGTTCGTCCAGGACCACTGTCTGAAGGTCGAACACGGTCGGCTGGTCGCGTAGGCGCTCGTCCGGTATCGAACCGGTCGACCGGTGACCGGTCGGTCGTCGATTGTCAGTCGTCAGCCGTCCGTCCGGTCGCTCGGCGTGGTCGCGTTCGTCGACCCGGTCGACTCGGTCGGTCCGTCGCTGTCACCGGTGGCGTCGGTGGCCGTCGACTCGGTCTCGGCCGCGGTCGTGTCCGTCGTGTCCGTGCTCTCTGCCTCCTCGATGGACGCCTCCGCGAGCACCGTCTCCACGTCGATGCCCTGCTCGCGCGCGAGCGCTTCGAGGAGCGCGCGGTTGTCCTCCGCCGTGCGGTCGACGCGCTCGACGCGCTGGCGCAGTTCGACGACCTGGTCGCGCAGGTCGTTGAGCTTCTCGTAGACGTCCTCCGCCATCGCTGCGACCTTCTGCAGCTTCGAGGCGGTTCCTCCGAGTCCCATGTGCGTGTGCCCGGCCCGGAGCTACCTGTGCCTTGCGGAGCGCGGCCGTCGGCGACGTGTCGCGCTTCGTGGCGATTAAGCCCCTGCCGGACGGGGTGTCCGTATGGACGACACCCGCCTCGCCCCCGCCGTCGGCATCGTCGCCGCGCTCGCCGTCGTCGCCGTCCTCGCGGTCCCGTACGCCCTCATCGACACGCCCGGGACCGTCGGCGCGTACTACGGCGGGGGCCTCGTCGACCCGCAGTTCGCCGGGCTCTTCGCGCTCGTCGCCGTCATCGTCTTCGCCGCCGGGCGCCAGGAGCGCTCCGACCCCGCGCTCGCGGCCGGCGCGGGCCTCGTCTTCGGACTGTTCACTCTCCTGTTCTGTGCGCTGTGGGCGTTCACCGTCCCCGCGGACTTCGTCCTCTCGTTGACGACGGAGACGGCCATCGAGTACCACCGCTACCTGCTCGTCGTCGTCGCGCTCTTCCTCCCCGCGGGCGGGCTCTGGTACGCCCGGGCGCTCCGCCTGGTGTGACGTCCCACGAAAACCACCGTACCGAAAGGCGTTTAAGCCGCAGTCGGGTACGTTCATACCGGACTAGGTCGGGCAGTTAGGCCCTGCTCGTCACCCGCACTACGGTCTTCAGCGGGGACCGAATCCCGGGCGCGTCCGGTCCGACCGGTGCGGGCCCCGGAAGCCAACGTAGAAGCCTCGTCCTTCGGGGCCAGCGGTCCACGGCGTTACGCCTGCAGGGGCGTCGCGCCGTGGTTGATCGCGGACAGCCCGCCAGGCGCGGAAGCGAGCAGCGGACCCGCGGACACCTGCCGCTCGAAGGGTCGCGGGGTGGAGAAGGTGACCGGGATTCCCCGCATCGGGACGCCGGGCAACCCCGGGCGTCCACCCATTCATACCCCATCTTTTGCTGCGTTCACGAGTCAGCGACACGTTTCGCGGTCGCTGACGGTTCACTGGCAAACGCTCGACCGAAAACACTCCTCCCTCGCGGCGCGCTCGGAGAGCGCGCCCTTCGGTCGTCGGCCCGCTCGCTCACCGCGTTCGCTCGCGGTTCGACGGGTGACTGGAGGCGGGTGTCCACGCGACCGGTGACCGACACCTCAACACGCCGAAGATACTTGTCGCTGTACGAGACACCACACGCACATGAAGCGTCGTGCCCTCCTCCGGCACCTCGCGGTCGGCGGCACGCTGGCGGCGGCCGGTTGTCTGGAGTCGGTCTCGCTCGCGGCCGACCGACCCGAGGCGTCGGACGTGTTCGAGAGTTACCGGTTCGAGGAGTCCGACCTCGTCGTCCGCTTCCGGGACGACGTCGACGTGCGGAGCGCCGCCCTGTACGACTCGTCCACCGACGAGGAGCACGAGACGGTCGACCGACCGCGGGGCCCGGTCCGATTCCCGGTCGTCTTCCCGGACCGACCGGAGACGTACGTCTCGGGGACGCTCCACGTGCGCGCCGAGACGGCCGACGGGCAGGTCGACCGGCGGATTCCCGGAACCGTCCACGGCCACGTCGACGGGGTTGAGGTCCGTCCGGACGGTCGTGCGCGGTTCGCGGTCGAGAACCAGGGCGACGCGCCGCTGCTCGTCCGGTTCGTCGCGATTCACGGCGAGGACGTCCCGAACCCGACGGTCGACCCGCAGGCCGACTCGTTCGACCGCTCGTCGTTCGACCCCGGCCCGGGCGTCGTCGGCGTCGGCCGGAACCGCCCGCTCTCGCCGTCCCGGACCGACCTGGTCGTGCCCTCCGGCGAGACGGCGCCGTTCGAGACGACGTACGCCCCGTTCGCGTTCCCCGGGGGCACCGAGGCGGCCGCCTGCGAGGGGGCCGAGCGGACCGCCGAGGTGGCCGTCGTCCACGCGTCCGGCGGGAGCGCGGCCTACACCCTCCCGTTCCGACTCGCGGGCGACCCGACCCGACTCGACGGACGCACCGCGGCGGTCTGCGACGGTCCGGACGACACCGAGGACGCCCGCTGACGGGGTCGGACGGGGAGAAGCGAGCGGGTCAGTCGTCGGCCGATTCGGACGCCAGCGCGGCGTTGGCCAGTTCGATGCCGCCGTGGAGGTCGACCTGCGGGTACGGGATGTCGATACCGTCCTCGTCGAACCGCCGCTTGACCGCCGTCACGTACTCCCCGCGGATGCGCATGAACTCCGCGCGGCTGGGGTCGCCGATCCAGAAGCGCGACTGGAGGCCGACCGAGGAGTCGCCGAGTTCGGTCAGGCGCACGGAGGGCGCCGGCGACGAGAGGATGTCCGGGTGCTCGGTCGCCTCATCGACGATGATGTCCGTCGCCCGCTGGACGTCGTCGTCGTAGCCGATGCCGAAGACGAACTTCAGGCGGAGTTTGTCCTTCGCGACGGGGTTCTTGATGACGCCGTCGGTGAGCTGCGAGTTGGGGACCGTGAGCAGTTCGTTGTCGAACGTCCGTACGCGGGTGACGCGCAGGCTGATGTCCTCGACGACGCCCGAGTAGTCCTCCCACTCGATCCAGTCGCCGATGCGGAAGGGTCGGTCCATGTAGATGAACACGCCGGCGACGAGGTTCTTCAGGACGTCCTGGAGCGCCAGCCCGACGGCGAGCGTCGCCGCCGCCGCGACCGTCGCGAGCGAGGTGAGGAAGTTCCCGTAGCCGGCGAAGCCGAACGCCACGGCGACGGCGACGAACGCCACCACGACGTGGACGACGCGCATCAGCGGGCGCTTCGCGTGCTCGTCCACGTCGCGGGCGTCGAGCAGTCGCCCGGCGAGCGGAAGCGCGAGCGCCCGCCCCACGCCGTAGAGCGCGAGGAACGAGCCGACGAACACCACCAGCGACCCGAGGGCGTTGGCGTACTCCACGTCGAGGTTGAACGTCTCCTCGATGGTCTTCGAGACGACGCCCGAGGCCTCGACGCCCGTGTCGCCGAGGGTGAGGTTCCCCTCCTCGCCGGTCTGCAACAGCACCGTCGCGAGCCCCATCAGTGGAAGACGGCGGTGTGTCCCCGGCTGTCGACGAGTTCGGCGTTCACCCGGTCCGCGAGGTCCTCCGCCAGCGCCTCGGTCGTCGTGCCGCCCCGGGACGCGCGCAGGAACTTCACCTTCACGAGGTCGTTCTCCCGTAGCTGGTCGCGCAGTTCCTCGACGACGGGTTCGAGACCGCCCTTCCCGACCCAGACGGTGACGTCGAGGTCGTGGATACGTGCCTTCAGCGAGTCGTCTGCCATCGTCCACTCGCTAGCGATGCGGTCCGGTTCAACGTTTCCACTTCGCCCCGTCGCTCACCGCTCGGCGCTCGCCGGCGCGTCGTCGGGCCCCTCGTACGGGTAGCGCTTCTGCGCGCCGCAGTCGCAGGTGACGACCACGTGGCCGTCCTGCAGGCGGACGCGGGCGTTCCGCCCCGGCCGGAGGTAGACGTCGCAGGCGTCGCAGGTGAAGCGCTTGAACCGGCGCGGGAGGCCACAGCGGTTGCGCTCGGCGACCCGCCGCGCGAGGCGCACGTACGCCCGCGAGCGGTCCTCGTGGCCCTCGGCGACCGCCCGTCGCGCCAGCGCGTGGAGGCGCTCGATGCGCTCCTCGGGGATGCCCATACGGTCGGTGACCCGCGGAGGTACATCGTCGTTGCGTTGTCCGCCGTCTACCGGCCGCGACAGTCATCCGTCAGAAAACATTACCACTCACGGAAAGTCTCAAGTCGCTCCCTGCGAAGGTCTGTGCAGACGATATGCCCCCGAACGTCCTTCTGGTGGTCCTCGACAGCGTCCGGGCGAGGAACACCTCGCTCCACGACCCGACGCTGACGACGACGCCCGCCCTCTCGACGCTGGCCGAGGAGGCGACGACCTACCGCAACGCCCGCGCCCCCTCGAGCTGGAGCCTGCCGAGTCACGCCAGCCTCTTCACCGGCCGCCACGCCCACGAACACGGCGTCTACTCCACGCGCGACCGACTCCCGTCGGGCCATACGATATTCGAGTCGCTCGCCGAGGACGGCTACGAGACGGGCGTCTTCTCCGGCAACCCGTTCCTCGTGACGACGAACAACGGGCTGAAGGACGCCTTCGACCACGTCGGGTCGCCGAAGCCGCTTCGCTTCCCCGACGCCCTCGACCCCCGGGCGTTCGTCTTCGACGAGGGGACCGGCCAGTACGCCGACTACCTGCGGGCGTGTCTCGACCACGACCGACCCCTCCACTCGCTGTGCAACGGCCTCGAACTGAAACTCCGCAGCGACCTCCCTGACCTCCCCGGCCTCGGCGGACCGGACGTCGTCCACGCCCCCACCATCGTCGACGACTTCCTGCAGTGGGAGGCGGCGACCGACGAGCCGTGGGCCGCCTGCATGAACCTCATGGACGCCCACGCACCCTACCGCCCCGAGACGCTCGTGGAGGGCGACGAGACGCTCGTCGGACTCGAAGGGCGCATCGAGGACTACATCTGGGACTTCTACGCCGGCGACCACCCCTGGTGGCTCCTGCGAGCGATGGAACCGCTGTACAACGACGCGATTCGCGACGCGGACGCCGCCGTCGGCCACCTGGTCGAGACGCTCCGCGCGCGCGGCGTCCTCGACGACACCCTGCTGGTCGTCACGAGCGACCACGGCGAGGCGTTCGGCGAACCGAGCGAGACGGCGCGCCGACACCGGGTGGCGGGCCACGGCCGCTACGCCATCGAGGAACTCCTGCACGTCCCACTCGTCGTGCGCGACCCCGGTCAGACCACGGCCCGGGTCGTCCCCGACCTCGCGCCGCTCACCGGCTTCCCCGACGCCGTCGAGGCGGTCCGCGCCGGCGAGCGCTCCTCGTTCGCGGCCGACGGCCCCGTCCCGGCGTCCGTCGAGTGGCACGACACGCACCTCCTCGACGCCGACCGCCGCGAGGCGATGGCGCTCGAGGAACTGACGGCGGGCGCCCGCGTCGTCTACGAGCACGACGGCGAGGGCGTGGTGAAGACGGTTCGCCGCGGCGACCGCACCGCGACCCTCCGGGTGCCCTCGGCGCTGGAGAAGTACCACGACGAGCGCGTCACCCCCGCCGCCCTCGACCATTTCGACGCCGGCCGGCCGCTCGCCGCGGCACGCGACGACGACTACGACGACGCGACGATGGAACACCTCCGCGACCTGGGCTACGCCTGAGCGGCGAGTCGGTACGGTTAATCGCCTCCCGCGACCAGCGCGGGGCATACGGATGCGCGTCTGCAACTACCTCGAACTCGAAGCCCACCTCGTCAGGAGCGGCATCGGGACCTCCGTTTCTCACCAGCGGAAAGCGCTCGCCGACCGGACCGACGTCGACCTCCTCGTCTCGCCGTGGCGCGGGGGGACCCCAGCGAGTGCCCTCCAGCACGCGCTCGTCGGCGACGGCGCGTTCGCCGACTTCGACCTCGCGCACTGCAACGTCGTCGGCCCCGGGTCGGTCGCCGTCGCCCGCCACGCCCGCCGCGAGGGCGTCCCGCTCGTCCTCCACGCCCACGTCACCCGCGAGGACTTCGCCGAGAGCTTCCGCGGGTCGACGCGCGTCGGCCCGGCGCTCGAACGCTACCTCCGGTGGTTCTACTCGCAGGCCGACCTGGTGCTCTGCCCCAGCGAGTACACGAGGGGCGTCCTCGACTCCTACCCCGTCGACGCGCCGATCAGAGCGATCTCGAACGGGGTCGACACCGCGTCGCTCGCCGGGTTCGAGTCGTTCCGCGAGGACTACCGCGAGCGGTTCGACCTCGAGGGGACGGTCGTCTTCGCCGTCGGGAACGTCTTCGAGCGCAAGGGCCTCACCGACTTCTGCCGCCTCGCCGAGGAGACCGACTACGACTTCGCCTGGTTCGGCCCCTACGACACCGGCCCGCAGGCGAGTCCGACGGTGAGACGGTGGACGACCGACCCGCCCGAGAACGTCACGTTCACGGGCTGGGTCGACGACAAGCGCGGGGCGTTCGCCGCGGGCGACGTGTTCTGCTTCCCGGCGAAGGTCGAGAACCAGGGACTCGTGGTGCTGGAGGCGATGGCCTGCGGGAAGGCCGTCGTCCTCCGGGACCTCCCCGTCTTCCGCGAGTTCTACACCGACGGCGAGGACTGTCTGCTCTGTGACTCGCGCGAGGAGTTCCGCGAGGCGCTCTCGCGACTCGCAGCCGACCCCGACCTGCGCGACCGACTCGGCGAGAACGCCCGCGAGACGGCCGCCGCCCACAGCCTCGACCGGGTGGGGTCGGAACTCGTCCGGGCGTACGAGGACGTGACCGCCGGTCGCGCCGGTCGCTGACGCGCCGGGTCGAAGTCACAACCCATTAACCCCCCCGCGCTGGACTCTCAGGAAATGCGACCGGAGGTGGCCGTCTTCACCGACACGTATCTCCCCACCGTCAACGGCGTCACCTACACCATCGAGGCGTGGCGCGACTGCTGGGAGCGCCGCGGCGGGCGGATGGGCGTCGTCTACCCGGGGAGCGACCACGTGCCGTCGGCGAGCGAACACCCGGTCACGAGCGTCCCGTTCCCGTTCTACGAGGGGTTCCACGTCGGCCTGCCGCGAGTGCCGGCGGCGGTGCGCGACGCCGACCTCGTCCACTCGCACACTCCCTTCGGCATCGGCCTCGCGGGCTACCGCCTCGCCCGCCGGCGCGACGTCCCGTTCATCGTCTCGTTTCACACGCCCACCTCCGAGTACGCCAGTTACCTGTTCGACAGCCGCCTCGCCGCCTTCGTCGAGCGCGTCGCCAACGGCTACGAGACGCGCTACCTCAACCGCGCCGACCACGTCGTCACGCCGAGCCAGAGCGCCCGCGCGCGCCTGCTCGACCGCGGCGTCGAACCGCCCATCACCGTCGTCTCGAACGGCATCGACGTCGACCGCTTCGCCCCGAGCGACGGCGACGCCTTCCGCGAGGCCTACGACCTCCCCTCGGGGCCGCTCGTCGGCTACACCGGCCGCCACGGCTACGAGAAGCGTCTGGAGGACGTCGTCGACGCCGCGGAGGGGCTCGACGTCTCCGTCGTCTTCGGCGGCGACGGCCCGGCCCGCGCGGCGCTCGAGACCCGCGCGGCCGAGGCGGACATCGACGTCCGGTTCCTCGGCTTCCTCGACCGCGACGAACTCCCGGCGTTCTACTCCGCGCTCGACGCGTTCGTCTTCCCGAGTCCCGTCGAGACGCAGGGGCTGGTCGCGCTGGAGGCCATCGCCTGCGGCACGCCCGTCGTCGCCGTCGACGCCGGCGCGCTGGCCGACACCGTCGAGGAGGGGTCGACGGGCTACCACTACGCCCCCGGCGACGTCTCCGGGTTCCGCGCCGCGATTCGCCGGACGCTCGACGAACGGGCGCGTCTGCGTACCTCCTGTCTCGTCGCCCGCGAGCGCATGAGCGTCGAACGGGCCGTCGACACGCTCGAGAGCGTCTATCGCGTCTCGCTCGAACAGTACTGAAAACTTATACATCTCCGTGGGCGAACTGTCCACATGCTACGTGGTCTGCTCGCATCCCGGAGTCGCACGGTCGGGGTCCTGCTGGTGGTCCTCACCGCCGGCACCGGCGGCGCACTGCTCACCGGGGTCGTCGGTGCCCCCGGAGTGACCGACGTCGAGAACCGGTTCGGCGCGGTGAACGACAGTCGAACCGTCGTCCACACGGACCTCCACCTCCACAACCCCAACCCCGTCGGCGTCCGGTTGGGCGGAACGACGGCGAACTACACCGTGGCGATGAACGACGTCGCCCTCGCGAGGGGGGGAACGTCGGGCGTCGCCCTCCCGGCCGGTAACTCGACGACCTCGCTGTCGACGACGATGGACAACGAGCGCATCCCCGCGTGGTGGGTGTCGCACGTCCGGGCCGACGAGACCACCACGGTCAGCGTCGACGCGCGCGCCCGCCTCTCGTCGGTCGGACGGAGCGTGTCCGCCTCCCGTGAGCGAACCGTCGAGACGGACGTCATCGGTCAGTTCCGCTCCACCGAGGACCGGCCGGTTCGGAGCGACTCGCCGCTCGCGCCCGACCCCGTCCTCGTCGTCCGCGAGACGGATGCGGCGTGGGGCGAGGTGACCGCGGAGCGCACGCCCATCGACACCCGCTTCGTCGTCTACAACCCCAACAGTTCGCCATACGTTCTCACCGAAATCGGTTACGAGATGACGATGAACGACGTCGAGGTGGGAAGCGGGTCGACCGAGCGCGCGCACGTCATCGAACCGGGGGCGGAGGAGACCGTCGACACGACGACGGCGATACGCAACGACCGCCTCGACGAGTGGTGGGTGTCGCACCTCGAACGGAACCAGGTGACGGACGTCCGCATCGACTTCTACGCGACGGCCGAACTCCCGTCGGGCGAGACGGTTCGACTCCCCCTCGACGCCCTCACGTACACGACGACCGTCGAGACGGACGTCTTCGGGACGAAGAACGCGACCGCGGCGGGCGGTGACGGCGGAGGGACCGCCGGCGAGGACGACGGGAACGCCTCGACGGGTGACGACTCCAACGACGGTGACGTGAACGGGACGGACGGGGACGAGACCGACGTGAACGGGACGGACGGCTCCGACGACGACGGAGCCGAGCGCGACGACGGCGGGCTCCTCGGGGCGCTCGCGCGCCCGGTCGGCGCCTGAGGCGGTTACCGAATCGTCGTGTGCTCGCTCTCGGCGTTGAGCGCGAGGTTGGTCGCGATTTCGGCGTTCCGGACCGCGTACTGGGCCGTCTGCTGGAGGCTGACGAGCACCTCGCGCACCTCGAGGAGGTCCTCGTTCGGCATGTCCGGCAGTTCGTTCAGTATCTCGCGTTCGCGGTCCTTGATGTCCGCGAACAGGCGGCGCACCTCGATGGCGGTGTCGTAGTCGCGCTCGACGGCGCAGCGCACGCCCTTCTCCGTTATCTCGTTGACCTTGTCGGTGAAGTCGCGGATCTTCCGCATCGTCGGCTGGTCGACCTTCAGCGAGTGGTTCTCGGCGTTGAGCGCTATCTCGGCGATGTCCTCGGCGTTGTCGGCGGTGAGTTCGAGGTTCTTCGCGATGGAGCGGTAGCCGATGAGCGCGAAACCGTCGTCGAGGCCGAGCGCGTTCGTGAGGTTGGGGTTCTGGTAGGCGGTGAAGATGAGACGCAGCAGGAGGACGAAGATCTTGTTCGCCTGGCGCTCGCGGTTGAGCGCACGCTGGGCGAGGTCCGGGTTGCCGTGGGCGAGCGCGCGAATCGCCTCGTTGCGCATCGTCTGGCCCGTCGACTCGAGGCGTTCGAGCAGGTTGTCGAGCGTGAAGTCCTCGGGGTCGACCGAGCAGCGGATGGCGATGCGCTCGGGTCGCTCCTCGATGACGCCGAGCCCCATCAACTGCGTCTCGGCGTTGTAGACGGCGTTGATGTGCGCGCTGTCGAGCGTCTCGTCCTCGGGGGCCTCCACGTGGATGACCCGCCGCCCGAGGACGTACTGGGCGACGATGGCGCGCTCGACGGCGTCGGCGTCGAGGCTCCCCGCGTGGATGACCGCTTCGCTCTCCTCGCGCTGGACGGACTCGGGCATCACGGTCAACATCCCCTTGCCCCCGATACGAATCGACACCTCGTCCCCCTTCTCGACGTTGTACTGTTTCGCCCACTCCGCCGGTAACGTCATAGCCAGCGTCGACGGCCCCAGGCGCTGGACTTTCCGCGTTTCCATGCAACGGGATAGCGCACCCAACGACCTTAAGGATATCTCAACACGACTAGTCAGTCTGTGCCATATAATACTGATAGTCACTCACACGTTCGGCGGGCGGTCCCTCCGTCGAGACGGCTCACTCCACCTGCATGAGGCGGTGCTCGAAGCGGCCGGTCCGCACCCGCCGCCACCCGCGCAACTCCTCGTCGAGGTCGGGGTCGCCGGTGTCGACGCGGAGGACGCCGATGTCGTCGAGTTTGGCCCGTGAGGCGACGACGAGCACCTCCGAGCGCCGGAGCACCGTCGGCGAGAGCTGCTGGTTCCCCCGGCCGAAGACGAACCCCTGGCCGCCGATGGGCGAGACGACGACGACGTTCGACTCGCCGAGCGCGTCCAGTATCTCGCGCTCGCTCCCGTCGCGCACCAGCACCTCGCCGTCGCGCCAGACGTCGACGCCGAGGGGCGACCCCTCGAAGCCGAGTTCCCGTTTCACCGCCCCGACCGTACTCCCCGGGCCGAGGGCGTAGGTGACGTCGGGGTCGGCCTCCTCGGCGACGCCCGCCGCGAGCGACTCGACGCTCCCCCCGCCGAGTTGCTTGCTCGACTGTACCTCCTCGGCGACCGGAACGCGGACGACCGCCTTCAACTCGGTGTGGACCTCCCCCTCCCTGTACTCGTCCTCGTCGATGTCGTTGACCTCCCGGTCGGCGGTGCGCTCGTAGGTGGCGGCGATGCGCCCGGCGGCCCGGGGCGTCACCGCGAACACCGACGAGTAGACCTTCACGCCGGCGGGGACGCCGAGCATCGGCGTCTCGACGCCACCGGCTTCGAGCACCTCGGCGACGTCGACGGCCGTCCCGTCGCCCCCGACGAACAGCACCAGGTCGACCCCGTGGTCGAGGAACGCCCGGACCGCCGCCCGGGTGTCCTCGGCGCCCGTCTCCTCGCCCGCCGGGTGGCCGACGACCGTCGGGTCGAACCCCGCCGACCGCACCTGGCTCGCCCCCATCGGGTCGCCGTACGCGAGGAGGTCGACCGTGGGGTCGTGGTCGGCGAGCGCGGCGAGCGCCTCGCTCGCGCGGTCGGGCGCTCGCGGTTCGGCACCGAGCGCGCGCGCCTCCTCGACCTTCCCGTCCGTCCCCTTCAGTCCGACCCGTCCCCCCATCCCGGCGACGGGGTTGAGCAGGAACCCGATTCGTCTCACGCTCTCCCTTCCCCGAGCGACCGCAAAAGCCCCCCGGAAGCGACGCCGCGAACGCATCGCTTATACCCTCCCCGCCGGAACGCGGAGCTATGTACGTCATCTTGCAGGAGGGTGTCCAGACGGGCGTCGTAGACGCCGCGGGGTACGTCATCACGCTCGGCGGGCTCGCGCTGACCGCCGCGTGGCTCGCCTACCTCACTCGGTGACCGCCCCGGAGTCGACGAGCGTCGACCGCTCGCGCAACCACGCGGCGGCCGCCTCGACGGCCGTCGCGTCCTCTCCTCGGAGCTTCACCCGGACGAACTCGCCCGGATAGCTCCCCACCGTCACGCCGAAGCGCTCGCGGAGTTCCTCGAACCGGTCGAGCAGCGCGCTCTCCGGTTCGTCCACCGCGACGGTCGCGACGTGGCGTCTCGTCCCCGTGAACTCCTCCCTGATGCCCTCGAACATCGCCTTCATCTCCGCCGGGACGCCCGGGAGGACGTACACCGACTCGACGACGCAGCCCGGGGCGACGCCCTCCTCGTTGTGGAGGACCCGCGCGCCCGCCGGGAGGTCCGCCGTCCCGGCGGTGAGGTCCTCGCGGACGTACCCCCCGTTGGCCTCCAGCCAGTCGAGCGCCGACTCGTCGCGTTCGAGGTCCCGGTCGAACGCGCTCGCCACCGCCTCCATCGTGAGGTCGTCGTGCGTCGGCCCCAGCCCCCCCGTGACGACGACGGCGTCGTACCGGTCGTGGTACTCGCGGACGACGTCCGCGATGTCCTCGACGCGGTCCGGGACGGTCACCACGCGCTCGACGCGCGCGCCCCGGGCCGTCAGCTGCTCGCCCAGCCAGGCGGCGTTCGTGTTCACTGTCTCACCAGCGAGGAGTTCGTCACCGACGGTCACGACCGCGACACGCATGGCCCCGGCTACGCGGGGGTGGGGTAAAAGTGCAGCCGCCGGCCGCGCTACTCCTCGCCTGACTCCATGTCGAGGCCGACCTCCTGTCGCCGGCGGGCGAGTTCGCGTATCTGCATCTGGTAGTAGACGGCCCCGAGGAGTCCCGCGACGGTGAGGAGGCCCGCGAGCGACCCGAAGATGAGCAGGTCGCGGTCGAGGTAGTAGCGCACCGAGATGGCGCTCGTCTCGACGGTGTCCCACCGGATGTGGACCCGGTCGCCGACCTGCTCGGTCGTGTACCCGCCGGGCGACACCTTCCCGAGCAGCGGGACGGCGACGTCGGTGTTCGAGGGGAGGACCACCTCGTAGGAGGTGTCCTCGACGAACGTCGGCGTCGTGAACGACTTGCCGTTGCGCGGGATGGTGAACGCCACCTTCCCGCCCGCCTCCGGGACGCGGATGGTCGCGCGCTCGCGCGACTGCTGGACCCGGAACTCCTCGCTGTCGTCGGGCGCGATGACCGTTCCGTTGGGGTACTGATAGCGCACCGACTGGAGGTTCGGCGGACGTTCCAGGCCGAGGGCGTTGCTCCCGTACACCGAGAGGTTCCGGCGGTCCTCGAGGTCGTACACCGACCGCGAACGGTCCGCGCGGAGGTCGATGGTGGCCGTCGCGTCGGTGTCCCAGTCGTACTCCGCCTCGGCGTTCAACTGCTCCTGGTCGAGGTCACCGGGACCGAAGAGGCTGGTACAGCCCGCGCTCATCGTGAGGAGGACCAACATGGCGAGCGCGAGCAGGCGCCTCATGGAACGACGCAGAGCAGTTCCGAGGGGAGGTACTCCCCGACGTTCGAGAGCAGGCCGGGCGGGTCGGTCCCCTCCCGGCAGACGACGCTCTGTTCGAGCAGGCCGAGGCGCTCGACGGTGACGATGTCCTCGGCGTGACCGGCGCGGTTGACCGTCGCGCGCACCTCGGCGCGGGTGGCGCTGTTGACGTTCAGGCGGCCGGTCCCCCGGGTCCACTCGAACAGTCGGTCGCGCTCGGCGTCGGCGAGGCGCGGGTCGTCGCCGTAGACGAACCGCAGGGGGACGTGCTGGACGAGGCCGAAGCGCCGGCGAATCTGGGTCGGGTCGCCGGGTCCGAGGCCGAGGCCGTCGGCCGGGATGCGGACCTCCTCGCCCGCGTCGAGGACGAACCCGTCGCCGTCCCACGACTCGAGCGTGCCGACGTACTCCTCGCCGTCGCGGAAGTCGGGCGTGACCGCGCCCCACTCCTCGCGGAGGACGTTACGCGCCACGACGGCGTCCTCGCCGGTGATGGTCACGGAGGGGAAGCCGTCCGCGCGGACGCCGACGTCGAAGTCCACGTCCAGGTCGCCGAGGCTGTTGGCGACGAGCGAGCGAAGCGAGTCGAGCGCCCGTTCGCGCGCGCCGCCGCCGACGTACACTTTCGTTGCGAGGACGACCATCTAGACGTCCACGTTCAGTTCGTCGCGGAGCCCCGCGATGCGGTCGTTCATCGCCTCGACGAGGCGGTCGTTGTTCATCGAGTCGAGGTCTGCGCCACAGCTCGGACACTGGAAGTTGAACTCCATCGCCTCGCCGAACTCGAAGCGCAGCGACTCCTCGGGACAGAGGTAGAACTCGTTGTCCGCCTCGTACTCGCGGCGCTCCTCCAGCGCGTCGAGGAGGTCGTACATCTCCTCCTCGAGCTTCTCGGGGATGTGGTCGTACTCGAACGTCCAGAGGTAGGTGAGCCACCCGGAGTCCTCGTCGCGCAGGCGGCGGTAGCTCGCCAGGTCGTTCTCGTACAGGATGAACAGCGCCCGCCGGACGTCGTTGAGTTCGAGGTCGAGTTCCTCGGCGAGTTCCTCGTCGGTCACCTCACCGTCCGGGGGTGCGGCGGCGACCGGCATGCCCGTCGGACCGACCAGCTCGTGGAGGTATTTCTGGATGACGGGGTCGTTCAGTAGCTCCTCGAAGGCCATTACGGAGAATTGCGCGACTGGGGCGGGTAAAACTTCCGTTCGCCGTAGGGCCGTCCGTGCGTACCCTCCGCTCCGTCCCGTCCCTGCACCACGACGTCCGACGCGCCGTCGTCGGCCCTCCCCGCCCCGCCGTCCGGGCGCTCGCGGACTGCTCCGGGCACGACCTGCACCCGGCGGTCGTCCACGTTCAGCGCTCCCTCCGAGAGCGCCACGACGCGCCCGAGGTCGAGGCACTCCGGGGAGAGGGACTCGTCCGCGTGGTCGAACGAGACGGGTTCCCGGTGGTCCACAGGCGCCAGCCCTGCGCGACCGACCGTTCCGACTGCCCCCACGGCCCGTCCGTGTACCACGTCACGACCGAACGACGCCGACGCCCCGACGGCGGCGAGGACCGTCGGTGGACGGTCGCCGTCGGGGAAGTGAACGACTGAAGACAGTCTGATAGCGCCCTATCACGGGACGGACGAGTCTTCTGCGGTCCGTTTCTCGGAGTGTATGACAAACTATCAACACCGCTTAAGCCCGTCAGTTACCTACCCTCTCGTCGAGAGTCACCATGAGTCACGAAACCACGAGAGACGTCGAGACGCGGCGGGCAGACACCGGACTGTACGGGTCGTGGCGCACGCTCCTCGCCGGCGGTGTGCTCATCGCCCTCCTCGGGGTGGCCGCCATCGTCTTCCCGTTCGTCACCGGTCTCTCGATATCGATATTCCTCGGCGCGGCGCTGGTCGTCGGCGCCGTCGTCCACGGCGCACACGCGTTCACCGCCGAGGGCTGGCGCGGGTCGATGTGGCAGATAGTCCTGGGGGTCGTCTACCTCCTCGCGGGGGTCGCGCTGCTGGTGAACCCCGTCGTCGGACTCCTGTCGCTGACGCTGCTGCTCATCGCGTACTTCCTCGTCGACGGTATCGTCGAGATCGCGTTGGGACTGCGCCTGCGCGGCGAGCCTCGCTGGGGCTGGCTGGTGGCGAGCGGCGCCATCTCCGTCGTCCTCGCGGCGCTCCTCTGGGCCGACTTCCCGACGAGCGCCGTCTGGGCCGTCGGCCTCCTGTTCGGTATCAGCCTCCTGACGACCGGCGTCTCGATGGCGATGGTCGCCATGACGGGTCGAGATGAGGCGACCGCCACCGACACCGCAGCCAGCGCGCGCGGGGCCTGACCCGCCGCGTCCCACCACGCGCTCTTTCGGTCGCTCCACACACGACGACCGTTCGGGACTCGCCCCCGGGCGTCCCATCCTCCGAAACCCGACGGGATGCGATGCGACGGGTCACCTTACTCCTCGGCGTCGACGGGCACGACCTCCTTGCCGGTGGACTTCGGGACGACCCGGTGGGTCGCGCCCGCCCACTCGCGGTCGAGTTCCCGCCCCTCGAACAGGCGGTCGAGGAAGACGGCGAGGCCCGCCACCTCCGAGTGTGGCTGGTTGGTGACGCCCACGTTCCAGTCGGCGCGCTCGTAGACGTCGAAGGGGACCTTCTCGGCACCGACGACGACCAGCAGGGGACCCTCGCGGCAGGCCGTCCGTATCTCCCCCTCGACGTCCTGGACGGGGAGGCCGTACATCGTCAGGTGGACGACCCGTCCCGGGAACTCCCGAATCACGCGCTTCGGTTCGTCGGTCTGTTCGACCGCGAACGGACCGCCGAAGCGGGCGGTGATGTCCTCGATGGTGTCGCGCGACCCGCCCGCGTCGCCGGAGAGGAGTACGCGGTCGGCGCCGAGCGCACGCGCCGTGAGGCCGACGTGGGTCGTCATGCGGTTGTCCCGCCCGGGACGGTGGCCGAGGCGGAGGACCGCGACCTCGTGTTCGTTCATCGACCGTGAGTTCGCTCGCGCGCGAGTATGGCTTTCGGAACCGAGCACGACGAGTCGCAAGCCACTTGCGCGGCGCCGGTACACTCCCGACATGGAACTCTCCGGCCAGCGCGTCGTCGTCACCGGCGGCGCGGGTCTCATCGGGTCACACCTCGCGCGCACGCTCGCCCCCGACAACGACGTCGTCGTCGTCGACGACCTCTCGAACGGCGACCCCGCGTCGGTACCCGAGGGGGCGACGTTCGTGGAGGGCGACCTCACCGACGCGTCGGTCGTCGCCGACGTCGTCACCGGGGACGTCGACCTCGTCTGCCACCTCGCGGCGGCCGACAAGTACGTCGACACGGACCACCCGCGCGCGCAGTTCGAGGCGAACACGGCCATCACCTACGGCATCCTCGAACGGATGGCCGAGGTGGGCGTCGACAACCTCGCGTTCACCTCCTCGTGTACCGTCTACGGCGACGCGGGCGAACCCACGCCCGAGGACTACGGCCCGCTCGAACCCATCAGCGGCTACGGCGCGACGAAACTCGCCGAGGAGTCCGTCTGTTCGGTGTACGCTCACAGCCACGACGTCACCGTGTGGACGTTCCGCTTCGCCAACATCGTCGGTCCGCGCTTCGGCGCCGGCGTCGTCCCCGATTTCGTCGAGAAACTCCGAGAGAACCCCGAGACGCTCACCGTCCTCGGCGACGGCCGCCAGGAGAAGTCCTACATGCACGTCACCGAGTGCGTCGACGCGATGTGTCACGTCGTCGAACACGCCGACGCCGACCTCAACGTCTACAACCTCGGTACCCACGAGACGACGAGCGTCACCCGCATCGCCGACATCGTCAGCGAGGAGATGGGTCTCGACCCCGACTACGCCTACACCGGCGGCGACCGCGGCTGGACCGGCGACGTCCCCCGCGTCTTCCTCCCCATCGATAAACTGGCCGCCCTCGGCTGGGAACCGGAACTCACGAGCGACGAGTCCGTCCGCCGGGCGACCCGCGAACTGCTCGCGCTCGACTGACTACGGCACCTCGAACGCTACTCGCGCCGCACAGGACCGCTCCCTCGCGAGCAGGTCCGCCCGCGCCTCGTAGCGCCCCGTCGGTGGGTCCGCCCACTCCGCCTCGTAGGTCACGGACTCCCCCGGCGCGAGGGTCTCCTCGCCGAGCACCTGCGCGAACACCTGTCCGTCGGAGGAGCGCCAGCGCTCCGCGCCACCCTCCGTGACCACGACCTCCATCCGCGCCGCGTCCGAGAACCGGCAGGTGACCGGCGTCTCGCCCGCGTTTCGAACCACGTACGCGAACGTCACGCTCCCGTCGAGGGCGGCCGAGAGGTCGCAGTCGAGCATACGCTTCCGTCGACCGCCCTCGTGATAGGCACCGCGGCGATACACCTCGCAGTGCTATATCGAAGGTGGGTCGTGACGACTCACGCGAACAGCAGGACGGCGCTGTAGACGCCCGTCCCGACCAGGAACGCCAGGTACCGGATACGGCCCGGTTCCGGGAGCTCCTCCCGGATACTGTTGAACACGACGCTCCCCGCGAGGAAGGCGAACAGCACCGACAGCGTCGCCTCGTCGATGGGCGTGACCGCACCGACGGCCGCTCCGGCGAGGACCGCGCCCGCCAGAATCCACCGTCCGAGACGGTCGTAGGCGGTGCCGTGGTGCCGCCTGAACGACGCGTCGACGACGAGGAAGTGCATCCCGAGCGCCACCGCGTAGAACGAGAGTTCGAGGAGGCCCGGCCCCTCCTGGTGGAAGAGGAGGTAGCCGACGAGCGCGTTGTAGCCGGTGAAGGCGACGACGTGTGCGACGAACACCGGCGTCGCGGCGTCGCTCGCCTCCGCGTCCCGGTTCGACGTCGCGACGAGAGCGTGGACGCCGTAGAAGACGACGAACCCGAGGAGGACGACCAGGTAGACGTGGACGTCGCGTCGGAAGAACGACCCGACGGTACTGCCGCTCTCGACGGCCTCGAGGACGGCGCGGTTGACCTCCGGGAGCAACAGCGCGAACACGTATGCGACCGACACCCCGCCGGCGAACGAGACGGTCGCCCGCCGCGAGGCGGGGTCGAGGCGCCCGAGCCGTCCCGCGAGGACGTGGACCGCGGCGAGACCGAGCGCGAACGCGCCAGCGGCAGTCGTCGTCGTGACCATACACGGGATGTCCCGCGACGGCACGTCAACGTGACGCCGGCACGTGACCGCATTCGGAGGGCTGGGAGGCGGGTCGCCCCGGTTCGCTACCGCTTCTCGCTCAGTGACTGAGCGCCCGCCGGATGGCGGCGGAGAGTTCTCGCTCCGCGTCCAGCGAGCGTTCGGGGCTCTCGTGGACCGACAGCCTGACGACCGGCTGGAGGCGGCCGTCGACGCGCACGTACGCGAGGAAACTGTGCCCCGTGACGCGCGCCTTCGCGAACAGTCCCTCGACGTCCTCGCGGTAGTAGTCGACGTCCGTGTAGGTGCTCGTCCGCGTGCGGTGCTGGTCGTCCGGCGCGGCCTCGTCGAGCAGGGCGATGACGGCCTCGATGCGTTCGACGAGCGGTTCGGGCCAGTAGTCGAGGGTCCGTAGCGAGGAGGCGAGTTCGGCACCGTCCCCCTCCGGGAACTCGACGCCCGCCTCGTCGAACGCCCGGGCCAGCGCCTCGCCGTCGAGCGTCTCGACGTCCGCCTCGGTCGCTCTGCTCGCCGCTTCCGGGGTGAACGCCGACGTGGTCGCGAGCGTGACGGCGTCGAACCCCCGCTCGGTGCCGACGGCGACGAGGTCGCGGACCACCCGCACGTCGACGCGGCTGGTCTCGGGGTAGTGACGGACGTGCAGGAGGTGTCGTCGCCCCTCCCGCTCCAGGTGGACGTCGATGGCGCCCGCCGGCGTCGGCGGGGCGACCTCCACCGTCCAGTCCTCCCACCGCGCGTCGGCGAACTCGCGCACGAGGCCGGCGAAGCGCTCGGGGTCGAGTCGCTGGAGCGCCCCGATATCGTGGGTGTCTTTCACACGCATACTTGGTGCGGCGAGGTTATGACTGTTCGCCCCGACCGCGCTGCGGGCGGGAGACACACGTCTCCGGCGGTGAGGGGCCGGTTCGGGCGAGGCGAACAGCGTATTAGGCGCGCGCGCCGACGTTCCTCCGTGCAGGTCGTCGGTTACCAGCCACTCGACCCGGCCCTCCTCGTGACCAGCGACGCCGCCGACGGGGGCGTCGAGCGCGTCCCGCTCGCGCGCGGAGCGGACCTCGCGTTCTCCCTCGGCGAGCGCCACTGCGCGGGCGCGTTGACCGCCGACGGCCACGTCGCCTGCGACGCGCCGGCGGCACCGTACTGCGAGGCCCACCGCTCGACGTGGGTCTGCGCGCGCTGTACCGGGACGTGTCTGAAGGACGAGATGGACTGCTACCAAGAGCACGCGGTCTACCTCGCCGCGTTCGCACCCGCGACGTTCAAGGTGGGCGTCACGCGCCTCGAACGCCTCGAGACCCGCCTGCGGGAACAGGGTGCCGACCGGGGGGCCCACGTCCACACCGTCTCGAACGGCCGCATCGCACGCGAACTGGAGGCCGACATCGCACGGGACGTCACGGACAGGGTGCGCGTCCCGACGAAGGTCGCCGGTCTCCATCGCCGGGTCGACGACGAGGCGTGGGCGGCGCTGCTCGCGGACTTCGACGTCGCCGAACGCTTCGAGTTCGACTACGGCCTCGCGCTCGCGGACCAGCCCGTTCCCGAGACGCTAGCGACGGGCCGCGTCCGCGGGACGAAAGGCCGTCTCCTCGTCCTGGAGCGCGAGACGGGGACCTACGCGGTCGACCTGCGCGACCTCGTCGGCTACGAACTCCGCGACGGGGCGAGCGACCGTGAGCTACAGTCGAGTCTCGCGAGCTTCTGAAACGGGGAGAAGGGTCGTCTAGTCCTCGAGAGCGTCGGCGATGCGCTCCAGTTCGCGCCGCACGTCGTGAATCTCGTCGCGGACCTTCCGGACCTCGCGGACGAGTTCCTCGTTCCCCTCCTCGCCCTGCTCGCGCCCGCGCGCACCGGGGCCGCCGGGGCCACCGGGACCGCCCATCCCCGGGCCGCCGCCCATGCCGCCGGGGCCGCCGCCGCCGCCCATCATACCGCCCATCATCTGGGCGAAGGGGTTACCGCCCATGCCGCCGGGGCCGCCCTCGCCGCCGCCGCCGAAGACCTCCTCCAGGCGCTCCTCGCGCGAGGAGCCCTCTCCCTCCTCTCGCTCCTGTTCTCGTTGCTGTCGGATCTCCTCGACGCGCTCGCGGAAGGACTTCTCCTCGTCGCCGTCGCCGGTACTCTGCTCCTCGTCGGTCGGCTGCTCCTCCTCGTCAGACATGGGACGGAGTTGGCTCGCCCACCACAAAAACGTGGTTATCTCGCCGACCCGCCTCCCCGGCGGAGGGCACGGATTCCGACCGAGAGCGTCCCGGAACCGGGACGCACCCGCCTGCCGAACGCTCCCCGGCGTCGACGCGTTCACCGAGGAGGACCACCGAAACGGGCTGGCGTACCTCGAAGACGTCGACGGCGTGACCATCACGACCACGGACGACCTCGTCGCGGAGTGGGAGGCGGCCGCCGCGGCGGACCCGGGTCCGTCCCGATACGCCCCGGGAGTCGGGCGACGAACCGATTTGCTATCGCGGTATCCGGTATATCGGAGCTCCCGGAGGGTATCGAACCGGGAGTGTTTTTATCGGGCGGGTCCCCTGGCCGCGTATGGAAGGAACGGCGTCGGGAACCGACATGGAACTCGGCCTCGCGTTGGTGTTCGGTGTCCTCGGGTTCGGGGGCGCGGTGCTGATGTACGTGGCCGCGATGGGCGGGAACCAGGTGCTCTCGGGGTGGGGGTTCGCGGCGGCGATGCTCGCGGGCGTCCTCGCGGTCGCGGCGTTGCACCTCTACGAGTAATGCCGTAATCGTTAATCCGGCAAGCCCCCTAGAGGAGCTATGGCCGAGTTCAGCGAAGAGGACCAGCGCATCCTCGATTACCTGCACGAGAGCATTGCGCAGGGAAACAGCTACTTCCGGGCGAAGCGCATCGCCGACAGCATCGGCCTCTCCGCCAAGCAGGTCGGCGCTCGGCTCCCGCGACTCGCCGACTCCGCCGACGACATCGAAATCGAGAAGTGGGGACGCGCGCGCTCGACGACCTGGCGCGTGACGCTCGGGTAGGACACTTTTTACGGTCGCCGGCGAAGTGCCGGTATGACTGTCCGGGTAGAGCGGTCGTTCGAGTTGGACGCGGCACCCGAGGACGTGTGGGACTTCATCTCCGACCCGGAGAAACGGGCCCGACCCATCAGCGTCGTCGACGAGTTCGAGACGACGGGCGAGCGGACCGCCACGTGGCACGTGAAACTCCCCATCCCGCTGGTCGACCGGACCATCGCCGTCGAGACGCGCGAGACGACGGTCGAACCCCCCTCGTACGTCCGCTTCGTCGGGCGCTCGAAGGTGATGCGCGTCGTCGGGGAACACGAACTGGAGTCGGTCGAGGGCGGCACGCGCCTGACGAACCGGTTCACCGTCGACGGTAAACTCCCCGGCGTCGAGCGCTTCTTCAAGCGTAACCTCGACGACGAACTCGACAACCTCGAGGACGCCATCAGGGCGGACCTCGGCCTCGACTGAGATGCGCGTCGCACTCGCCCAGCTGGCCATCGAGGCCGCCGACGTGCGGGGGAACGTCGGCCGCGCGGTCGACGCCGTGGAGACGGCCGCCGACCGGGGCGCGGACCTCGTCGTCCTGCCGGAGGTGTTCACCGTCGGTTACTTCGCGTTCGACGCCTACGCCCGCCGCGCGGAGTCGCTCGACGGGCCGACGCTCTCGCGGCTGGCCGAGGTCGCCCGTGACCGCGAGGTGGCCATCGTGGCGGGGAGCATCGTCGAGGACCTCGCGACGACCGAGGGGGGGCCGGCCGACGAGGGGTACGCGAACACCTCCGTCTTCCTCGACCGGGCGGGAGAGCGGCGCGCCGTCTACCGCAAGCGCCACCTCTTCGGCTACGACTCGGCGGAGGCGGACCTGCTCGTCCCCGGCGAGTCCCTTCCCGTCGTCGACTTCGAGGGGTTCGGCGTCGCCACGACCACCTGCTACGACCTCCGGTTCCCCGAACTGTACCGCGCGTTCACCGACGCGGGCGCGACGCTGTTCTGCGTCCCGAGCGCGTGGCCCTACCCCCGCGTCGAGCACTGGACGCTCCTCCCGCGGGCGCGCGCGGTGGAGAACCTCGCGTACGTCGCCGCGGCCAACGGGTCGGGGGCGTTCGAGGACGCCGCCTTGGTCGGGCGCTCGACGGTCTACGACCCCTGGGGCGTCGCGCTCGCGGGGAGCGGCGAGGACCCCGCGCTGGTCGTCGCCGACTGCGACCCCGACGCCGTCGCCGACGTCCGCGAGGAGTTCCCCGCGCTCCGCGACCGCCGGTCGTAGGGCGTGTGGTTCGCTATCGCGTGACTGTCCCGTCGTCAACGTTTTATACCGAGGCGCTCGCATGTACACGTGCCGGACGGGCGCTTTTCTCGTTCGTTCGGTGAAACAGGCCGCCACACCCGCTGTCGAGGAGGGTCGGCCTCGACGGCATTCGACCGCCTCCCCCTTCGCGTCACATCCGGACACCCACGCACCCGAGCGCTGTCGCCGTCCCTCTCCGTCGTTCGACCGTCGCAGTCGGTAAAAGAGCGAGACTGCGGCCTCGAGTCGTGAGTCAGTCCTCCTGCGTCTTGATGTCGGCCGAGAGTCCCTGAGCCATCTGGATGTCCTTCGAGTTGTTGAGCGTCCAGGCGGTGCGCTCGGTGACGGCCTCGATGACCTCGCGAGCGGAGGGGTAGCCGTTGCCGGACTTCTTGACGCCGCCGAAGGGGAGTTGCACCTCCGCGCCGATGCACGGGAGGTTGCCGTAGGAGAGACCGACCTCGGCGCGGTCGCGGTAGTAGTTTATCTGCCGGTAGTCCTCGCTGATGATGGCGCCGGCGAGACCGTAGGGCGTGTCGTTGTGAATCTCGACGCCGCGCTCGACGTCGCCGCTGTACTTCATGAGCGCGACGTGCGGCCCGAAGACCTCCTCGCGGATGGAACGCTGTTCGCCTTCGTCGTCGTACTCGACCTCGTAGACGAACGGACCGACCCAGTTGCCGTCCTCGTGCCCCTCGGGAATCTCGTCCGCGTCGAGTTCGGTGCGGTCGACGAGCACCTCGGTGGCCTCCTCGCGCGCGAGGTCGTTGTACTTGCGTATCTTCTCGACGTGGTCCGGTTCGATGGCCGGTCCCATGAACGTCCCCTCGGAGAGCGGGTCGCCGACGGACACCCCCTTCGCCACCTCGACGAAGCGCTCCTTGAACTCGTCGTAGACGTCCTCGTGGACGATGAGGCGCTCGGAGGAGACGCAGCGCTGGCCCGTCGTCTTGAAGCTCGACATCACGGCGGAGTGGACGGCGACGTCGAGGTCCGCCTCCTCGGTGACGACGATGCCGTTCTTCCCACCCATCTCGCAGGCCGCGAGCGTGCCCGGCTGCTCGGCGACCTTGCGGGCGACCTCGTGACCGACCTCGGCGCTCCCGGTGAACAGCACCGCGTTGACCGCCTCGTTGTCGACGATTTCGGCGCCGGCGTCGCCGAAGCCCTGGACCATGTTGAAGACGCCCTCGGGGATGCCCGCGTCCTCGAACATCTCGGCGATGATCTGGCCGCACATCGGCGTCTGCTCGGCGGGCTTCCAGACCACCGTGTTCCCCTCGACCAGCGCGACCGCCATGTGCCAGAACGGGATGGCGACCGGGAAGTTCCACGGCGTGATACAGCCGACGACGCCGCGGGGCTTGCGCCGCATGTAGGCGTCCTTCCCCGGAATCTCCGAAGGTACCACGTCGCCCTTCGGGTGGCGGGCGTCGCCCGCCGCCCACTCGACCATGTGGTACGCCTCGATGACGTCGGCCCTCCCCTCGCTTATCTCCTTGCCGCACTCCTTCGTGACGACCGCCCCGAGTTCGTCGGTGCGCTCGCGCAGTTCGTGGTAGATGTCCCAGAGGTACTCCGCGCGGTCGATGTGGCTGAGCGAGCGCCACTCCTCGAAGGCGTCGGCGGCGGCGTCGACGGCGCGCTGGACGTCCTCGGGCGTCCCGCGCTCGAACGTCGCGAGCGTCTCACCCGTGGCGGGATTGCGCGACTCGAACGTCTCCTCACCCGCGCCGGCGGTGAACTCGCCGGCGATGTAGTGTCGGTTGGTCTCCGTGGTCTGCTGGCTCATATCCTGGTAAGAATTGCGAGGGAGGGGGGTAAAAACTCACCGTGTCCACGAGTCGTTCCGTCCGCACGGACAGGTCGGAACACCGAGCGATACGTAGCCTCATGTCGGTGGCACTCCTGGCGAGGGGTATGGACGACGACATCGACATCGCGCTCGACGCGGCGGACGAAGCGGCCCTCGACCGGATGCGCACCGTCGCATACCTGCTCGACGAGGGGTTTCGCGTCCCGGGGACGGACTTCCGCTTCGGTATCGACCCCCTGCTCGGCGTCCTCCCGGGCGCCGGCGACGTCGCCGCCGCCGGCCTCTCGCTGTACATCGTCGTCGAGGCCGCCAACCTCGGCGTGTCGTACTCCACCATCGTCCGCATGCTGCTGAACATCGGGGCCGACGCCGTCGCGGGCGCGGTGCCGGTCGTCGGCCCGGTGTTCGACGCGTTCATCAAGGCCAACGTCCGGAACGTCGAACTCGTCGAGCGCCACCTCGAACGCGAGGCGGCCCGCCGCGAACGCGACGACGCGGAGGCCATCCGCATCGAGATTACCGAGTGAGGCGGGGACCGCGCGAACCGGGACCGCCCGCGCCGCCCAAGATTTTTGTCGGGTAGCGTGAATTTCAGCGCATGGTCGCCGTCTCCGTCCCCCTCCAGTCCCTGCCGACGCTCGGCTACTTCCTCCTGCTCGGGGTCGTGACCGCCGGATTGCTCGCCTTCTGGGCGTTCCAGATACGACGCGACGCGACTCCGGCGGACCCCGCCAACCGCGGCGCGTGGCTCCTCGGTGGTCTCGCGCTCCTCGTCCTCGGCGGCGCGAGCGCCGCGCTCGTCGGCGGGGCGATGTACCTCCGCGTCGAACGCGACGTCCCCTATCACTACGTGCTCGTCGTCGGCGTCCTCGCGTTCGCCCTGCACCTCGTGGTGACATACGCGTTCGTCTCGACGCGGTGGGTCTAACCCTCGCCCCCGCCGCTCGCGTCCTTCTCTATCTCGCCTTTCACGCCCGCCGCGTCGAAGTCGTGGTCCGGACGGATGTTGACGAAGTCGAGGAAGTCGCGCGCGTCCAGCAGGACCGAGACGGGGTAGTGCTCGCGCGCGGCGTCGACGGCCGCGCGGGAGTCGAGGAGGGGGGTGACGGCGGCCAGCGCGCAGGCGACGTCGTACGCCCGCGCTTGCTCGACGGCCCCCGGACGGACGCTCGTCGCGTCGATGAGGAAGAGGCGCTCGTCGGCGACGAGGACGTTCTCCGCGCGCAGGTCGCCGTGAGCGAGGCCGGCGTCGTGGATACGCGAGAGCGCGTCGAAGAGTTCGGGGGCGTAGCGCAGCACCTCGCTCTCGTCGAGTTCACCGAGCGTACGGAAGGCGGGGAGGTACTCGACGACGAGGACGCCGAGGCCGTCGTGCTCGAACGCCTCGACCGGTTCGGGGACGTTCACCCCCAGGTCGCGCATCCGCCGGGTCGCCGCCAGTTCGAGGTCGGCCATCTCCGCCGGGTCGCGGACGTGGTCGAAGAACCCCGGGACGCCGCTGGAGAACGCCCCGAGGTTCCGGCCGGTGGTGAGGACCGCGTGCAGGAGGGCGTGTTGCTCGGAGACGACCTTCACGAACCAGCGGTCGTCGACGACGAACGGCGTCGAGAGCCAGTTGTCGGCGTCGAGGAACTCGACGCGAACGGACGACCGGTCGTACCGGCGGGCCACCTCGACCGCGACGCTCTCGAGCCGGTTCCACTCGATGGTCCCCTTCAGCAACCGCCGGACGGCCATACGACGAGACGAGACGACCCGCGAGTATGAGTGTTACTCGGTCGCGTAGCGGTCGCCGCGCCACACTCGACGGTCACGCCCGTCCCCTCGGAACCCCTGACCGTCGTCGGGAGGGCCGAAATCGATACCACTCTCGCCGGCCGACGTCACGGGACGATGACAGGTGACGGCGGCGGGTGGAGCCGACGGCGGTATCTGCGAGGGGTCGCGACGGTGGCGGGCGTGACCGGCCTCGGGACCGGTCGCGGGGGCGCACAGGACGGGTCGACCGGTCTCCCGACGGGCGAGCGGCGTCCGGCGCTGTTCGTCCACCTCGGGGAACTGGCCGCGGTGCGCCGGCGCGTCCTGGCCGGCGACGACCCGTGGGCGAGCGCCTTCGAGACGTTCGCCGCCGACGTGCGGGAGTCGCTGACGGCCACGCCGCGGAGCGTCACCGACAGCGGGGGGTCGACCTTCCGGAGCGGCGACCCCGGGTCGGGCGAGTCGGCGCGCGCCGACTACACCGCCGCCATCGAGATGGGCGACCGGGTGCGCGACCTCGGCCTCGCCTACCAGTTCACCGGCGAGGACCGCTACGCCGAACGCACCGTCGCGTTCCTCGACCACTGGTTCCTCGACCCCGAGACGCGGATGGAACCGCGCCTGACCAACGGCATCGAACTGTACGTCACGATTCCGAAACTGTGGTACGGTGCCGACCTCGTCCGGAACCACGACGCGTGGGACGACGGGAGCGTCGGGTCGCACGCCGCACTGGAGGAGTGGACCGACACGTTCCTCTCGACGATTCCGACGGCGACGCCCGACTGGGTCCAGAACATCTTCGTCTGGCGCGAGACGTGTCGGGCGGCGGGTGCGGCGTACCTCGGCGACGACGGGCGCCTGCGCGAGGCGTTCGACCGCATCCGCGCCGACGGGTTCCGCCAGCGCCGCGAGGACTGGCTGCTCGCGAACGAACTCCAGCGCTCGGAGGGACTCAGCTACTCGCTGTACGCGTTGAAGGCGTTCGTCACGGCCGCCGAACTCGGCCGCCACTACGGCGAGGACCTCTACGGGTACGAGCGAGACGGCGAACCGGCCCTCCGGCGGCTGTTCGAGGCGCACGTCCCCTTCTTCTTCGACCCCGAGGCGTTCGACGAACGCTTCGGGGAAGTCGGCGGGTTCGCCGCCCGCGAACGCGAGGAGGGGACCTCGGCGTACGAACTCGCGTACTCGCAGTGGGAGGACGAGTCGTTCCTCCGCGTCGTCCGGTCGCGGGGGAGCGAGGTGCGCAACGAACCGACCTACGTCGAACAGCACCAGGACGCCATCGACTCGCGCGGGCGCCCCGTGCGCGACGAGCGGCTCCTCGGCTGGACGACGCTCACCCACGCCAACCGATTCGACCTCGGCGCCGGCGACGCGTCCGACCGTCTCTCCGGCCAGACGGGCCGCTGAGCGCCCCTCGCAACACTTGCCGGAGCGTTTATCAGCGCTCCCTCGTGAGTCGAACCATGGATTTCGACCTGCCCGCCGAGCACCGGATGATTCGCGACACGGTGCGGGAGTTCTGCGAGGAGGAGATAGAACCCATCGCGTGGGACATCGAGGAGGAACACCGCTTCCCCGAGGAGGTGTTCGACGCGCTCGCCGACCTCGACATGATGGGCGTGCCCGTGAGCGAGGAGTATGGCGGCCTCGACGGCGACCAGTTGATGTACGCGCTGGTCACCGAGGAACTCGGTCGCGTCTCGGGCTCCATCGGCCTCTCGTACGCCGCGCACACGAGCCTCGCCACCAAGCCCATCGAGCTGTTCGGCACCGACGCCCAGAAGGAGCGCTGGCTCCCGCCGCTCGCCACCGGCGAGTACCTCGGCGCGTGGGCGCTCACCGAACCCGGCTCCGGGAGCGACGCGAGCGACATGGACACCATGGCGAGGAAGGAGGGCGACGAGTACGTCATCGACGGGACGAAGCAGTTCATCACGAACGCGAGCGTCGCGGGGAGCATCCTCGTGAAGGCCGTCACCGACCCCGGCGCGGGTTACGACGGTATCTCGACGTTCATCGTCGACCCGCGCGAGGACGACGGGTTCGAGGTCGTCACCGAGTGGGAGAAGATGGGCCTCAACGCCTCGCCCACCTGCGAGATCAAGTTCACGAACTGCCGCGTCCCCGAGGACCGCCTGCTCGGCGCGGAGGGCGAGGGCTGGACGCAGACGATGAAGACGCTCAACGGCGGGCGCATCTCCATCGCCGCGCTCTCGACGGGGCTGGCGCAGGGCGCGTTCGACGCCGCGCTCCACTACGCCAAGCAGCGCGAGCAGTTCGGCAAACCCATCGGGAAGTTCGACGCCGTCCGCGACATGCTCGTCGAGATGGACCGCAAGGCCGAGCGCGCGCGCCTGCTCACCCACAAGGCCGCCACGAAGTACGACGCCAGCGAGGACGTCACCCGCATCTCCGCCATGGCGAAGTACGACGCGAGCGAGGCCGCCCGCGAGGTGGCCGAGGACGCCGTCCAGGTCCTCGGCGGCTACGGTTACACGACCGACTTCGCCCCCCAGCGTTTCTACCGTGACGCGAAGCTGATGGAGATCGGCGAGGGGACCAGCGAGATACAGCGCCTCGTGCTCGGGCGCGAACTCGGACTGTGAAGTAGACTCACGCCTCGAACTCCTCGGCGAGCAGTCCCCAGTACAGCAGGTCGACGTACGTCCCGCGCTCGAACGCTTCCCGGCGGAGTCGCCCCTCGCACTCGAAGCCGACCTTCTCCAGCACGCGGCCCGACGCCTCGTTGAACGCGAAGGTGCGTCCGGCAACCTTGTTCAGTCGTCGCTCGCGGAAGCCGTACTCGCAGACGAGTCGGACCGCGTCGGTGGCGTAGCCGTTCCCCCAGTGGTCGGGGTGGAGGTAGTAGCCCGTCTCCGCGCGGCCCCACCCGTCGCGGACGTCGTAGAGGCCGACGACCCCGACGCGCTCGTCCTCGACGCAGACGAGGAACTCGGCGGTGTCGTCGTCGGTACTCTTCCGTTCGAACTCCTCGCGCGTGGCGAGTGCGTCGTGCGGGGCGGAGTTCCCGACGTTCCGGCGCACGTCGGGGTGGTTACTCGTCTCACGGAGGAAGTCGAGGTCCGACTCCTCGACGGTCCGGAGGGCGACGCGGTCGTTCGAGCGGAACACGGGACCGGGCATGGGTCGGAGCGGGGACGGCAGGGGGGTAGTTCGTCCCATTCGACAGCCCCACCTGTCGGACCGCGCTCGGACCACCGTGCCGCGACGAACGACAACACCGAAGTCGGTTCCGCGCGCCGATTCGCCATGGGAGTCCCCCTCGATTCGCGCGAGGAACAGGCCGTGGAGGTCATCGACCGGCTGGAGGAGGCGTACCCCGACTCGACCATCTCGCTCGACTACTCGAACCGCCTCGAACTGCTCGTCGCGGTGGTCCTCTCCGCGCAGTGTACCGACGAACGCGTCAACGGCGTGACCGCGGACCTCTTCGAGACCTACCGGACGCCGGAGGACTACGCGCGGGCGTCGGAGGCGGAACTCGCGGACGCCATCTACGGCATCACGTTCCACAACAACAAGGCGGGCTACCTGAAGGGCATCGGGCGCATCGTCGCCGAGGAACACGACGGCGAGGTGCCCGACACCATGAGCGCGCTCACGGACCTCCCCGGCGTGGGCCGGAAGACGGCGAACGTCGTCCTCCAGCACGGCCACGACATCGTCGAGGGCATCGTCGTCGACACGCACGTCAGGCGACTCTCGCGGCGACTGGGACTGACCGAGGAGGAGCGCCCCGAGCGCATCGAGGCGGACCTGCTCCCCGTCGTCCCCGAGTCGAAGTGGCAGGTGTTCACCCACCTGCTCATCGACCACGGGCGTGCGACCTGCACTGCCCGGAACCCCGACTGTTCGGACTGCGTCCTCGAGGACGTCTGTCCCTCCTCGAAACTCGACCACGATGTCGACCTCGCCAGCGGCGAGTCCTGGGATTAGAGCAGGCCGTACTTGACGACGTAGCGCGCCATGCCGACGACGTACGCGAGCAGCCAGAACAGCACGTAGCCGAAGACGCCGACCCGGAGACGCCGGCGCCAGAAGCGCATGCTCTCGTCGCCGATTTCGTCCAGCAGGACGTCCGCGTCGTAGTCGTGGTAGAGGTTGTGCTCCCACTTCGCGCGGAAGATGCGGACGATGCCCGTCGCGCCGAACGCGAGCATCGCGTACGCCTGGAGGCCGAGGAAGGCGTGGAGCGCGGCGAACCCGTTCAGCTGGTCGAAAAAGCGAGGGGCCATCCACGTCACGAGCGGGACGGTGGTGAGCGCGAGGCCGGTGACGATGAACTTCAGGTGGTGCGTGAGGACGCCCCACGTCACCTCCTCGGCGTCGATCATTATCCACGCGCCGTAGAGGAACAGCGGGAAACTCAGCGACACCGAGAGCGCGACGAGGGTTGCCGTCCCCGTCTCGCTGAGTCCGAACATACACGAACGTCGACGGGCGGGCGCTTGAGGGTGACGGAACCGACGTGCTGCGCACCCGTGCTCGTCACTGCGTCGGAACGTCTATACGGCGAGCGGACCAACCACGGACCATGGCGGATTCTCGGTCGTCGGCCGACGGACCCGACGAGGGGGACGGGGGCGCGGACGACGCGCCCGAGTCGACCAGCGACGGGTCCCCGGACCGTTCGCTCGAGGAACTCCGCGCGCAGGTCGACGAGAAGTACGACTTCGACGACTTCCGCCCGGAGGACATGGCCCGGATGACGCCCGAGGAGTGGGAGGCGGCGTTCGACCCCGACACGTGGATTACGGGCCCGGAACTGCTCGACCGCGTCGAGGCGGACCTGAAGAACCGCGTCGCCAACCGCGACGTGTTCGCGCGCCTCGAACGCTTCGCGGACCCCGACCGGGTGGTCGCCTACTCCGACGAGGGGTACGCCGTCGTGTACGGCGACGGGACCGTCGAGGGGATGGGGACCGTCCTCCGTGACGTGAAGCCGACGGTCGCGCTCTGCTCGATGGACGACTACGAGGTGAGCGACCCGCCGGCGGAGGAGACGCTCCCGGACCCGCTCGACGTCCCCGAGGGGAGCGGCGAACTCGGTAACCGGATGCTCCAGGCCGTCGCCGGCGTCCAGGTGCTCGTGGGGCTGTCGATGTTCGCGGCGATTCCGCTGCTCGGCCTCGACACGCTCCTCGGCATCGTCGTCGGCACCGGTTTCCTCGTCATCGGCCTCCTGCTGTTCCTGTTGGTGGCGAACGCGCGCCTCTCCGACCGGTTCCGTGCGGAGGAGTACCGGAACCGACTGCGGGCGGTCGGTATCGACTCGGACGAACGCCCCGCGTTCCTCGACGACATCGAGCGCGGGCAGTTACCGGACCTCGAAGAGGAGGGTGCCGAGAGTGAATCCAACGAGAACACCGCGTAAGCCCGGTAGAAGCCCTCTCGGCACGTTCGGTGGGTTTATACGAACCGGGTTCCGACGTGAGGTTGTGTATGAATAGACGGCAATTTCTCATGACGGCCGGTGGGACTGCCGGTGCCGTCACGGTTGCCGCTGGCTCCGCCGCCGCTCAGGAGAACGAGAGCGGCGGTAACGGGTCCGCGGGCGGCAACGAGTCCGCTGGGGGGAACGAATCCTCGGGTGGCAACGAGTCCGCCGGTGGCGGTAACGAGAGCGGCGGTAACGAGTCCTCTGGCGGTGGGGGTGGGGGCGGGAGTGGTCCCATCGACTACGGCGGGTTCCTCGACGACGCTGCCGGCTGGGAAGAAGGCGGAACGGTCGACGCGCGCGGGGAGTCCGAAGTGACCGTCGAAGTCGGTGCGGGCGAGGGTGGCCTCGCGTTCGACCCGGTGGCGGTCCACGTCGACGAGGGCGCGACCATCATCTGGGAGTGGACCGGCGAGGGCGGCAGTCACAACGTCGTCGCCCAGGACGGTGCCGACTTCGAGAGCGGCAGCCCCCAGGCGTCGGGGACCTTCGAGTGGACCGCCGAGGGCGGCCCCATCGCGACCTACCAGTGCGACCCCCACGCCGGCCAGGGCATGCTCGGCGCCGTCGCCATCGGCGAGGACGTCCCGCGGACGTCGCCCGCGGCCGCGGCGGCGGAACCCGCCGACCCCAAGGAGATGGGCGTCCCCATCCAGCCGCACTTCGTCGGCATCGCGACCATCATGATGATGATCGTCTCGCTCATCTTCACGTTCTACCTCCTGAAGTACGGCGAGAGCCCCAACACCAAGGGTGGTAACTGATGAGTTCTGGTAACAACAGCTACGGCGACATCCACCGGTACGAACCGGCCCGCGAGAGCACGACGGCCGCCATCGCCATCGTCCTGCTCACGGTCCTCGAGATCGTCCTCGTCGGCATGTTCTCCTACGGCCTCGCCACCGGGTGGGGCCTCGAGGAGTTCGGGAACATGTACCTCGGCGGGTTGCTGTCGCTCGTCTTCATCGACCTCGCGTTCATCCTCCTGCTCTACCGCAAGGAGTTCCTCCCGGACGTGATGATCGTGAAGAAGCGCCGGCGCAAGTGGGAGGACCTCTACATCCGCGAGGAGGACATGTACGGCACCGAACTCGGCGGCGAGGGTGCCTGGGAGAACGTAAAGCGCGCAGTCTACCCCTACTACAAGCGATAACATGGCAGACAACGACAAATATCCGACCGAGAGTGGCCGACGGCGCTTCGTGAAGGGCGTCGTCGGGGCAGGTGTGCTCGCCGGCGTCGGCAGCGGGGCGGCCGCGGCCATCGGGACGGCCACGGACCCCACCGGTGCGGGCGGTGGTATCACCGAGTTCGTCGGCATCGAGAACACGGAAGGTCCCGCCCCGCGTGGGATGCCCGTCATCCCCATACAGATCGCCGACAACGGCGACATCGGGGGCGTCTGGCCGGAAGTCCAGACCGTCGAGGAGCAGGGCCAGGAGATACAGATCGCCGAGACGCAACTCGGCGGGCAGACGTACTCCTCGGAGTGGTTCCAGTACTGCGGCATCCAGACGTACGCGGGCATCCAGCCCGACGCCGACCAGGAGAACACGTTCTTCTCCGCCGCCGACTCCCCGTACGACTGGCAGAACGAGGAACTCTCCGAGGGCGACCCGCTGAACGTCTCGCAGTTCGAGGACTACGAGGGCTTCGAGACGGGCGTCGGCACCCCCGGCGGCAAGCCGGCGATGGCCAACTGGCGCTCCCAGGACGTCGAGGGCTCGCAAACCATCCCCGTGCAGGTCATCCGAAGTCAGGAGGTCATCGAGATGCGCCAGCAGGGCGGTCCGCTCGGCGAGTTCATCCAGGCGGCGACCACCGAAGACGGCTTCATGGCCTGGCTCGACAAGTGTACGCACTTCTGCTGCGTGCCGGCGTTCAAGGCCTACAGCGACAGTACACGCTTCGGCGCCGCGAACGACGTCTACTGCCAGTGTCACCAGTCCGTCTACGACCCCTACAGCTGGATCGCGTCCTCGTTCGTCGCGCTCCCGCGCCCCGAGGGGGACGGAGGAGAATGATTAACCCGCGGAGACCACTACTGAGCTACCACGACACATGAGCCTCGAACGCAAAGACGAGATGGACCACGGCGGCTGGATGAAGAGCAAGGAGCTCTCGCCGGTCGAACGCGGCTATCTCACCGTCCTCATCTGGCTCGACAAGCGTCTGCGCCTCGTTGACTACCTCGAGGTCCTCGAGAACCTCTACTACAAGGTCAACATGCAGATGCCGAAGAGTCACACCGAACAGTACAACCTCGACAACAAGTTCTGGTACTGGTACCCGCTGTACGCACTCGGGTCGTTCAGTACCATCGCCTACGTCGTCGCCGCCATCAGCGGTGCCTTCCTCGGCTTCTACTACGCGCCAGCGACGACGGGCGACCCGACGTCCGCGTACGCCTCCATCACCTACATCATGACCGAGCTGAACTTCGGGTTCTTCCTCCGGTCGCTCCACCGGTGGTCGGCCCAGGTGATGGTCGCGGCGGTGTTCCTGCACATGCTGCGGGTGTACTTCACCGGCGCGTACAAGGAGCCCCGCGAACTCAACTGGATCCTCGGCATCGTCCTCATCTCGCTGACGATGGTCTTCGGGTACACCGGCTACCTCCTGCCGTGGGACCAGCTGGCGTTCTGGGCCGGACAGATCGGCGTCGAGATGTCGCTCTCGATTCCGCTCGCCGGCGAGTGGGTCGCCCAGCTCCTGTTCGGCGGCTTCTCGCTGAGCCAGGCGACGCTCCAGCGGATGTACATCCTCCACGTGTTCCTGTTGCCGTTCATCACGACGGCGCTCATCGCCATCCACATCGGTATCGTCTGGATGCAGGGCATCGCCGAGCCCCACTGACCGGGCCGGCTCGCTGTCGCGTTCGACGGCTCGTTTTCTCTCCTCGCTTCGGCGCCGCAGAGACTCCGTTTCCGACTCGAACCGTCCGTCCCGTCGTTCGATTTTTCGACGGCGGCGGCACGGCTAACACAACGTTGAAGCTTCCCCGCTCGCTAGAGTGTATCACCTAGACATGCCTCCGAGCGACGACAGCGGCGAGGAGGTTCGGGCCGACGGTACCGGTATCGTCGCCCCGGACGACGAGACCCCGACGTGGAGCGAGCGAAAGGCTCGCTCGGAGGGGCTCCCTCGTCTGACGTACGAGTACTTCGAACGCGCCCGGCGTGAGGACCAGGACCTCCGCACGGAGTCGAGCTACATCGAACGAGACGTCCTCGGGTTCCCGACCTGGCCCCACGAGATGATTCGCAACCTCGCGTTGACGAGTTTCTTCGTGGGGATGATCCTGTTCCTCTCGGCCGCGCTGCCGATGCACATCGACGCCCCCGCGAACCCGAGTCAGACGCCCCCGGTCATCCTGCCCGACTGGTACCTCTACTGGTCGTTCGGCCTGCTCAAGTTGGGGCCGCTGAACCCCGAGATCAGCCTGCTGGGCGGCCAGCAGCTGATGGCCGACCGGACCTACGGCGTGCTGGCGAACCTGGTCGTCGTCGGGTTCATCGCCATCGTCCCCTTCCTGAACAAGGGGTCGGCCCGCCGGCCCGTCGAGCAGCCGTTCTGGGCGGCCGTCGGCGTCTTCGGCATCGTCTTCGCGTTCACCATCAGCGTGCTGTCGGTGAAGAACCTGGTCCCCATCGAGCCGAACCTCCTGTTCGACCTGACGTTCCTGCTGCCGTTCGTCGCGGGCTTCATCGCCTACGGCGTGCTCAAGTCGATGCGCGAGGGGTACATGTTCGAACTCAATCGGCGGTACTACCGGCTGCGTCCGCCGAAGTGAAGTAATCGCGGCCCCTCACTTCTCTCATGTCCGACGCCTCCGACCAGCCACGGCGCGGGACGGACGGCGACGTGGTCGTCTCGCTCGACCTCTACAAGACCGTCATCGTCTCCTCGACGCTCGTCGCCGTGGCCCTCATCATCCTCGGGTTCCTGTTCCTCGACGCGGCGACGAACGTCGTCCAGCGGTTCCTGCTGCTCGGCCTGCTCGTCGGCGTCGTGCTCCCGGCCGTCCTCTACCTCGGCTACCGGGCGGTCCGGTCGGGTGGGGGCCTCGGCGAGCGCATCGGAGTGGCCGTCGCCCTGTTCTACGTCTCGCTCGCCGGCCTCCCCGGCTTCCTCGGGACGCTGCTCGGTGCCCCCACGGTGCTCCCGCCGGTCCCGTTCGTCGTCCGCGACGCCATCGCCGCCGCGCCCGTCCCCGACGGCGTCCTCCAGGTGACCTTCGCGCTCATCGGTATCGCGCTCATCGGGGCCGGCGCGGGGACGTACATCCTCGGGACGCGCTTTCGGACCGCGGGAATGGGAAACCCTAAAGACGACGGTGACTAACTCCCGATAATGGCTGACGAATTCATCAAGGGGCTCACGGCGCTCATCGTGGGGCTGTTCGGCTGGCTCACGTTCGCTGGCTGGTACCGGACGCCGTCGTTCTCCGGCGCACAGCTCGTCGGACCGCTCCCCGAGGACCCCAACGTCTACGACCAGATCGGCCTCGTCCTCATGGACGCTATGTTCTATTTCGCCATCCTCGGTGCGCTCACCTTCTGGGTCATCATCCCGGCGATCCGTCAGATTCGCCTGGCACGCTCGGGCTAGAACCGGCTCGCCCCCCGACCGACACCTCTCTCTCTCCGTTCTCACGACGACCGTCCAGCGGCGTCGACGTCCGCACGTCGCCCCGCTCGTCTCGTCTTCACCGTGTCACCCACCTCGCCCCCCTCGTGTCACCCACCTCGCCCCCCTCGTGTCACCCACCTCGCCCCGCTCGTCACCGCGGTCTCGCGTGCAGGGGCGTCGCGGCAGTGGCGACTGCTCCCTTCCGTCGATGACTGGTCGTGGCTACGGTGCGGTGGTCCCGCTGGACGGCGACGACGCGCGTGTAGAAGACGGCTGGTCGGGTGTGGTGGCCGGTGGCGTCACGAGACGAACGGCGGGGGTCAGTTCAGATGACGGCGCCCCAGTAGTCGGCGATGAGGAAGAACAGGCTCGTGTACGCCGCGTAGAGGAGCACGAGCACGGAGGCGGCGATGGACCCCTTCGGGCGCTCGATGCCGATGTCGCGGCGCGCCTCGACCAGGCGCGACTCGAACTCGAAGACGTCGGTGATGACCATCCCGACGACCAGAACCGAGAAGACGAACCCGGCGTGGTACTCGACGGTCAGGAAGTAGAACCCCCCGACGAGCAGGAGGAAGTTCGTCGCCACGCGGACCGGGTTCCGGCCGATGGCGTCGACGCCGCCGTCGCGCGCCTGTTTGACGTGGGAACGATACTCGGCCGCCCGGGCGACCATGTTCACCAACACCAGGACGAGCAGGACGTATTCGATGTACGGCCCGAGGATGGTGTCGACGGGGCCGAACAGCGAGACCGAAGACTGCATACCTAAACCGGTGTCGTGCACCCATTAGTGCCTTTCCAATCCTCGCCCCTCCGTGACGAACACCTGGAGGGTGCCGGTCGGCCGGATGCGGACCGGGTCGTTCGGTGCGACCGGGCCCTCGCGGCGGTCGTCGGCGAGCAGGTCGACGGCCGCCTCGTCGCGTTCGACGCGGAGCGTGAGGGTCCCCAGCGGGAGCACCCACCGGTCGGGGTCGATGGCGAACGGCGAGATGGGGGCGACGGCGGCGACGCCGCTGCCGGGGGCGAGTTCCGGGGCGCCGGCCGCCCGCGCGTAGCCGCGACTCCCGAGGGGCGTCGCGACCACCACGCCGTCGGCGCGGAACCGGGCTATCGTCCGCCCCTCGCTCTCGACGGAGTACTCGGAGATGCGCGCCGGCGAGGCGGTCACCAGCGTCACATCGAGGAGCGCGTGCGTCTCGCCGCCGGCGTGCGCCACGCCGACGACCGGGGCGTCGACGGTGCGGGCCGTCCCCGCGACGACGCGCTCGACGGCCGCGCCCGCCGACCCCGGGGCGACGCCGAGCGGCGCGTCGACGGCGACCGGCAGTATCGGGGCGGGCGGCGTGGGGGCGAGCGAGAGCAGCGCCCGCTCGCCGACGGCGACGACGGCGTCGAGGTCCGCTCCGAACCCCCGCTCGTCGACCGACGCCGCGCGAATCGCCTCCCCGCCGGCCGCCTCCACGCTCGCGACGAGCGCCGCGTCGTCGGACCCGACGACGCCGACGCGCGGCCGTCCCTCCGTCGCTTCCCCGCTCGGTTCGTCGGCCGCGGCCTCCTCGCTCATTGGGCGATACCTCGCGTCGCCCGTGCAAAAGCGTGACTCACGTCGTCGGGGGCGGGCGGCGCGCGCGAACGGTCTCCGACCGGGGCGGGGCGTCCCTCCATCCGCTCAGTCGAGCGAGTCGAGGTCGCCCGTGATGCGCAGCCCCTCGGCGTGGCCCTCGCGTTCGAGTGCCGCGACGATGTCCTCCGGGGGGCGGCGGGCCACCTCGGTGTCCGCGCGCGCCAGGCGGACGACGAGTTCCGTCAGGAGGATGGCCCCCTCGCGCAGGTCCCGGGACTCCAGTTTGTCGAGGGTGTCCGCGCGGGTGTGCCCCCATCCGCGGCCTCTCCCGTCCGTCTCGCTCGTGACGTGGTAGGCGGGGACGCCGCCGGCGAGGACGTACGGCCAGTGGTCGCTGTGGGGGCCCTGCTGGGGGTTCATCCCGAGGGGGTGGTCGAAGTGCTCGGCCACCTCGCGGAGGACGCGTTCGAGGTCGTCGAAGCCGTGCGTATACGCCGAGAGCGTCCGCCCCTGCAGGACGCCGTCGCAGTTGACGATGGCCTTCACGCGGTCGAGGTCGCGCCGCTCGGCGTCGTGCGTCGACCCGCAGAGGCCCACCTCCTCGCTCCCGTAACAGACGAAGCGTACGCTCCGTTCGAGGTCGGACTCGCGCCGGGCGAGCGCGCGCGCCACCTGGACGACCATCGCCGTGCCGGCGCCGTTGTCCATCGCGCCCTCGGCGATGTCGTGGGCGTCGACGTGGCTCGTCACCAGCACCTCCTCGTCGGTGTCGGGACCGACGACGGCGTGGACGTTCCGGCTGGTCGCGGGGCCGTACTCGCAGTCGACCTCGACGGTCACCGGGTGCGCGTCGTCGCCGGAACACCAGCGCGAGAGGCGCGCGCCGACCTCCTTCGAGACGCCGACGGCGGGGATGTCGCCGATGGGGTCGTCGCCGGTCCCGACGCTCCCGGTGGGGGCGAGACAGCCCTCAACGTGGTTCTCGAAGACGAAGGCCGCGGCGCCGGCCTGAACGGCACGGTAGTACTTCTCGCGGCGGTGGATGAACCGCTCGTAGTAGTCGGGGACGGCCGAGGAGACCAGCACCACCTTTCCCTCCAACTCGCGGTCGAAGTCGGTCGGCAGGCCGTAGCCGAGGTCGGCGAACGCGCCGGTCGCGTCGCTGGCGGGGCTCCGCGGGAGAGCGATGCAGGCGAGGTCGCGGCCGTCGACGCGGACCGTACTCGTCCCCCGCGTCCACCCCGTCACGTCGAACTCGTCGAGGTGGGCGTCGCGCGCGCCGGCAGCCGAGAGGGCGTCGCGGGTCAGTTCCGCCGCCTCGCGTTCGCCCGCGCTGCCGGCCATCCGGTCGCCGAGGTCGACGAGCGTCTCGAGGTGGTCCCAGCCGGCGCGGTCCGTGAACGTCGCGCCGATCCAGTCGGTCATGGCTGGAGTCGGGTCGACGGGTGCCTAAGCGTTGTGTCGTAACACGGTTCACGTCCGCCGAATGGCGAGGCTTTTGACCCGTCGCCGTGACCGGGCAGTGTATGCGGGACGTCCTCGAACAGTGGCGACCGGTCATCGACGCGGAAATCGAGCGACTGCTCCCCCGGACGGTCGACGAGGCGTACCTCGCCGACTTCTTCGGGCCCGCGTCCTACGCCTACTCCGCCGAGACCATCCAGCGCGCGCTCTCCGACCCCGTCTGGGCGCTCCTCGACCGCGGCGGCAAGCGCTGGCGCGCCGTCCTCTTTCTCACCTTCTGTGAGGCCTTCGGCGAGGACCCCGAGGCGTACCTCCCCTACGCCTGCATCCCCGAGATACTCCACAACGGGACCATCATCGTCGACGACGTGGAGGACGGCGCGACGATGCGCCGGGGCGCCCCCGCGCTCCACCACGAGTACGGTGTGGACGTGGCGCTCAACGCCGGCAACGCGATGTACTTCCTCCCGCTGAAGATAATCACCCGGAACCCCGGCGACCTCGACGCGGAGACGCGACTGGCCGCCTACGAGATGCTCATGGACGAACTGAACCGGACGCACCTCGGCCAGGGGATGGACATCTGCTGGCACAACGAGCGCGCCATCGACCTCGACGAGGACGAGTACCTGGAGATGTGCGCGTGCAAGACGGGCTGTCTCGGGCGCATCGTCGCCCGTCTCGCCGCCATCGTCACCGGCCAGGACCGCGAGACGGAACTCGGGGCCGCCCGGTACGCGGAACGCATGAGCGTCGCCTTCCAGGTGGCCGACGACGTCCTCGACGTCGAGACGAGCATGGAGGCCGGCGGCGACTTCGGCAAGGGCGTCGGCAACGACGTCCGCGAGGGCAAGAAGACCCTGATGGTCATCCACGCCGCCGAACACGCCCCGGCCGAGGACGTCGCCCGTCTGGAGGAACTGCTCTGGGCCGAGGAGAACACCGACGACGAGGTCCGCGAGGTGGTCGACCTCCTCGACGCCGCCGGGAGCGTCACGTACGCCCGCGAGCGCGCCGAGGCGCTCTCGGAGGGCGCGCTCGACCACCTCGACGCGCTCGCGCTCGAACCCGAACCGGCCGAGCGACTCGCCGCGTTCGCCCGGTTCGTCGTCGACCGCGACGTCTGAGTCGTCACGTCTATTGCACGGCGCCGCAACTCGCGGACATGGCGGAGTTCGACTTCGACTACGACCTCCTGAAGGAACTGACCGAAGAGCGGGGCGTCCCCGGGTACGAGGACCGCGTCCGCGACATCGTCCGGCGGGAGCTCTCGGAGACGACCGACGAGGTCACCTCCGACGCGATGGGCAACGTCGTCGGGACGATACGCGGCGAGAGCGACTACAGCGTCGTCGTCGGTGCGCACATGGACGAGATCGGGTTCATGGTCCGGCACGTGGACGACGACGGCTTCCTCCAGCTCGACGCGCTCGGCGGCTGGGACGCCCGCGTCCTGCGCGCCCAGCGCGTCACCGTCCACACCGAGGACGGCGACCTGACCGGCATCATCGGCTCGCCCCCGCCCCACACCCAGAAGGGCGACGAGGGCGCGACCGAACCCGAGGTCGAGGACGTCTACGTCGACATGGGCATGGACGGCGACGCGCTTGCCGAGCGCGTCTCGCCGGGCGACCTCGTCACGATGGACCAGACCACCACGACCGTCGGCGACCTCGTGACCGGCAAGTCCCTCGACGACCGCGTCTGCCTGTTCGCCGTCCTCGAGGCCGCCCGCCGCATCGAGGACCCTCCGGTGACCGTCCACGTCGCCGCGACGGTCCAGGAGGAGGTCGGCCTCCGCGGGGCCGAGACCCTCGGCGTCGACCTCTCGCCGGACCTCGCCATCGCCCTCGACGTCACCGTCGCGAGCGACACGCCCGGCGTCGACGAGAGCAAGCAGGTCACCCGCCTCGGGGAGGGAGCCGCCATCAAACTCAAGGACTCCTCGGTCATCACGAACCCGAAGGTCAACCGGCGCCTGCGCGACGTCGCGGCGTCCGCCGAGATTCCCCACCAGCTCGAAATCCTCCCCAGCGGCGGGACGGACACGGCGAGTTTCCAGCGGGCCAACGGCGCCACGCCCGTCGGCGCCCTCTCGATACCGACGCGCTACCTCCACACCGTCACCGAGAGCGCTCACCACGAGGACATCGCCGCGACCGTCGACCTGCTGACGGCCTTCCTGGAGAGCGAGACGGGCGAGCACGACTACACCCTGTAGGCGCGAGGTCGCTTGCACGGCACTCGTATCTCCTCACTGACACTGCGTCGGTCCCGACCGTCGCCGTGCCGTCGCCGTGTTCCTGACTCGCAGACGGCGACCGAACCACAACCCTTACCTACCCGAGTCCGGTACGAAGAGGTAGCGGGATGGGATAGCCAGGAGATTCCGCCGGGCTCATAACCCGGAGATCGGTAGTTCAAATCTACCTCCCGCTACTTCTCAGCGAACAACGACGAGGGGCGGAGCGACGAGTCCCGTGCGCGGTGGACTGCGACAGGTAGTTCGAACGAGGGAGCGAGCGCAGCGAGCGACCGGGGTTCGAATCTCCCTCCCGCTATTCTCGTGGATTCACATGCCGAGCGGCGCGTTTCATCGCGCCGCGAGCGTGAATCCGTCGGAATCTCACGGAGGAGATTTGAACGAGACTGCGGGCGAAGCGAGCAGACGTAGTTCGAATCTCCCTCCCGCTATGTTCTGTGGCGCACACCGCGAACGACGCGAGTCGCGAGTACGCTCCGAACGGGTTCGACCGGGTGCCGCGGCTCTCGACGACGTGAAAAACGGGAGAGACGGCCGGAGGCGTCTACGGTTCGATTTCGGCGTCGCGGGCGAGCGCCTGCTGGAGTTCGTTGGCGGCGGCGACCGAGGACTCGGGGCCGCGAGCGGTGATGAGTTCGCCGTCGACGGTGACGCTCACGTCCTCGTCGAGTTCCGCGTCCCAGTTCCCACCGGCGGCCTTCACCTCGTCTTCGACCCAGTAGGGAAGCTTGCGGCCGTCGGGCATCAGGTCGTTCTCGTCGACGATGTCCTCCTCCCACTCGTTGGGGAAGCCGGTGACGTCCTTCCCCTCGACGAGGAACGACCCGTCACTCCCGCGGGCGAACCCGAGGATGCCGACGGCGTGGCAGACGACGAGCGCGACGCTCTCCTCGCGTTCGAGGGCGTCGCGCAGGAGCGTCCGCGCGTGGCGGTCCTGGTTGACGTCCCACTCGGTGCCGTGGCCGCCGGGGAAGACGACGGCGTCGAAGTCGTCCGCGTCGACGGTGGCGAGCGCGACGGGGTTGTTCAGGTGGTCCTCGTTCTCGTGTACCTCGCGCATCCGCTCTGCGGTCTCCTCGCCGACGGCGTCGGGGTCGACCGACCGCTCGTCGACGACGGGCGTGCCGCCGGTCGGCGTCGCGACGGTGATGTCGACGCCCGCCTCGTGCAGCGTCGTCAGCGGCTCGATACACTCCTCGGCCCAGTACCCCTCCTCGCTCACGACGAACAGTGCGGATGGCATGTGTGACTCGCGGCTACGCGCGCTGCGGTGAAAAGTCTGGTCGAACCCCCCGTGGTCGCCGGTTTCGCCAGTCTCGGGGGCCTCGTTCTACCCGTCGCCCTGCTCGTCGACGATGACGACCGACCCGTCGACGACGTCCACGTTGATGAGCGTCTTGGGTTCGTACTCCTCCATCGCGTTGTCGCCGCCGACCTTCTTGATGACGGCGACGATGTCGGAGATGTCGGCGCCGACCTCCTCGAGCGCCTGCGTGATGCCGCGCAGCGTGCCGCCCGTCGAGAGCACGTCGTCGATGACGAGGACGCGGTCGCCCTCCGTGACGTCGTTCATGTACATCTCGTTCTCGGAGTAGCCCGTCACCTGCGCGAGCGACACCTCCCCTTCCAGGCCGTACTGGCGCTTGCGGATGACGACCAGCGGGATGTCCGTCATCAGCGAGACGGCCGTCGAGATGTGGATGCCCATCGCGGCGGGCGTCACGATCTTGTCGACGTTCTCCAGGTCCGCCTTCCGGATGATCTTGATGACGATCTCCCGCAGCAACTGGGGTTCCAGCATCGGGACGCCGTCGCTGATGGGGTGGACGAAGTACTCGTAGTCACCCTTTCGGATGATGGGGGCTTCGCGCAGCGACTGGGCGAGTTTGTCCATGCCGCCCCTATAGGGTGGGTGGTAAAAATGGCGATGATACGCCGGCCGGCTGTCCCGGGCTCACACGGCGCGCTCTCCCTACCCGAGCGCCAGCACCGCCGCCAGCCACCGGGCGAGCGGGACGGCGTGGACGCCGGACCCCGCGAAGTGGACGAACGCGCCGAGGAGGACGAGGACGGCGCCGGCGGCGAGCGACGCACCGAGGCAGACAGCCGTCGCGCGCGAGGCCCGCCGACCGGTGGACGCGACGAGCAGCGACGCGCCGAGGGCGCCCCCGGTCGCGAGGCCGACCCAGGCGTGGAACTGGAGCGCCTCCCCGAGCGACGCGTCCGCGAGCACCAGCCACGCGAAGACCACCTGTCCGCCGACGAGGACGCCGCAGAGCGCCGTCCAGCGGACGAGTCGGGGGTGTACTGCGAGCGCCCGGCGGACGCTCGGCTGGCGGGCCACCCCGTAGGTGCCGAGGGCGAACAGCGGGAGGAGGTAGCGCACCGTCACCTGCGCGTGCAGCGGGAGGCGCTCGATGTAGACGAGCGTGAGGGCGCCCGCGAGCAGGAGCACGAACGCGTCCGCGACGACGACCGGGTCGCGCCGGTCCACGTCGACGCCGTCGCGCAGGCGCGCGACAAGCGCGACCGGCAGCGCACAGAGCGCGCCGAGCAGGGGTGCGGATTCGAGGACCGTCAGGTTCACCGCCTGGCCGAGGTCCTTCGCGGCGACGCCGGGGAGGTAACCCCCCCGGACGAACGTGTAGTAGAGGCGGTCGGGCCGGTCGGCGACCGCCTCGAACCCACTCGCGAAGAGACCCGTCAGCACGCTCACCTTCCCGAGGACGCCGCCGCCCCCGTTCGGGTCGGGGGTGCCGGACGGTCCGGCGGACCCGCCGCCCCCGGAACCGTTCGTGCTTCCGCCGCTACCACCTGTACTTCCGCCGCTACCACCCCCGCTTCCGTCGCTACTGCCCCCACTCCCCCCGCCGCCCTCGACCGGTCCCAGCGGTTGCCCATCGTAGTTCGGCCAGAGCCGTGGGGGTTCGACAGGGTTGCCGACGACGAGCGCGTTCGTAAGCAGGAAGGGGACGAGCGCGAGGCAGAAACACCCGCCGACGAGCGCGAGCGTTCGCGGGTCGTTCGTCCGGGCGGTCGGGAGGTCGACCGCCGCGAGGACGAGCAGCGCGACGAACGCCTCGGGCGCGTGGACCCACGCGAGGAACGCGACCAGCGCGTACGCGAGCGCCCGGAACCGCGTTTCCTCCCGAGGGGACCCCTCGCGGCTCCGGTACAGCGCGTAGAGGACGGCGAGGAGGAGCGCGGTCACGAGGACGTGACGCTTCGGGATGGACGCCCAGAGGCCGACGGGCGTGGCGAGCGTCCCGGCGAGGCCGGCGAACAGGCCGACCCGGCGGTCGTGGACGCGCGTCAGGAGTCGATAGAGGAGCACCGCGACCATGCCGGCGGCGAGGACGGTGCTCACCTGGAGCGCGAGCATGGGGTACCAGCGCGGGTCGAGCGGCGTCGCGACGGCGAGGTTGCCGGCGAACGTCGCCAGCGCGAGGACGCTCCCACCGAGGGCGAACCGGTCTTGACGGCCGACGAGACGGCCGATACGGACCGAGAGCGCGAGCAGGAGGAGACTGAACGCGGCCGCGAGGGCGACCCGCACGTCGGCGACGACGGCGACGGTCTCGACGGCGCCGAGGACGGGGAGCGCGAGGAACACCTGCCCGTAGTTGCGCCCGTAGAGGCGGCCGTCGACGAGGTGCATCCCCGGGGTGTCGGGCGAGTCGCCGTAGACCACCTCCGGGGGGACCCAGAGGTGGCCGCGCGAGACGCCGACGAGCGTGTTGGCGACTGTGTAGCTGTCGGTGATGAAGAAGCCGACGCGGAGACAGGCGAACGCGACGAGGACGGTCGAGAGGAAGACGACGACGCCGAGGGCGTCCCCGAAGACGGCGCGGGCGAGGCGGGGTCGGAGCGCCCGTAGTCCCGCAATCGTCGGACGGTCCCCCCCGAGTCGCTCGACGACGCTCACTCGACCACCCTGACGGTGAGCGGCGCGCGTTCGACGACCCGTGACTCCTCGCCCGAGCGCACCGTCACGAGTACCTCGCCGTCGTACGTCTCGCGGTCGATTCGCTCGGGGGCGAAGGTGTCGCTCGCCAGGGTGAGCCTGACGTCCTCCCCCCCCTCGTCGAGCGACGCGAGCGAGACGCGCGAGTAGCCGAGCGCCGGCACGCGCACCTCGTAGACGAGCATCGGTCGCCCGGTCACGCGCTCGACGTCGGCCGTCGCGGGCGGGACGCGGAGCGTGTACGCCTCGGCACCGTAGCGGCCGGCCGTCAGCGTCGCGTCGTCAGGGAGCGAGACGGCCGCGACGCTGGCCTCCCCCCCGTCGGAGCCGAACCCGTCGGCGGCGGCCGTGGTCGCGTCGACCGGCCCGTACGGGCCCGTGAGAACCAGCGTCGCGACTATCGCGACGACCGCGACGGAGACGGCGGTCCGGCCGGTGTCCATTGTCTTTCTCTGTGAAATACATTGATATAAGTATTTTCTGTGCCCGGACTGGTCGCCGGTCGACGCTCAGCCGAGCATCAGCAGGGCGACGCCGAGCGTGACGACGAGGACGAGGACGAGGACGCTCGTCCCGATGCCGGCGCCCAGTCGGGAGGGACCGACGCCGCCGGCGTCCTGCGCGTCCACGCTCGCGCCCGCCCGTTCGAGGGCCGCTCCCGGGTTCCGGGCGGCCCACATCGTCGCGGTGCTCAGACTCACCGCCTGGCGGTCGACGGCCGCGTAGCCGTCGGTGACGCCGCGGACGAGCGCGCGCGTCCCGTAGAACGCGAGCGGGTTGTAGACGGCGTCGACGTCGGGGACGCGCCCGACCTTCGAGAGCGGCTTCTTCAGCAGGGCGAACCCGACGAGGCCGGCGGCGGCCAACCCGAACCCTTCGATGAGGTGGTCGACGGTGAACGTGGTGTAGTCGTAGCCGCCGACGGGGAGGATGGTGAACAGCGTGTCCGGCACCAGCCCGTAGACGAGACAGAGGACGGCGACGGTCACCATCGCGACCTGCTGGCCGCGGTTGGCGTCGCGCACCTGCCCGTCGTGCTCGCCGTGGAAGAAGACGTAGTAGCCCAGCTTGATGAACGAGAGGAACGTCCCGACGCCCCCGAGCAACAGCAGGTACCAGAGCGCGTCGAGGTGCTCGTAGTGGGCGGCGCCGAGCACCATCCCCTTGCTGACGAACCCGTTGAACCCGGGGAAGCCGGCGATGGAGAGGGCGGCGACGGTGAACGCCCCCGCGGTGACGGGCATCTCGCGGGCGAGGCCGCCGACGTACTTCAGGCTCTCCTCGCCCGTCCGGTAGATGACCACGCCGACGGTCATGAACAGCAGGCTCTTGTAGAGGATGTGGTTGAACACGTGGCCGAACGCGCCGGCGGTCGCCAGCGCCGACCCGATGCCGACGCCGGCTATCATGTACCCCACCTGCGACTGGATGTGATAGGAGAGCAGGCGGCGCATGTCGTTCTGGAGCAGCGCCATGCTCGCGCCGAAGACGGCCATCGCCCCGCCCATGTACGCGAGCCAGAGGTGGCCCTCCGGGAACGCGCGGTACATGGCGTAGACGCCGGTTTTCGTCGTGTAGACGCAGAGGAAGACGCTGGCGGCGACGTGCGGGCGCGGGTAGGTGTCGGGCAGCCAGGCGTGCAGGCCGATGAAGCCGACGTTGACGCCGATGCCGACCGCCGCGAGGACGGCCGGCAGGCCGGCGACGATGCCCTCGTTCGCGGTGAAGAGGAACGACCCGACCTCGACGTACTGCCAGACGATGGCTCCGAGGACGAGGCTGCCGCCGACGCCGTGCAGGAGCGCGTAGCGGTAGCCCGCCCGGACGGCCGCCCCGCCGTAGTGCCAGACGAGCGCGGTGCTCGTCACGGCCATCAGCTCCCAGAAGAAGACCAGCGTGAGCCAGTCGCCGGCGAAGACGGCACCGACGCTCGTCCCGACGTACGACAGCGCGAAGCCGGTCTGGACGGCGTCGGCGCTGCTGGCGTAGGAGTAGAGCACCGCCGCCGCGCCGATGAACCCGAAGATGAGGCCCATCAGCCGGGAGAACGGGTCGACGTTGAACAGCACGGCGTCGAACCCGAGGAACTGCACGGCGACGTGTGCGCCCTCGGGCGTCTGCAGCGAGACGACGACGACGGCGAGCGTCGCGACGATGCCGAGCGCGTGCGCCGCCAGCCGCGGCAGGAGCGGCGCGAGCAGCGCCGCCACCAGTACGTAGACGAACGGCGGGACGGCCGCGAGCGCCTCGATAGCCATCAGACGCTCACCCCCGTCACGGCCGTCACGATGCCCTGGACGAGCCGCAGGAACACCGCCGTGTACGGGACGACTCCGAGGACGACGGAGCCGCCGGCGGCGACCAGGATGGGCCCCAGCATGAACCAGGTGCTCTCCTGGCCGAGCCACCCGCGGCGCTCCCAGCCGCCGGCCGGCGGACCGCCGTGGTGGTCGTGGTCCGCGTGGTCCACGACCTCGGCCGCGTGGTCTGCGTCGTCGGTCGCGTGCCCGTCGCGGTCGACCTCCTCCGACGCCTCGTCGACCGTGTGGTCGCTCGGGTAGCGGTCGACGGCGTACTCGGGTTCGGCCTCGCCGGTCGTCCTCGCCGTCGCGCGCGTCTCGCGTTCGGGGCCGGGGTCCTCATCGTTCTCGCGGCCGCCGTCGGCGGCGACCCGGTCGCTCTCACCCGCACGCCCCCCGTAGGCGTTCTCGAGGAGCGGTTTGCGGTCGTGGGCGTCCGCGGACTCGCCCTCGAAGAACGCCTGGTAGACGATGGGCCAGAAGTACGCGATGTTGAGCACCCCGGAGACGAGCAGCGCGCCCGTGAAGACGAGGTTGCCCGCGTCGACGGTGCCGACGAGGAGGTAGAACTTGCTGACGAAGCCGGCGATAAGCGGGATGCCGGCCATCCCGGCGGCGGCGAGGGCGAACGCCGACATGGTGACGGGCATGCGCCTGCCGATACCCGCCATGTCGCTGATGTCGTCGGTGTGGGTCTCGACGTGGATGATGCCCGCGCAGAAGAACAGCGTGAGCTTCATGAACGCGTGGGCGGGGATGTGCAACAGCCCCCCGACCAGCGCGCTCGGCGTCAGCACGGCGAGGCCGAGGACGATGTACGACAGCTGACTCACCGTCGAGTAGGCCAGCCGGCGCTTCAGGTTGTCCTGTCTGAGCGCGATGACGCTCGCCGCGAGCAGCGTGAAGGCCGCGACGGCGCCGAGTGGCAGCCCCATCCCGAGGTCGGAGACCGTCTCCGGCCCGAAGACGTCGAGGACGAGGCGGGCGATGCCGAACACCCCGCTCTTGACGACGGCGACGGCGTGCAGGAGCCCGGAGACGGGCGTCGGCGCGACCATCGCGTCCGGCAGCCACGAGTGGGCCGGCATGAGCGCCGCCTTGACGCCGAAGCCGGCCGCGAGCAGCGCGAAGGCCGCCCGGGCGAGCACGGGGTCCGCACCCGAGAGCGCCTCGATGCCGCCGGGGGCGAACGCCACCGTCCCCGTCAGCACGTAGACGAGGACGGTGCCGGCGAGGACGGCCACCCCGCCCGCGAACGTGTAGGTGAGGTACTTCCGGCCGGCCGCGCGCGCCTCCGCGGTCTCGTCGTGCGTGACCAGCGGGTAGGTGGCGACCGTCAGCAGTTCGTAGAAGACGAACAGCACGAGCAGGTTCTGGGCGAAGGCGACGCCGAGGGCCGTGCTGATGCTCGCCGCGAACGAGGCGAAGTAGCGCGTCTGGGCGTGCTCGTCGAGGCCGCGCATGTAGCCGACGCTGTAGGCGCTGGTGATGACCCAGAGGAAGCTCGCGAGGAAGCCGAACAGCATGCCGAGGGGGTCGGCGCGTAGCGCGAACTCGATGCCCGGGACGAACGCCCCGAGGTCGCTCACGTACGCGTCGCCGGCGAGCGCCCCCGGCAGCATGCTCGCCACGACGAGGAAGGTACTCACCGCGGTGAGGCCGGTGACGGCCTCGCGGACGTTCGGCCGACTGCCCGTCGCCCCGATGGCGAGGACCGCGACGGCGGGGAGCGCCACCGCGGCGAGCGGTCGGAGTGAGATGATATCGGTCATAGCTGGAGTAGGGTTTCGAGGGTCGGTCGGAGGAGCTGTTCGAACTGCGAGGTCGCGGGGCCGAGCACGAGCGCCAGCGCGGCGGCGAGCACGACGACCGCGACCATCCCCGGCGAGACGCTGTCGGGGCGCGTGTAGCCGCCGTCCGCGACGGCGGCCCCCGGCGCGGTGACCCGCTCGGTCGCGGGCGCCGCCCGGAAGAACATCCGTTCGAGCAGGCGCGCGAAGTACGCGAGCGTCAGGAGCGTGCTCACCAGGATGACGACGGCGATGGGCCACGCCTCGGACTGGACGGCGCCGAGGGCGATGTACCACTTGCCGACGAAGCCGACGGCCGGCGGGACGCCCACCATCGCCAGCGCGAGCACGGCGAACGACCCGCTGAGGACGGGCGCGCGCGCGCCGAGGCCGTCGTACTCGTCGACGGTCCGCGCGCCGGCGATGACGGCGATGGCACCGGCGGCCAGGAACAGGCCGCCCTTCATCACCGCGTGGCCGAGCAGGTGGATGGTCGCGCCGGTGACGGACGCCGGGTCCGCGAGCGTGAAGCCCGCGACGACGAGGCCGAACTGCGACACCGAGGAGTACGCGAGCATCCGCTTTATCTCCGTCTGGAGCACCGCGAGGACGCTCCCGGCGACGATACTGACGCCCGCGAGCGTCAGCAGGCCGGTCCGCGCCAGCGGCACCTGCGCGAGGAAGTCGACGGTGTAGATGCTGAAGACGCACCGCGCGAGCGCGTAGGCGGACACCGTCGAGACGAGCGCCGCGATGAACGCGCTGACGCTGTCGGGGGCGCTCGCGTACGCCTCCGGCTGCCAGGTGTGCAGCGGGTAGAGCGCCGTCTTCACCGCCAGGCCGACGACGACGAGGGCGAACGACGCGCGCACGAGCGTGGCGTCGTACCCCACCTCAGCGAGGCGCACCGACAGGTCGGCCATGTTGAGCGTCCCCGTCGCGAGGAAGGCGTAGCCGACGCCGAGCAGGAACAGCGAGGCGCCGACCGTCCCGATGACGAGGTACTTGAGCGCGCCGACGGCCGCCCGGCCCGAGTCGCCGGTCGCCACGAGGGCGTAGGCGGCCAGTCCCGTTATCTCGAGGAACACGTAGAGGTTGAACATGTCCCCCGTGACGCTCATGCCGGAGAGGCCGGCGACCAGCAGCAGGTACTCGGTGAGGAACGCCGGGGAGCGCGGGCCGGCCCGGCGCGCGTAGACGAGGACGCCCAGCGCGACGACGGCGACGAGGACGACGACAGCCGCCGAGAGGCCGTCGACGACGAGTTCGATGCCGTAGGGCGGTTCGAACCCGCCGAGTTCGTAGCTGATGGCCTCGCCGCTCGCGTACACCGTCGCGGCGACGCTCGCCGCGAGGCCCACCTGGACGACCGCCGCGAGGGCGGCGAGCGGCCAGGCCGCCCGCCGGACGAGGTGGCCGACGCCGAGCGTCAGCACCGCGGCGAGGATGGGGACTGCGACCAGCAGGGGGACGAGGTCACTCACCGGTCTGCACCTCCCGGAGGACGTCCTCGTCGAGCGTCCCGTACTCGCTGTAGATGCGGACGATGAGCGCGAGCGCCACCGCGACGAGGCTCACCCCGACGACGATGGCCGTCAGGATGAGGACGTGCGGCAGCGGGCTGACGTACGGTCCCGGGTTCGTGAGCACGGGCGGGCCGCCGCCCTCGCGGTAGGCGGACGTGATGAAGAACAGGAAGATGCCCGTCTGGAAGACGTTCAGACCGACGACCTTCTTCACCAGGTTCGTGCTCTCGATGATCATGTAGACGCCGATACCGAGCAACAACACGGCGGCGACGTAGTTGTAGCGCGTCAGTAGCAGGTCGAGTAGTTCCGTCATGACTCCTCCTCCGCAGTGTTCTCGAGCGGTTCGGGGCCCTGGAACCCGGACGCGATGACGAAGAACAGCCCGGTGATGACCCCGGCGACGATGGCGCCGATGCCCAGTTCGATGAGTTCGATGCTGTACTTGCTGGCGTGGTAGATGGGGACGACGTCGTACTGGAGGAACGCTCCGCCGAGGGCGAGCGTCAGCAGGCCGACGCCGACGAAGTTGGCGACGCCGACGAGGATGAGTCCGAGCACGACGCTCGGGTCGAGCCAGTCACGGACGGCGTCGATGCCGAAGGCGAACGCGAGCATCAACAGGACCGTCGCCGAGATGGCGCCGCCCTGGAAGCCCCCGCCGGCGGAGTCGGCCCCGTGGAACATCACGAACAGGCCGAGAGTGAGGATGAACGGCGTCACGACCCGGACGGTGGTCATGATGATGGTGCTCTCGACGTACAGGCCCCGCTGGCGTTCGACGCCGTCGCCCTCCGGCTCGCGGTCCCGCGACGCGTCGCTCACGCGAACACCTCCTGGCGCAGGACGAGCAGGACGGCGACGCCGGCGGAGAACACCACCACCGCCTCCCCGAGGGTGTCGAACCCGCGGTAGGCGGCGAGGACGGCCGTGACGACGTTGTTGACCTCCGTCTCCTCGTAGGCGTTGTCGAGGTAGTACTCGGTGACCGCCGAGTCGACGACGGGGCCGCCGCCGATGGCCGGCATCGCCGGCACCGTCAGCGCGAGGACGGCCACGAACGCGACCGTCACGAGCGCCGAGCGGGGACTCGGCAGTTCGAGTCGCCGCTCGTCGGACGGGCGCACCGTCTTGACGATGGTCAGCAGGAACAGCAGCGTGGTGACGCCCGCGCCCACCGCCGCCTCCGTCAGCGCCACGTCGGGCGCCTGCAGGATGACCCAGATGACGGCGACGCCGAGGCTGTAGGCCGCCGAGGCGATGATGACCCCGAGGACGTCCCGGAGGACCGCCGTGATGAGCGCGCATCCGAGGACGAAGATGAGGACGACCGCCTCGAGCGGCGTGATGGCGCTCATCTGGAGCGGTGTCATTCGCGCTCCCCCTCCGTGTCGCCCGCGCTCCACGGTTCGATACCCTGGTCGTAGGCGGCCCGCGAGATGGCGTGGGCCGCCGTCGGGTTCGTCACGAACATGAACAGGAGCAGGAAGACGGTCTTCACGGTGGCGACGTCGCTCGCGAGGACGGCGGCGACCCCGGCGAGCGTCAGCACCGCGCCGAGGGTGTCACTCTTCGAGGCGGCGTGCGTCCGGGTGTAGAGGTCCGGGAGCCGGAGGACGCCGATAGCCGCGACGGCGCCGAAGAACGTCCCGGCGACGACGAGCGCCACCGTGAGGACTTCGAGCGGCGTCATACGACGCCACCCCGCTCGACGGTGAACTTCGAGATGGCGATGCTCATCAGGAAGTTGAGCAGCGCGTAGACGAGCGCCACGTCGAGGAACATCGGCTCCTCGAGGGCGGCCGAGACGAGCGCCAGCACGATGACGATGTTCGACCCGATGACGTTGACCGCGATGACGCGGTCCTGCATCGTCGGCCCGGCGAACACCCGGTAGAGGACGGCGACGGCGAACAGGCCGAAACAGGTGGCGCTCCCGAGCAGGACGTTGCTCACGAGCGGCGAGGCGGGGCTCACGTCTCGCTCACCTCCTCGTTTCGCTCCCGTGGGGACGGGATGCGCGCCGCCTGACGCCCGTAGAAGACGAACCGGACCGCGCGTTCGAGGCCGCCGTCGAAGAGGTCCGAGCGCGAGTCGTCGGTCAGCGCGTGGATGACGAACTCGCGGTCGCTCACGTCGACGGTCAGCGTCCCCGGCGTCAGCGTGATGCTGTTGGCGAGGGTCGTCGCGGGGAGGTCGCCCCAGACGGCCGCCTCGAAGCGTTCGAGCGACGGGTTGATGGGGAGTTTCGGGTGCAACACGACGTAGGCGATGGCGACGTTCGCCTTCGCGATCTCCCAGAGCAGGTAGACGACGTATATCGCGAACCGGCCGAGCTGACCGGGGATGCGCGTGAACTGCGGGGGACCCTTCAGGGCTATCTTCGAGAGGACGGCGGTGACGATGCCGGCGCTGATGGCGCCGGTGACCAGTTCGAACAGCTCGATGCTCCAGCCGCCGAGCGTCAGGTAGAACAGGAAGGAGACGCCGAAGACGGTGACGTACTGCGAGAGGCTCTCGCGCCCGACGAGCCGCGAGCGCCGCGTCGGGCGCTCGACGGGCGCCTCCTCGACGTCGAGGCCGCGCTGTCTGAGTTCGAACTCGAGCGGCCGGAGCATCGGGGCGTTGCCCCCCGGCTGGTACTCCGGGTCGACGACGACGCGGTCGAGCCCGTGGTCGCGGGCGTACGACTCGAGGACCCGCGCGAAGTCGCCGGGGCTGAACAGGTACTCGTCGGCGCCGACGACGGCCGTCTCGACCTCGACGGGCGCCCCGTCCGACTCGGCGTCCTCGTCGGCCCAGACCTCGACGCGTTCGAGGACCTCCTGGGCCTGTTCGAACTTGGCCGCGCGCGTCGGTTCGACGGCCCGCCAGGCGGCGGGGTAGACGAAGTGTACCGTCGCGCTGACGCCGCGTTCCGTGGCGTCGTCCTGCGCGACTCGGACCGCGTAGGCGACGGCGTTCCGGAGCGTGGACGATTCGCCGACCGGAACCAGTATCCTGGTGTGGTCGTCACCCCCCATCGTCGCTCCACTCGCCGGGGGCCGTCACCACCACTGCCGGCCACTCACCTGTTCGAGAACCCTCTGTCATACTCATCACCCGTAAAGCAGTAGCTGTCGCCCCAAAACTATTCTTATGTCCGTCGGCACGCCGCCTCATACCACGGTGGGGTGACTGTCTCCCGTGTGCGTGTTAAGTCGACAATACCTCTCCTTTGGTGACGAGTAACCAAGCCCTGCACCGGCGCACCCCACGCCATGGCACGTCCGAAGTGGCAGCGACGCGTCGTGTTCCTCGTCGTCGTCCTCGTCGCGGCGCAGGCGGCGACGACGGCACCCGTCGCGGCGCAGGCGGCACCGCAGTCCATCGACTCGTGTACGACCATCGACGCCCCCGGGACGTACGTCCTCTCCGGGAACCTCTCCGCGAGCGGCGACTGTCTCGCCGTCGAGGCCGACGGCGTGACCCTCGACGGGGCGGGCTACACGCTGGCCGGCGACGGGAACGGGACGGGCCTGCTCACGAGCGGCGACGACCTCGCGGTGAGCAACCTCACCGTCGACGGCTTCGACGTCGGCGTGGACCTCTCGGGCCGGAACGGGTCGGTCGACGCGAGCACCTTCAGCGACAACCGCGTCGGGGTCGCCACCACCGACGCGCGGAACGCGACGCTCTCGAACGCCACGGTGACGAACAACACCGGCGACGGCGTGGGCGTGACGCTCGGGTCGGTCGCCGTCGTCGACTCACGACTCGCCGACAACGGCGGCTACGGTCTCTCGACCGCCCCCGGCGAGGCGACCACCGTCGTCCGGACCGCCATCGACGGCAACGGCGACGGCGGGGCGCTGTTCACCTCGGGGACGGCCACCCTGCGCGACAGCGCGGTCCGCGACAACGCCGGCGACGGCGTCTTCCTCGACGGCGTGAACACAGCGACGCTCGTGAACGACACCGTCTCCGGGAACAACGGTACCGGCCTCGCCGTCGCCGAGAGCACGGACGTGAGCCTCTCTGCAGCCACGGTGGCGAACAACACCGGCGACGGCATCCTCGTCGCCGGGACGCTCACCGTCTCGAACGCGGTCGTCACCGACAACGGCGGCGACGGTATCCGGGCGCTCCCCGCCACGCTGGTCGACGCGACGGACGTCACCGTCCGCGACAGCGTCCTCTCGGGGAACGCAGGGATGCCCGTCGGCGGTGAGGCGGCCGACGCCGTGACCGTCACCGGAAACGCCGACGGCGAGGCCGGGTCGAACGTCCCCGCCGACTTCGGGGACGGTGACAGCGACGACGGTGACAGCGACGACGGTGACAGCGACGACGGTGCCGGAACGACGGACGGGTCCGACGACGCCGACCCGGACGCGACGACCGACGACACGGAGGAGAACGCGCCAGCGTCGCTCTCGGGTGTCCTCGACGGCCTCGCCTCGCTCGTCGGGTCGCTGGCGGGGGCGCTCGCGGACCTGTTCTAGAACTCGCCGGCGAGTTCCTCGGCGACCCGGCGGCCGAGTTCGGCTTTCGTGCCGACGAACGCGTCGGCGCGTTCGGCCCTGACGAGCAGCGCACGGGTGTCGTCGGCCCCCATCACGTTCGCGTCGTTGGCGACGACGAACGCGAGGTCGGTCCGTTCGAGGGGGCCGCGGGCGGCCGCCACGAGCGCCGCGTCGTCGTCGGCCGTCTCGAGTTTGAACCCGACGATGGCGAGGTCGGGGTGGGTCTCGCGGACCGTGTCGATGAGCTTCGGGGTCGGCTGGAGGTCGAGGTGGAGGTCCTCGCCCGAACGGAGTTTCTCGTCGCTGGGCGCGACGGTGTAGTCCGAGATGGCGGCGGCGGAGACGAGCGCGTCGGCGTCCGCGCAGGCGTCGACGCAGGCGGCGGTCATCTCGGCGGCGCTCTCGACGCGCTCGACGGTCGCGTAGGGGAGGTCGGGGCCGTCGTGGACGACCGTCACCGCGGCCCCGGCGGCGTAGCAGGCGCGGGCGACGGCCCGCCCCATCCGCCCGGACGAGCGGTTGGTGAGGGTGCGGACGGGGTCGATGCGCTCGCTGGTCGCGCCGCTGGTGACGACGACGTGTCGCCCGTCGAGGGGGCGGTCGCCCGCGGCGCGCGCCGTCTCCAGACAGATGGCCTCCTCGGTCGCTATCTTCGCCTTCCCCTCCTCGACGCGGGGGTCGACGAAGGCGACGTCCCACTCGCGGACGCGGTCGATGGCGTCGAGGACGCCCGGGTGGTCGTACATCGGTTCGTGCATCGCGGGGGCGACGACGACCGGCACGCCGGCGCCGAGCGCGGTCGTCGCGCACGTCGTCACCGTCGAGTCGTCGACGGCCGCGGCCACCTTCCCGACGGTGTTGGCCGTCGCGGGCGCCACGAGGAGGACGTCCGCCCACCCCTCCCGACCGCAGAGTTCGACGTGTTCCACTCTCCCGGTTATCTCGGTGACGACGGGGTTCCCCGTGGCGTACTCCAGCGACCAGGGATGGACGATGCCGCGCGCGCTGTCGGTCATCACGGCCCGGACCGCGGCCCCCTCGCGGCGGAGTTCGTGGGCCAGTTCGACGGTCTTGACCGCCGCGATGGACCCCGTGACCCCCAGTGCGACGTTGACGCCTTCGAGCATACCCGGAGTTCGGCACCCCCCGATAAAAACAGCGGTGACGGACCGTCGGCCGTCGACCGACTACTCCTCGTCCGCGAGGCTCGGGTGGGGCGTCGGGTCGTCGGGGTGCGGGTCGGCGAACGCCTCGCGTATCGCGGCCATCGACGCGCGCTCGCGCTCCTCGCGCGCGTCGTCGCTCAGTTCCACACAGCCGGGTGGGACCTCCCGTCCGCGGTCGGTGAAGTAGCCCTCGGGGACGACCCAGTCGTGGTAGAAGGGGACCTCCGCGTCCTCGACGACGGTCATCGCCACGTCGGCGCCGTGGCCGGCGGCGACGACCACCTGGTGGCGCTTCTCGGCCACCCGGCCGGCCGCGTAGAGGCCGTCGACGTCGGTCCGGCCGTACTCGTCGACGTCGAGGTAGGTCTTGCTCCCCCGTTTGATGATACCCACGTCGAGGTCGGCGAGGAAGTCGGTGGCGTTCTTCGTGGCGACGAGGACGAAGTCGGCGCGCAGGACGTCCCCGTCGACCTGCACGTCGAACCCCGAGACGTCGCGGGCCACGTCCGTCACCTCGCCCTCGCGGACGTCGGCGCCGGCGCGTTCGGCCTGACGTTCGGTCTGGTCGAGGAACGTCCGGGGATTGACCCCGAGCGGGAAGCCGGGGACGTTCTCCAGGTGGGCGTTGCGCCGGAGGATGGACTCGCCCGCACTGACGACGACGGTGTCGAGGCCCGCCCGCGCGGTGTAGATGGCCGCGGTCAACCCGGCGATACCGCCGCCGACGATACAGACGTCGCGTGTCTCGGTGTCGTCCATGGGGGCGCTCGGTGGGTCGAGGTTACAAGCGCCACGGTTCGGGACGCGCCGGTTCGTGCCCGTGGCCGCCGCACCCGGGCGCTCGCGGGGGAGAACACTTAGGCCGGCGGGGGCTGAAGCGGGGGCGTGGACTCCGTAGAAGTCAGTACCCTCGTCTACCTGCCCCCCGAAGAGGTCTACGACTTCCTCATCGACTTCCCGCGGTACGCCGACTACTCGAAGTACCTGAAGGAGGTCCGGATGCGAGGGGACGGCACGCCGGGGACCGAGTACGACCTCACCTTCGCCTGGTGGAAACTCACGTACACCGCGAACTCGCGGGTGACGGACGTCGAGCGACCCGAGCGAATCGACTGGAAGCTCACGGAGGACATCGACGCCCGGGGACACTGGGCGGTCGAGCACGTCCCCGAGGAGGCACCCGAGGGCGTCGAGGACGCCTCGCGCGTCCGGTTCTACGTCGAGTTCGCCCCCGGGTCGGCCGACGCCAGCGCCATCTCCCTCCCGGCGTTCGTCTCGCTCGGCTGGGTGATAGAGAAGGTGAGGCCGAAGATAATCGAGGAAGCGGAGCGCGTCGTCGAGCGCATCGTCGCCGACCTGGAGGGAGAACGACGCCCGGTCGAACTCGTCGTCCACGACCGCCCCGACGCGGTCTGACGGCGCACTCGGCCCCGCGGTCGACGAACGGCGAACTGGCGGACGGCGCTCCGATTCCTGCGACACCGATTCCCGCGAGCGTCCCGTGCGCGCAGTACGGGACGCGACGGCTCGAACGTCACGCCGACGCGGCCCTACTGCTGGTAGTCGCCGCCGTAGCGCATGAAGAAGTACGCGAGGCCGAGCGTCGAGACGATCGCGATGGTCGACGCGATACCGAGCGTCTTCGCCCCGTCGCTGACCGCCGGTTCGGCCGGTGCCACGGGTGCGGACCGGGGGACGTCCTCGCCGATGGCGACGGCGCCGAGCATCCCCTGGCCGGCGTGAGGGTCGCACTGGTAGGTCGCGATGGGGCCGCCCTCGGCGGTCCACTCGAAGGTCCCCGACGCCTGGGGGCTGCCGCTCTCGAAGTCGGCACCGTCCTGGGCGACCACGTTGTGACTGCCGCCCTCACCGGTCCACTCCCAGATGATGGTCGCGCCCTCGTCGACGTGCACCGCCACCGGGGCGAACTCGAGGCCCCCCTCGCCCGCACCGACTTCGACCGTGACCTCCGACTCTCCCCGCGCGTCGACCGTCCCGCCTTCTTCCCAGCCGCCGGCGTCGTCGAGGAACCCGCCGTAGTCGATGGGACCACTCCCGCCCCCACCCCCACCGCCAGAGGACTCGTTACCGCCGCTCTCGTTCTCCTGAGCGGCCGCGGTCCCGCTCGCGGCGACGACGCCCGCACCGGCGCCCGCCGCGCGGAGGAAGTCGCGCCGGTTCATTCCCGTGTCTTCGTCCATACGGGAGGTTCGAAACGGGGCTAACTGAATCCTTCGAAAGCACTCTCCCGGGCAGGGCCCTCCTCGCTCGGCGCTTCGTGCCTCGCTCGTCGACTCCCCCGGAATCCCTGCAGAAAGAGCCACTCGCTCGTTCGCTGCGCTCACTCGCGGTCCGACACGCTGGAGAACCGGACAGTGTGCTCGTCGCGAACGACGTCGGTCCGTCGATGCCAACCGCGAGGGGGAGGGCGCCGTCACGTCGAGGGACGGCGCTCGTGCCGACGCAGAATCGCCATCGCAGACGTCCTCCTCTCGGACCGCTCCAGTCGGTCGTGCACTGGCGACCGCCGCCGGAACCGCGAGGCGGTTCCAGGTGACCGTCGAGCGTGAAGCGCTCGCGGCCGGCGAAAGGCGGTGTTAGACCGCGAGGTCGCCCTTACCCGTCACGACGGTGACGGCCTCGGCGTCGACGTGCTCGGTCGGGATGTGCATCGGGATGTACTCGCGGCGCTCGTAGGCCTCGCGCTCGTCCTCGGTGCCGATGGTACACCAGAGCTGGACGCGGTCGGGGCCGTGCCAGTCGCCCTGGCGCTTCACCGAGAAACAGACGACCTCCTCACCGTCGTACTCGATGACGGCGTCCTTCCGGATGCCGGGGTCCCCGTTGATGATGAGGTTCTTCATACCCGTCACTCGAACTGACGCCCGGTTAAGCGCTTCGAGTCTTGCGGCACACAGGCGAGCGCGCCACCGACGAGCGCCAGCGCCGCCCAGACGGCGACGAGCGCGACGGCCGCGACGCCGAGGCCGACCCACGCGTACTGTCCGAGGTCGCCCCCCGCGTCGAACAGGACGCCCAGCGCGACGAGCGCGGCCGCCCAGAGCGCACCCCCGGCGAGCGCGAGGCGGCCGCGCTCGCCCCGAACCGCCGCCGCCCCGTAGACCACCCCCGCGACGAGGGTGACGAGCGCCGCGCTGGCGAGGACGAACGCGACGGCGTGTCCGACGAGGGCCGCCCCGACGCCGACGGCGACCCACCCGAGGACGCCGGCGAGGACGCGCGAGCGGGCGGGTCGTCGACGGCAGGCGGTCGAGGACCGAGGCGTGCCGCGCCGTCGCACGCCCCAGGCGAGGCCGACGAGTGCCGCGCCCAGTGCGGCAGTCAGCGGGCCGCCGTAGGCCAGGGCGTTGTCGGCGAGGGTGTCCCCGACGCCCCGTAGCTGGACGAACAGCGTCGCGAGCGCGCTCGCGGGGCCGCGCTGCCCGAAGACGACCTGCGTCGCGTGTACCTCGCCGGTCACGACGAGCCGGTCACCCTCGACGCGGCCCATCGCGGGGTCGTTCGTGACGACGGTCCCCTCGGGGCCGACGAGGGTCAACCGGTCGACCGACGCGTAGTAGTGACTCTGGTAGGTCCCGTCGGTGTCGAAGTACTCCACCAGCACGAGGTCGCCCGTCACCTGCCTGGCGGCGTTCGTCGTCCGGAGCGAGACGGTGAGCGTCCGGCCGTCGAGGGTACTCCCGAGCAGTTCGTGCTCCGAGGCGGGTCCGGGGTGGTCGAGGGGCTGGTTCCGGCGGGCCGCGAACTCGCCCGCGACGAGGTCGGCGAGCCCGCTCGCGTTCCCCTCGAACCGCCGCGTCGCCTCGTCGTCGAGGACGGCCCGCACGCGCCAGGTCATCGTCCCGTTCTCGTGGACGGTCGCCGTGGCAGTGTGGTTCGTCAGGCCGAGGGCGTCGGGAGCGCCGGACCGGCCGATGCCGTCGCCGTCGAGGGCCCCACAGACCGGGCAGACGGGGCGTGGCGGCGGTGCACCGGCGGCGGGCGGTACGAGTGCCGCACACACCAGGAGGGCGGTCAGGGCGAGCGCGAGGCGGGTGCGCATACCGGCACCACCACGGGGGGTGCTATCGCGGTTCGGTTCGGTGAAATGGCGCTCGCCCCATACCAAACGGGTTTTAAGCCGCGCCGGCAAAGCACACGCCAATAACTATGCAGATGCCACGCCGGTTCAACACGTACTGTCCGAACTGCAACGAGCACCACGAACACGAGGTCGAGAAGGTCCGAAGCGGCCGCGCCTCGGGGATGACGAAGGTCCAGGGTCGCCAGCGCGCGCGACAGAACCGCGGTATCGGTAACAAGGGGAAGTTCTCGAAGGTCCCCGGTGGCGACAAGCCGACGAAGAAGACGAACCTCGTCTACCGCTGCAGCGAGTGCGGCAAGGCCCACCTCCGCGAGGGCTGGCGCGCCGGCCGACTGGAGTTCCAGGAGTAAGACCATGGCCGGGAACTTCTACCAGGTCCGCTGCCCGGACTGCGAGAACGAACAGGTCGTCTTCGGGAAGGCCGCGAGCGAGGTCCCCTGCGCCGTCTGCGGGCACCTCCTCGTCCGCCCGACCGGCGGGAACGCCGCCATCGAGGGCGAGGTCCTCGAGACGGTCCAGCGACGGGCCTGAACCGACGCGCCTCGACCGAACACGTTCTCTCGTCTCTCGGCCCGCGAGCGACCGCGCTCGCCCCGTCGAACCGCGCGCGCCGTGACGGTGGTTTTATTCTCGCCAACTGGCTAGGTCGGGGTATGAAATACACAGGCTGGCCAGACCCCGGTGACCTCGTCGTCGGCAAAGTCGACGAAATCACCGACTTCGGCGTCTTCGTCGACCTCGACGAGTACGAGGACCGACGCGGCCTCGTCCACGTCAGCGAGGTGGCGAGCGGGTGGATAAAGAACATCCGCGACCACGTCACGCCCGGCGAACTCGTCGTCTGCAAGGTGCTCGACGTCAACGAGTCCTCACAGCAGATCGACCTCTCCATCAAGGACGTCAACGACCACCAGCGCTCGGACAAGGTCCAGGAGTGGAAGAACGAGCAGAAGGCCGACAAGTGGATGACCCTCGCCTTCGGCGAGTCGATGGCCGACGAGCAGTACACCGCCGTCGCCAACGAACTGCTCGGCGAGTTCGGGTCGCTCTACGCCGGCTTCGAACAGGCCGCCATCCACGGCGAGGAGGCGCTCGAACCGACCGGCCTCGACGACGAGGAGGTGCGCGCAGTCGTCGACACCGCCCGCGAGAACGTCTCCGTCCCGTACGTCAACATCACGGGCTACGTCCACCTGCGCTCGTCGAACGCCGACGGCGTCGACGACGTGAAGGCGGCGCTCGAAGCCGCCCAGGGCAACGGCGAGGTTCCCGACGAAATCGAGCTGTCGGTCACCTACGTCGGCGCGCCCGAGTACCGCATCAAGGTGCGCGCGCCGAGCTACAAGGTCGCCGAGAGCGAACTCGAGGCCAGCGCGGCGCGCGCGCGGACGGCCATCGAGGGGCGCGGCGGGAGCGCCGAGTTCCACCGCGAGCGCCAGACCGACGACGAGTAATGAAGAGCGACATCCGGGTGTGCGCGTCGTGGCGCGAGCACCACGACCGCCCGGTGTACACGCTCACCGCCACCTGCCCGGCGTGCGGCGGCGACGCCGTCAACAGCGCGCCCGCCCCGTACGACCCGACGGACCGCTACGGGGAGTACCGACGTGCACTTAAGCGGCGCGCCCGCCAGTAGCCGCACATGGACGAAGTCCACACCGAGGTGCTCGCGGAGCCGGCCCTCGAGGACCCCGTACTCATCGAGGGGCTCCCCGGGGTCGGTCACGTCGGCAAACTCGCCGCCGAGCACCTGCTGGAGGAGTTCGACACGACGCTCGTCGCCCGCCTCTACTCCCGTCACTTCCCCCCGCAGGTGACCGTCGAGGACGGCCGGTCGCAACTCGTCGGCGTGGAGTTCCACGCCGTCGAGACCGGCGACGCCGACCTGCTGGTCCTCACGGGCGACCACCAGGCCCAGAGCAACGAGGGGCACTACCTCATCACCGACGCCGTCCTCGACGTCGCCGAGGAGTTCGGCGTCGACCGGGCCTACGCGCTCGGGGGCGTCCCGACCGGCGAACTCGTCGACGAGTACGGCGTCATCGCCGCCGCCTCCGACGACGCGCTCATCGAGACCCTCGACCCACACGTCGAGTTCCGCGAGGACGAACCCGCCGGCGGCATCGTCGGCGTCAGCGGCCTCCTGCTCGGCCTCGGCGAGCGCCGCGACCTCCCCGTCGCCTGCCTGATGGGCGAGACGAGCGGCTACCTCGTCGACCCCAAGAGCGCCCGCGCGGTCCTCGAAGTCCTGCAGGACATCGTCGGCTTCGACGTGGGCTACGACTCGCTCGAGGAGCGCGCCGAGGAGATGGAGGAGGTGGCGAAGAAGATTCGGGAGATGGAGCAGGCCCAGCAGGCGCCGAGCGACGAGGACCTGCGCTACATCGGCTGAGGTCGCCCCCGACGCCGCGGTCACTGCGAGGGCGACGGCTCGCCGTCGCCGGCCGGTCGCCTCGGAAGACGGACGTGCTAACGAGGGATTCTTGTTCACCCTGCCCCAAGACCACCCGTGTACCGGGTGGTGGTGTTCGTCCCGAACTGGTTGGTTCTCGGCGTCCTCGTGGGCCTCGCCTCGAGCGGCGTCGCCGCCGGTATCTTCCTCGTCGGCCGGCACCTCTACCCCGACCCGGCGCCCGCGACCGGGTCGGGGAGCACGGAGTCGCGCCGCACGACGGAGATTCGCCAGTACCTGACCGCCATCGGTGAACCCTTCGCGGAGGACCACTTCGTCGAGGGCCACACCGTCGCCTTCTACCTCCCCAAACGCGACGTCGCCATCACCTTCGACGCGCGAGCGTTCATCGCTATCGACACCTCACCCACCTACGCGGTCCTCGTCGAACACGAGATGCCGGGGTTCTACATCGGGGGACGCCTCCCGTTCGACACACCCGAGATGAACTTCGGCGACGGCGAGGACGAGAGCGAGCGGGGGGCGTTCGACCGCACCCGCGCGGCGTTCGCCGTCCTCGGCCTCCCGGCGAGCGCCTCCGAGCGACAGGTGAAGGCCGCCTACCGCGAGAAGGCGAAGGCCACTCACCCCGACCAGGGTGGCGACCCCGAGGCGTTCAAGCAGCTCCAGGAGGCGTACGCGACCGCCCGCGAACGGGCCGCGAGCTGAGATGGTCGCGTTCCGCGACCGGGCGCTCTCGCTCCCGGTCGCGGACGCGCTCGTCCTCGCCGACCTGCACGTCGGACGGGCCGCCGCCTCCCCCGTCGAGTTCCCGCTGGGCGAGCGCGACGACCTGGAGGAGCGTCTCGACGCGCTCCTCGCGGCGACGTCGCCGGGGACGGTCGTCCTCGCGGGCGACGTCCTCCACGCCTTCGACCGCGTGCCCGACGGAGCCCGCGGAACCGTCGCCGCGCTCGCCCGCCTCGTCGAGACGGCGGGCGCCGACCTCGTCGTCACGCCGGGTAACCACGACACGATGCTCGACGCGGTCTGGGACGGTCCCACCGAGCGTGAGTACGAACTCGCCGACGGGACGGTCGTCCTGCACGGCCACGACCCGCCGGAGCGGGCGGCGGGGCGCTACGTCGTCGGGCACGACCACCCGAAACTCACCGTCGAGGGGCGCGACTGGCCCTGCCTCCTCTACGGCGAGGGGGTCTACGAGGGCGCGGACGTGTTCGTCCTGCCGGCGTTCACCCGCCTCGCGAGCGGCGTCTCGGTGAACGGTCGTCCGGGGCGAGCGTCCCTCGAACGCTCCCCCCTCGTGACCGACGTCGACCGGTTCCGACCCGTCGTCTACGACTCGGCGGCCGACGAACAGCGGACCTTCCCGCCGCTGGGGCGCCTCCGACGGCTACGCTGACCGGTCGATTTCCGTGAGAATGGCGTCCGCGGCCTGCTTCCCGCTGTCGAGCGCGCCGTTGATGGACGACCACTCGGTGTAGTCGCCCGCGAGGTACACCGGGCCGGCCGGCGCGTCGACGGCCGGGAGGTCGCGCCTGAACCCCGGCGGCTGGGCGAACTGCGAGAACGGCACGCGCTCGGTCCGGAGGAGGTCGAGGTCGGCGAAGCGCCGGGCGGGGTACCACGACGCCAGCGCGTCGTGGACCGCCGCGGCCAGTTCGTCGTCGCTCTCGTCGGGGTCGCCGAGGAACGTCGCGCTGAGCAGTTGCTCGCCGTCCGGCGCGTACTCCGGGGCGACGTCCGTGAGGGGTGCAACCTGGTTGGGGCGGTCGTCGGCCGCGTTGAGGACGATTCGCTTGTCAGTCGCGAGGTCGACGTGCTCGGGCAACGAGAAGTACTGCGTGACGCAGCCCCGCGCCTCGGTCGGGGTGTCGACGCCGGTCAACTCCCCGGCCGTCTTCGGGTCGGTCGCGACGACGGCCCCGTCGAACGAGGCCTCCCGTCCGTCCACTGTGAGTGTCACGCCGTCGCCGTCGTCGTCGCTCTCGACGGCCGAGACGGTCGCGTCGAGGGTGAGCGACGCACCGGCGTCGCGCGCGCGGTCGGCCAGTTGCGCCGAGATGGCGCCCATCCCGGCGGCGGGGACGACCGTCTCGCCGGTCGCGAGCATCTTGAACGTGTACTCGAAGACGACGCTCGACGAGGAGAGCGAGCGGTCGAGGGTGATGCCGCCGTAGAAGGGGGCCGCGAAGTGCTCGACGTAGTCCCGCGAGAACCCCCGGTCGGCGAGGTAGCTCGTGATGTCCGTGTCGGGGCCGTCGAGGACGGCGTCCTCGTCCTTGCGTCGGAGTTCGCGCTGGAGGGTGAACGTCCGGAGCTTGTCGCCGAGGCGTATCTCGCGGTTGAAAACCGTCTCGGTGAACGACCCGGGGTCGCGAAGCGGGTCCGAGAGGACGGAGCGCTCGCCGGGGCGGGCGATGGTCGCGCCGGGGGTGAACGCCCGCAGGTCGAGGGCGTCGTAGTCGAGCTCGCGCTGGGCCGCGGGGTACCCGGTGAACAGCACCTGGAACCCGCGGTCGAAGGTGAAGCCGTCCTCGTGGACGCTCCGGACGCGCCCGCCGACCGCGGGTTCCTCCTCGAACAGTTCGACGTCCAGTCCCGCCTCGGCGAGGTGGCGGGCGGCGACGAGGCCGGCGAGACCGCCACCGACGACCGCGATGCGTGTCATACCACCGGCGACTCGCGGCGGCGATAAAAACACCGCGCGTCGACGAGCGAAGGACAGCGATTAGTCGTCGGCGTCGGTAGTGCCGGTATGGACACGACCCCGGCGTTCGACGGCCTCGTCTGCACGGAGACGGGCGAACGCTTCGACGCGACGACGAGCCACCACCCCGACGGCGGCGTCCTCGACGCGCGGTACGACTACGGCGCGCTCGACGCGCACGACGCGCTGGTGGGTGACGTCCCCGGTCTCGGGGCGTACGCGGAACTCCTGCCGTTCCCGGCCGCGTCGCTCGTCACGCTCGGCGAGGGGGCGACGCCGCTGGTCGACTGCCCGGTGCTCGCGGAGGAACTCGGCGTCGGGCGCGTCCTCGTGAAGGACGAGGGGACCAACCCGACCGGGACGTTCGTCGACCGCGGGATGGCGCTCGCGCTCACCGCCGCGCGCGCCCACGGCGCCGAGGACGTGGCGCTCGCGAGCCCCGGCGACTCGGCGCACTCCGCGGCGGCCTACGCCGCCCGCGCGGGACTGACGAGCCACCCGGTGGTCCCGACGCGCTCGACGTTCGTCAACAAGGCGATGGTGAACGTTCACGGCGGCGACATGCGCGTCGTCGAGGGTCGCCTGCCGGACGCCGAGGAGGCGTTCCGCGAGTCGAGCGAGGAGGAGTCGTGGTACTCGCTGGGGGCGTTCGAGACGCCGTACCGCCACGAGGGGGCGAAGACCGTGATGTACGAACTACTCGAACAGCTCGACCTGGAGGTGCCCGACGCCGTCTTCTACCCCTTCGAGGGAGGGGACGGGCTCGTCGGTCTCCACAAGGGAGCGCGGGAGTTCCGTGACCTCGGCCTCGTCGAGTCGGTGCCGCCGCTGTACGCGGCCCAGTCGACGGGCTGTGCGCCGGTCGTCGAGGCGTTCGAGGCGGGTGCCGACACTCACGAGCCGTGGGAGACGCCGGACACGGTCTGTGGCGGTCTGGAGCGTCCCGACCCGGCGGGCGGCGCCCTCGTCCAGACGGCGCTGCGCGAGAGCGACGGCGGGGCGGTGGCGACCGACGACGACGACGTCCTCGAGAGCGCCGTCGCCGTCGCCAGCCGCGAGGGCGTCGGGCTGAGCGTCGCCGCCGGGGCCGCCGCGAGCGCGGCGTGGGCGATGGCCGACGAGTTCGACGACGACGACACGGTGGTGCTCCTCAACACCTCGACGGGGACGAAGGACGCCGACCTCCTGCGCAGCCACCTGATGGGCCAGGGGTTCTGACGGGCTCGGCGGACGGACACGCCGCTGGTGCGTCGTGAGAGGGCGAACAGGCGACACGTCGCGACGGGCGGGCCGGTGTGTCGCACACCCGCGAGTCGGCCCGCGACGCTGTTCAGCGCACGGCGACGATGGTTCCGTCATCGTACTTGAAGCTCACCACCGAACCACAGGTTTAGGTCACGGACCGCGAACACACGGGGAGATGGGTGTCGTCGTCACGTTCCTCGCGGGGGTAGTGTTCGGGTTGGCTCTGGCCGCGCCGCCGGGACCGATGAACGCCATCATCGCCGAAGAGAGCGTCGTCCGCGGGTGGGGCGCGGGCTTCCGTGCGGGCCTCGGGGCGATGGTCGCCGACCTCTGCTTTCTCGTCGCGGCGCTGTTCGGCCTCGTCGCGTTCGTCGAGCGGTACCCCCTCCTCCGGGCGGCGATGGTCGCCGTCGGCGGCGTGTTGATGCTCTACTTCGCCTACGGGGCGGCCCGGGAGGTGCGCGGTCGGTTCCGCGCCGCCGACGGGGCGGGAAAGGGGTTCCAGAAGGCGTTCGTCCTCGCGCTGACGAACCCCTACCAGATACTCTTCTGGCTCACCGCCGGCGTGGCGCTGCTCGACCCGGGGACGCAGGACGTCCTCGAACCGCTCTCGACGGCGCTCGCCGGTCTGCTCGTCGTCAGGACGGGAAGTCCGGCGCTGCTCGTCGGGCTGTTCGGCGGCATCGTCGTCTGGATAACGGGGTTCCCGGCCGCGCTGACGGTCGCCGAGCGCCGCATCGAGTCACTCACGCCGGTCGTCGCCGGCCTCAGCGCGCTCGCGCTCGCGGCGTTCGGCTGTTACTTCCTGCTCGACGCGGGGAGCACGCTCGTCACGGCGGTGTCGACGCCCGTGGGTTGGGGCTGAGTCCCCGTCCCGCTCCGGTCTCAGTCGTCCGTGTCGGCGTTCCTGGTCGTGTCCGCCCCCGTGTCGAGGCCGGCGTCACGCCCTCGCGTCTCGGCCCCGTCGGACGGCGAGGACATCTCGCTCACCTCGCCCTCGAGCCACTCGCGGAACCAGCGCACGCGCTTGAGGCGCTCGTGGGCGATGCTCTCCGCGGTGTCGCTCTCGATGCGTAGGACGGCGTCCTCGCCGCGCTCGAGGACGCGCGCGACCATCCCCGAGGCGTCCATGTGCGTGCGGGCCTCGTAGCCCATCCGCAGGAGCATCAGCGCCGTCCCGTTGGCGCCGACCTTGTCGAGCAGGTCGGCCTCGACCAGACAGCGCGTCTCGAGCGGGAGGTCCGTGAGCGGCCCCTGATAGGAGTGGTCGCGGATGGCCGCGCACACCTCCTCGACGAACGACTCCGGGAAGTCGCCACGGGCCGTCAGGTACTCGCGGGCGACCCGGGCGCCCTCCTCGGCGTGGACGTCCTGGTCCGCCTCCAGTTTCGAGATGTCGTGGAACAGGGCGGCGACGCGCACGACGTCCGGGTTCGCCCCCTCGCGCTCCGCGATGGTCGTCGCGAGGTCGACCACGTTCAGGATGTGGTTGAACCGGTACTCCGCGGAGTGCCACGGATACCAGCGCATCCGTCCGCCGGTCTCCTCGCTCTCGACGCTCGCCGCGAGGTAGTCGTGAACGAACTGCTTCATCGCCTCGAACTCCTCGTCGGCGACCGGTGATTCCCTAATCTCGACCCCCACGATACCACCTCCGCTGGGTCCCGTCGTTCATATTGACCGTAATTACTGCTGTTCCGCTCTTGAGGTTTACGACAGGTAGAATAGGGGAGCGCCCGACCCCTCTCGCGTGACAGACCTGCGCTACCTCGACGACTCCTCGGTCGACACCTTCGAGGCGACGGTCGACCGGACCCTCGACGACCGACTCGTCCTCGACGCGACGCACTTCTACCCCGAGGGCGGCGGTCAGCCGGCGGACCGCGGCACCATCGAGGCGGACGGCCGGACGTGGAACGTCACCGACGTCCGCAAGAAGGATACGGTGTACCACACGCTGGACGGGGGGAACCTCCCGCCGGTCGGGACGACCGTCACCGGCCGCCTCGACTGGCCGCGTCGCGAGGCACACATGCGCTATCACACCGCCCAGCACCTCCTGTCGGCGCTCCTGCTCGAGGAGTTCGACGCCCGGACTATCGGCAATCAGATACGCACCGACCGCGCCCGCCTCGACGCCGCCTACGACCGCTTCTCCGAGGACGACCTCGCGTACATCGAGAACCGCATGAACGACCTGGTCGACGACGCCCGCCCGGTGACGTGGTCCTCGATGGACCGCGAGACGGCCGAGCGGACGCTCGACTCCGAACGGACCCGCATCGACCTCCTCCCCGAGAGTATCGAGACGCTCCGTATCGTCGAGGTCGAGGGGTACGACCGGACGGCCTGCGCCGGCACGCACGTCGAGAACACCGCCGACGTCGGCCGCGTCCGGGTGACCGGGCGGACGACGCAGGGCGCCGAGGCCGAACGTCTCTCGTTCACCCTGGAGTAGCCACAGACAGCCCGAGGCGTAGGAAATCCGGAGCGTCACACCGCCGGCGGGGTAGCTTTATTTTCCCCGACCGTGTGCCATGGGCTATGGAGGTACGCTCTGCGGAAGTCGACGACGTAGCGAGGGTTCGGGAGATCGCCCGGCGGTCGATGGAGGCGTCCTACACGCTCAGCCCGCAGACCATCGAGGGGGCGGTCATGCAGTGGTACGACGACGACTCGTTCCGGGAGCGACTCGACGACGACGACCAGCTCGTCCTCGTCGCCGAACGCGACGGCGAGATCCTGGCGTTCAGCGAGAGCGTCGTCCTCGAGAGCGACGGCGACGCCGACCTCAACTGGCTCCACGTCGACCCCGACTACCGCGGGGACGGCATCGCCCGCGCGCTCTTCGTCGAGACCCGCGAACGACTGACGGAGACGGGCGTGACGCGCCTTCGCGGGCGCGTCCTCCGGGACAACACCGACGGCATCGAGTTCTACGAACACCTCGGGTTCTCGAAGGTCGGCGAGGACCACGTCGACATCGACGGCACCGACTACACCGAGCACGTCTACGTCGAGGACGAACCGAGCGACCTGACGCGGGCGACGACGGCGGAGGGCAAGGAGGTGTTCGTCGACCCCGACGACGCCTTCCGCGCCAGCCTCGCGCCCTTCCTCGCGGTGTACTCCGACCCCGACCGCGAACGGCGGTGGGGCAACTTCTGTACGAACTGTGAGAGCCTCGACACGGCCGTCGACTCGATGGGCCGCGTCGAGTGCAACGACTGTGGCAACCAGAGCAAGGCGACGCGCTGGGACGCGGCGTACATGTAGGACGGGCGGACCAGACGCCCGCTCGGCACCTCGTTTTTAGGCTTCTCTCCCGTTGCGGGTGCGTGACTCGCCGTTCGACTCGCTCCAGAGGTGTAGGGCGGATTCTGACCACGGTCGCTCGGTGTCGCCTCGCTCCCTGCTTCGAATCCTCGTACCGACCATCACTGCCCGCTGACGCTCGCAGAATAGTCCCGGGCGGATTCGAACCGCCGTCAACGGCTATCCTCCGCGCTGGGTGTCCCAGACGCGTCCAAAGGCCGTTATGATTGGCCACTACACCACGGGACTGCGCGAGTCACGGTTGCGCCGCCCGCTACAATAGCGTTACCTTCCCGTCCGCCCCCTCGCTCAGTCGGCCGTCTCGGGACACTCCAGTTCGAGGAGGGCGCAGACGTCCTCCTCGGGGTCGAAGCAGTCCGGGCACTTCGGCTCGCGGTTGATGATGGTGTCGAGGCGGTCGGCGACCGTCTCGTCGATGACGCTCTCCAGGGCCTTCGCCTCGGTCCGGAACTCCTCGACGTCGAGGACCTCCACGAGGAAGCGCTCGATGATGCAGTAGTTCTGGAGCGCGTCCCGGGCGCGGACGATGCCGTCGTCGGTCAGCGAGACGCCCTTGTACTTCTCGTGGTCGGCGAGGCCGCGCCCTTCGAGTTTGCCGATCATCTCGTTGGCGCTGGCCGGGCTGACGTCGAGCAGTTCGGCGACACGACCCGTGGCCGCGGGGCCGTTCTCGATCTCCTGGACCAGGTAGATAGCTTTGAGATATTGGTCTGCGGTGTTCATGCGAGTTCCTCCGGGGCGAGCGTGCGCACGTCGTGGACAGCGAGCAGCGACTCGGGACTCATGCGCGGGTCTCCATCAGCTTCGTTACCTCCTCGACGCCCTCCGCCTCCTCCTCGCGGATGGCCGAGAGGACGGTGACGAGACGGTCGCGCTCGATGCCGAACGACGCGTCCGACGTCTCGATGGCGGCGATGACGTCGTCGTAGAACTTGTAGGCGGTCTCCTCGTTGCACAGCTGGTCGTAGAGCACGCCGTCGAAGTCCTCGGGTTTGGTCTGGCCGTACTGCGCCTCGACGAGCGTCTCGATCTGGTCGAACGGGACGGGGTCGGCGTCGAGTTCGTCGACGAGCGCCTCCAGGCGCGCGCGGTGGTCGGCGGACTCCTCGGCGGCGTGTTCGAGCAGCGCGTACAGCTCGTCGTCGAGTTCGTCCTCGCCGAGGGTCTGGGCGTGCTTCGCCGAACGGGCCTCGACGACCTCCTCCAGCACCATCCCGATCTGCAGGAGCCGGGCGAGCTGGTGGTCGGACGCGACCGGGTGGGCGACGCTCATGGCCGCGGCCGCCCGGTCGCGCGGCGGTCCTCCTGCGATACTGTCATACGTGGTTCTGTCGCGCGTGGACAGTTAAGTCGTTTCCTCCCCGTCGGCGTGCCACGGCGGGAACAGCGCCGCCACCGGCGGTTTCCTGTCGGTTCGACTCAGCGCGAGCAGCAGTCTGACCCGCGCCTTCGCCGCCGAGAGCCGCCCCCCGCAGAGCGCGCCGTACTCCGACAGCGAGCGACTGCCGCCGGGCGACCCGTACACCGGCTGGACCCGCCCCGCGGGCGAGCGCGAGGCGACGACCACCGGTACCCCCGCGCTCACCGCGTCGTCGACCGCCCGCCCGAGCGAGGGGCTGGTGTTACCGATGCCCGTCGCCTCCAGGACGATGCCGTCGGCACCGGCGTCCAGTTCGCGCCGGAAGGTGGCGTCGTCGACGCCGAGACCGGAGCTGACGACGGGGACGTGCGCCGTCACGGTGTCGACCGCCAGCCGCGGGGTGTCGCTCCCGGCGGGTCGGTGGAACTCCACGCCGTGGCGCAGGAGCGAGGCGACGGGACCGACCGTCGGCGACTCGAACCCCCCGAGCGCGCTCGTGTGGAGTTTCTCGACCGTCGAGGCGGCGTGGAGCTCCTCGTCGAAGGCGACGTAGGTCCCGCCCGCCTCCCGGAGGCGGTCGTCCGCGGCGCTCCGTACCGCCGCGAGCAGGTTCGCCGGCCCGTCGGCGCTCACGAGGTCCGGGTGGCGCTGCGCGCCGGTGAAGACCACGGGCACGCTCCCTTCGCGGAGGTGGTCGAGCGCGAACGCGCACTCGGCCATCGTGTCCGTCCCGTGGGTGACGACGATACCGTCGACGCGCTCGCTCACCCCCTCGACCCGCTCGGCGAGCGCGAGCACCGTCTCGAAGTCCATCTCGAAGCTCAGGCGCTTGGCCACCTCCTCGACGCGGAGGTCGGCGTGGTCGGCCAGGTCCGGGACCGCGTCGAGCAGGTCGGCGGCGTCGCGCTTCGCCTCCGCGCCGCGCTCCGTGTCGGAACTGGCGATGGTGCCGCCCGTCCCGAGGACGGCGACGGTGGGGTTCGCCATCGCTCAGACGAACTCCCCTTCGCTCTCGTAGACGGACTCGTCCTCGTCGTACTTCTCGGCGACGTCGGCGAGCGTGCGGAACTCCACGCCGTCGTGGCTCCCCATGTACTGGATGAACTCCTCGAGCAGGGGAATCATCTGCGGGCGACCGTGGACGTCCGGGTGGATGGTGAGCGTGTAGACGCCCGCCCCGCGCCGGCGGTGGAGGTAGTCGAAGTGCGCCTTGTACAGCTCCTCGTACACCATCCGCGGGCTGGTGTAGCCGTAGTTGTAGTTCGGCTGTTTGATGAACATCATCGGCGGGATGTCGTCGCGGTACCAGCTGATGGGTATCTCGACGACGTCCGTCTCCTCGCCGTACTCGTAGGGCTTCATCCACGTCTCCGGGTCGCTGTCGTAGTCGATGCGGTACCACTGGTCGCCCTTGCGCATCCGTAGCGGCTCGAAGTCGCGTTCCATCAGGCTGCTGTCGTAGCGAAAGCCGTGCTTCTCGACGAGTTCCGGCGTGTTCTCGCTGAACTCCCACCAGCTAGCGCGGTGGCCCACCGGTTTCGACCCGGTGACGTCCTCGATGAGTTCGATGGACGTCTGGAGGATGGCGTCCTCCTGCTCCCGCGAGAGGTCCGTCGGGTTCTCGTGGGTGTAGCCGTGGACGCCGAGTTCGTGGCCCGCGTCCGCGACGGCCTGGACGTTCTCGCGGAACGTCTCCAGCGAGTGACCGGGGACGAACCACGTCGTGTCGATGTCCGCGTTCTCGAACACCTGCAGCAGGCGGGGGATGCCCTCCTCGCCCGCGAGCAGGCCCCGCGAGAGGTCGGCCGGCGAGTCCGCCCCGCCGTAGGAGCCGAGCCAGCCCGCGACGCAGTCCACGTCGATGCCGATGGCGACGTCTATGTTTCCCATGCTAATCGCTATCGAGGTTCGGGTGAGACGCCCTTGACCGTTCGCCAACGCCGCGTCGGTTACCGGTTTCGGGCGACGGCGCGAACGCTCTCGCCTCGGGAGCAGCGGTCGAAAAAGCGGTCGTGCGGTGTCGCGCTCAGTAGGTGCGCGACGCCAGGCGGTCGCGGATGCGCGACTCCATGTCCTCGCGCAGTTCCTCGACCGCTATCTCGTCGAGGACGGGCACGAAGAAGCCCTCCACGAGCATGTTCTTCGCCAGCCGCTCGGGGACGGCCCGCGAGGTCATGTAGAACAGGTCCTCCTTGTCGACCTGTCCGACCGTCGCGGAGTGACTCGCCTCCGTGTCGTGGTTGTTGATGATGAGCTTCGGGGAGGCGTCGGCCTCGCTCTCGTCGCTCAGCATCAGCGTGTTCTCGCGCTGGTACGACGACGTGTTCCAGGCGTCGCGACCGACGTTCTGGACGCCCTCGTACACCGACCGGGCGACGTCGTCGATGACGCCGCGGGTGACGAGGTCGGCGGTGGTGTGCTCGGCGTTGTGCCAGACCCGCGAGTCCACGTCGAAGTGCTGCTCATCGTGGCCGTAGAACGCGCCGACAATCTTCGTCTCCGAGGAGTCGCCGTCGAGCGACGTCTCGACGGACGTCTTCGTCAGGCGCGAACCGATGTTACAGTCGATGACGTTGGCCGTCGCGTAGGTGCCGGCCGTCGCGTGCTTGAGCTGGTAGTTGTACGTCTCCTCCGAGAGGTCTTGGAGGCCCCCGTACTGGACGTAGCTGTTCTCGCCCGCGTCGATCTCGACGACGCCGCTGTAGTAGCGCGCGCCGTCGACGTCGTCGCCCGTCTCCTGGCGCTCCAGAATGGTGACCGAGGCCGACTCCTCGGTGACGACGAGCGTGTAGTTGAACAGCGACCGGGCGTTCATCGTCGTCCGGATCTTCACGTCCTCGGCGGCGACCCCCTCGGGGACGTAGACGACGGTACCGGTGCTGAACAGCGCCGTCGAGAGCGCCGTCAGGTAGTTCGTCTGCGGGTCGACGACGCTCCCGAAGTGCTCGCGGACGAGCTCTTCGTGCTCGTCGAGCGCCTCCGCGAACGGGAGGACGACGGCCTCGTCGGGCGCGACGAGTTCCTTCTCCTCGGCCGCGTTCAGCGGGTCGACGAACGACTCGAAGTCGAGGTCCGCGAGGTCCGTCCACTTTCGCCCCGGCGTCTGGATGACGTCCGGGAAGTCGAGGTCCGACAGCGCGGAGAGCGCGTCGAGACGCGTCTCCAGCAGCCAGTCGGGCTCGTCGAGGCGCCCGGATATCTCCCGTACCTGTTCTTCCGTGAGGTTTGCGTGTACCTGCGTACTCATGAGAATCGAATCCGGGGGTTACCCGAGGCTCCCCTCCATCTCCAGTTCGATGAGGCGGTTGAGCTCGACCGCGTACTCGATGGGCAGTTCCTCCGTGATGGGCTCGATGAACCCGGCGACGATCATCTGCTTGGCGTCGTCGTCGTCCAGCCCGCGCGACTGGAGGTAGAAGACGTCCTCGTCGCCGATCTTGCCCACCGTCGCCTCGTGGGCGACGTCGACCTTCGACTCCTCGATCTCCATGTACGGCATCGTGTCCGAGGTGGACTCGTTGTCGAACATGAGCGCGTCACACTCGACGCTCGTCGAGGAGTTCTCGGCACCGTCCGCGATGTGGACGAGGCCGCGGTAGTTGGTGCGCCCGCCGTCCTTGCTGATGGACTTCGACTCGATGGTCGACTTCGTGTTCGGCGCGTTGTGGTAGACCTTCGCGCCGGTGTCGATGTTCTGGCCCTTGCCCGCGAACGCGATGGTGATGTGGTTGTCCGTCGCGCCCGGCCCCTTCAGGATGGAACAGGGGTAGAGCATCGTGGCCTTCGACCCCATCGACCCGGAGACCCACTCCATCGTCCCGTCCTTCTCGACGATGGCGCGCTTGGTGTTCAGGTTGTAGGTGTTCTTCGACCAGTTCTGCACCGTGGAGTACTGGACGTGGGCACCCTCCTTGACGAACACCTCGACGCCCCCGCTGTGGAGGTTGAACGCCGAGTACTTCGGGGCCGAACAGCCCTCGATGTAGTGGACCTCGGAGTTGGCCTCGGCGATGATGAGGGTGTGCTCGAACTGGCCCATCCCCTCGGAGTTCATCCGGAAGTACGCCTGGACCGGCATCTCGACGGTGACGTCCTCGGGGACGTAGACGAAGCTCCCGCCCGACCAGACGGCGCCGTGGAGCGCCGCGAACTTGTTGTCGCTCGGGGGGACGCACTTCGTCATGAAGTACTCCTCGACGATGTCCGGGTGCTCGCGGACGGCCCGGTCCATGTCCATGAAGATGACGCCCTTCTCCTCCCACTGCTCCTGCATGTTCTGGTAGACGATCTCGGACTCGTACTGGGCGCCGACGCCGGAGAGGGCGTTCTTCTCCGCCTCCGGGATGCCCAGCTTGTCGAACGTGTCCTTGATGTCGTCCGGGAGGTCCTCCCAGCTCTCGGCGCCGCCGCGCGTCTCGATGTCGGGACGGATGTAGGGGACGATCTCGTCGATGTCGACCTCCGAGAGGTCGGGCTGGCCCGGCCAGTCGGTCGGCATCGGCATCTCCTGGAACTGCCGGAGCGCGCGCAGGCGGCGCTCGAGCATCCACTCGGGTTCGTCCTTGTCCTCGGAGATGACGCGGATGGTCTCCTCCGTCAGCCCCTTCTCGGACTTGAACGCCGAGCGCTCCTCTTTCTTGAACTCGAAGCGCGCTTCGGTGTCGGTCTCTTTGAGGTGGTCTTGTTCGGAACTCATGATGTGTGTGGTGTTGGTTCTCGACGCGTATTAGGCTGTCTCGTACACTTCTTCTCGCACCCAGTCGTACCCCTTGTCCTCGAGTTGCTCGGCCAGTTCCGCCCCGCCGCTCTTGACGACCTTCCCGTCGAGCATGATGTGGACGTGGTCCGGCTCGACGTAGTCGAGGATGCGCTGGTAGTGGGTGATCTGGAGGACGCCCGTGCCCTGTTCGTCGCGCAGCGCGTTGATGCCGGCAGAGACGTCCTGCAGGCGGTCGATGTCGAGCCCGGAGTCGATCTCGTCGAGCACGGCGACCGAGGGCTCCAGGATGGCGGCCTGCAGCACCTCGTTCTGTTTCTTCTCACCGCCGGAGAAGCCGGCGTTGAGGTAGCGCGTGGCGAACTTCTCGTCCATGTCGAGCAGCTCCATCTTCTCGCGGAGGAGCTGCTGGAACTCGGCGACGCCGACGTCGCCCTCGTCGGCCGGTCCCTCCATCGGGGAGGTGTCGTAGCCGCTCTCCTCCTCCGCTTCGTCCTCGCTCTCGCCCTCCTCGAAGAGCTCCTCGCGCTCCTCGAGTTTGGCGTTGAGCGCCGTCCGGAGGAAGTTCACCATCGTGACCCCCTCTATCTCGGCGGGGTACTGGAAGCCGAGGAACACGCCGAGGGCGGCGCGCTCGTTCGGTTCCAGGTCGAGGAGGTTCCACGTCCGCTTGTCCTCGGGGATGTCGACGTCCTCGCCGAACTCGTCCTCGTTCAGGTGGATGAGGACCTCCCCCTCCGTCACCTTGTAGGCCGGGTGGCCGGCGATGACCTTCGCCGTCGTCGACTTCCCGGAGCCGTTCGGTCCCATGAGCGCGTGGATCTCGCCCGACTCGACCTCGAGATCGACGCCCTTCAGAATCTGCTCACCGTCTTCCTCGTTGACCTCCGCGTAGAGGTTCTTTATTTCTAGTCGTGCCATAACGAGAGCACCTTGCGCTTATCGCTAGAGGATGGGTCCGTGCCGGGTATAATGTTTTCGTCTCACCACTAAGTCGACTTCCGGCTCCGAAAAACGATGTTTTCGTATGGCAAAGCCGGGCACGGGAGGACGGTTCGTCACGTCCAGCGCGAGACGCCCGGAATCGGCCGGGAGGGCCGCCGAACCGCCAGTCGACTGATACGTGGCGCTGGGGGAGCGGCCGATACGAACCGTCGGTCAGGAGAACTGTCCCAGCCCGGTCTGGGTCTGGCCGCTCTCGACCTCGTCCCACGAGACACCGATGGCGTCGAGGATGCGCTCGATGGGCCCCCGGAGCGTCTTCTCCAGCATCACGTCCCAGTCCACCTCGAACTCCTCGGGGACCTGGTCGGCGTACTCGACGCAGATGACGTCCTCTTTCCGTCTGAACTCCCGGTAGAGCGCGTCGCTCCGGGCATCGATACCCAGTTCGCGCTCGACGCGGTCGTAGAAGTCGTTGTGGACGCTCTCGAGGTAGAGGCGCTTGGGCTTCGACCCCCGCGCGAAGTTCGTCCCGAGCAGGAGGTTCGCGTACTTCGCCCCGCGGACGTGGGCGGTGTCGGTGTCGTAGTTGTCGAGGCGCTTGCCGATGCCGCCGGGGATGCCGACGTCCTCGACGCTGAGGTTCCCCTCCTCGCCGCGCTTGAAGTCCTGGATGACGTCGTGGACGTACTCCTTGACCTCCTCGCGGTACCCCTCGCCCTCGCTCGTGACGATGAGTTCGATGACCCGCTTCTGGACCTCCTTCGTTACCGGCGCGATGTCCGAGCGCTTGTACTCGAAGCCCGTGATGTCGATGTCGTCGACGTCCTGGCCCTCCTTCCAGACGATGTGGCCGGCGTAGCGCTTCTTCTTGCCCGCCTGGAAGAACCGTCGATAGAGCTTCTCGAACTCGATCTGGAAGCGGTGTTCCTCGGCGTTGAGTTCGTCGCGGGCGAACTCGTCGTAGGAGGCGTTGATGGTCTCCTCGATGGTGAACGACTCGTCTATCGCCTCGTCCTTCGAAACGTTCCCGAGTTCGAGCATCACGGAGTCGGTGTCCCCGTAGGCCACCTCCTGGCCCATCTCGTTGGCCACCTGCTCGGTGAACTCGATGACCCGCCGGCCCGTCGCGGTGACGGCGGCGCCCATCTCCTTGTCGTAGAGGCGGAAGCGGTCCCAGCCGAGGACGCCGTAGAGCGAGTTCATGATGACCTTCACCGCCCCTTGCTGACGGTCGAACGTCTCGTAGGCGTCCGAACCGGGCGCGTGTTCGTTTCGGCTGGCTTTCTTGCGCTCGCGTTCCTCGAGCAGTTCGTCCACCATCTCCCGGATGATGCCGGCGGGTTCCTGGCGGAAGTGCGTCCCGTTGGGTGCGACGTAGGTGTCGCCGTCGTACGTCTCGGGGTCGACCTTCGTCTCCACCGACGCGTTGATGGTCACCATGCACATCGGGTAGAGGCTCTTCAGGTCGAGCACGGACACGTTCTCGCGGACGCCCGTGATGGGGTCGAAGACGGCGCCGCCCTCGTACTCCTCGCTGTCGACGCTCCCCTTCGAGGGGAGCGCGAAGTCGCCGTGGACCTTGTGGAGGATGTAGAGGTCCACCGCGTCGCCGGGCGTGGTGGCGTCCTCGAGTTTACAGCCGACGAACGACGCCACCTCCTTCCAGAACGGGACGATGTTCTGCTTGCGGTCGAGTTCGACGCAGAGTTCGACGTCGCGCAGGTTGTACTCCAGCAGTCGCCCGGGGTCCTCCTCCCAGAGGTCGCCGATGCTGCCGGGGTAGCGCTCCTTGCCGACGCCGAGTTCCGCCTCGCCGACGGCGTCGAGGCGGTAGGAGTCCAGTTCGGAGATCTTGATGCGCTTGTAGGCGTACAGCAGGTCGAAGACGACCCGGCCCTTCACGTTCGGCCCCTGCCAGTCCGAGCGCCACACCTCGTCCACGCGCGAGAGCCGGTTCGGGTCGAGGTCGCCCTCCCCGCCGAGCACCTCGAGCCGGTCGAGGAGGTACGGCGCGTCGAAGTCGGCGAAGTTCCACCCCGTCAGCACGTCGGGGTCCGTCTCGTCGATGTAGTCGACGAACGACGCGAGCATCGCCTCCTCGCGCTCGAACCGTCGCACGTCGACGTCGGGGCCCTCCCGGAGCACCTCGTAGCCGGGCAGGGCGTCCGGTCCGCTCGCCCCCTCGGGCGCCTCGTAGAGCCAGACGACGTACTCGTCGCGGTAGCTGTCGTGGCTGGTGAGACAGATGATGGGCTCTTCGCCCTCCTCGGGGAACCCCGAGCGGTCGTCCACCTCGATGTCGAAGGTGTTCACCCGCAGTTCGGCGTCCACGTCGGCGGCGGCGACCTCCTGGTGGGGGACGTCGATGGCACCGTCGTCGTTGCGCCGGTCGGGGACGCGGACGCCGCTGGTGACGTCCTTGTCGATGAGCAGGCGGTTGGGGAAGAGGATGTCCGCCTCGTAGTGGTCGAAGCGGTCGCGCAACTGCCCGACGTCGCGGGGCGTCTGGCCGGTTATCTTCGTCAGGCGCTCGCCACGGATGCTCACGAACGGGTTCCCCTCGGGGTCCGTCTCGCGGGAGTCGAGCAGGCGGTCGAACTGCTCTTCGGGCCGTCCCTCGAGCGAGTCGGTCGGCACGTAGAAGTACGGCTCGAACTCCCGGACGCGGACGTGTTCGACCTCGCCGTCGGGCGTCCGCCCGAAGACGTGGACGACGGGGTACTCGTCGCGGCCGGACCCCTCGACGGTGTAGTCGACCTGCGTGACGAACAGTTCGACGCTCCCCTGTGGGTCGGGGTAGCGATACGACGACGTGTCGACGACGTCGGGTGCGAGGCCCGCGTCGCCGGCGACCGCCTCCGCCTCGGCCGTGACGGTCGCGGGCGCCTCGCGCCCCGCCGCCTCGCCGTCGTCCCCGGCGGCGAAGTCGACCAACCCGCTCTGTCTCATGATAGCGGGCGTTTGCTCTGGCCGGTAAAAATCCCCCCGGTGTCGTCGCTCTCCCCCCCGAAACCTCCGCTGCCGCAAAGCATTTACTATGATATGGCATACCACCCGTCTACGACCATGGCCGACCACGATGTCCCGTCGGAAGCAGAGTCGGTTGCCGCGGACCGCCCCGACCCCGGGGTCTCGGAGGCCGTCGAGACGACCGAGACCTACGAGACGGACGAAGGGCTGGTGTTCTACGACGCCCAGAACCCCCTCGCGTGGATACTCGCGCGCGACACGGTGCGACTCGACGACGCGCTGTAACCGGGGAGTCTTTTTGCCGGCCGGCCCTACTCGGCGCGTGGACCCACTGGAGGAGGACGAAGGGGACCGCGACCCCTGGCCGGACGAACCCGACGAGTTCGACCCCGACAGCCTCGGCCCGCGCGTGGAGTACACCACTCCGGACGACCTCTCGGACATCGACCTCGACCGCGAGACGTTCAACGCCTTCTGGGCCGTGGTCGCCCTCGCGAAGGTCGGCCTGTACGCGGGCGCCGTCGGCGCCATGCTCCTCGCGTTCGACGGTGACGTCGACCTCGGGGCGCCCCTGCTCCTCGTCGGCCTCCTCGCGCTCGGGTTCGGCTACCGTCGCTACCGCCGCCACCGGGGACGGGCGACGGACCCACCGACCGACCCTCCCGACGACGCACCCGCCGAGGGACGCGACTAACTCCCCGCACGTCCTACCTCCCTCCCATGCGCACCCTCCGCGACGACGACGGCACCCGCTACCTCTTGCTCAAGCGCTCGGGCGAGAGTTCGCTCGTGCGCGACCCCGAGACCGGCGAGGAGCGCTACGTCAGGAACGACCGCCTCACGGACGTCGACGGCGAGTCGCCGCTCGAAACCGCCGCCCGCGAGGTGCCGCCGGCCCTCCGCCGACTGCTCGCCGCCGTCCGCGACGACCGCGCGCTCGGACTCCTGCTCGAAGTCGACCGTCGCGGCCCGCTCGCCGTTCGCGACCTGATGGCCGCCTACGACCTCTGCGAGAGCGACACCCTCGGACTCCTCACGGAGTTCCGCGCCGCGGGACTGGTCGAACGCGCCGACGTGGTCGGCGAACCGGGCTACGACACGACCGACGACGCGCGCCGGGCGCTGGTCGCGCTCCGCGAACGGACCGACGACTCGGCCTGAGCCGTTCGCTCAGTCGCCCGAGGAGGCGTCGGCGGCCGACCGCACGGCCGACGCCAGCGCCGCCTCGTCGCGGGTGACCGTCGAGCGGTTCGTCGTGGGGTCCTTCTCGACGCGGACGAGGTCGTCGGCCGCACCGACGAGTTCCTCGTCGTGGCTCACGACGGCAATCTGCTCGACGCCGACGCGCCGCATCGACTCGACGAGTTCGACCAGCTTGGAGACGTGTCCCGCGTCGAGGAACACCGTCGGCTCGTCGAGGATGAGCGGCGGCAACGGCGCAGTCCCCTCGATACCCTCGGCGAGGAGCCGGTAGATGGCACAGCGCAACGAGAGGTTGAACAGCGCGCGCTCGCCGCCCGAGAGCTGTTCGGGGTCGAGCGGCTCGCCGTCCTTCTGGTAGACGGTGAGTTCGTACTCGCCGTCGAGTTCGATGCGGGCGTAGGAGTCGTTCTGGTAGACGAGGTCGAACGTCTCGTTGAGCAGCCCCTCGAGCTTCGTCACGTTCCGCTGGCGGAGGTCCGCGCGCAGGTCCGCGTACATCGCCTGGAGCGACTCGGTCTCCTCGTACAGCGAGTCGAGGCGGTCGACGGTCGCCGCGAGGTCGTCGCGCGTCGCGCGCAGGTCCTCGAGGTCCGAGAGTTCGCCTCTGGTGCGCTCGATGCGGCCGACGAGGTGGTCGCGTTCCTCGCGCAACTCGTCCATGGCCGGCTCGACCTGCTCCAGGTACGCCTCCGCGTCGCGCTTTCGCTCGCGTGCCGCCTCGACGCTCGACTCGTCGAACTCGGCCTCGAGTTCCGAGCGACGGTCGCGCTTCTCCGCGAGGCGGTCGCGGCGCTGGTCGTTCAGTTCCGCGAGGTGCTCGCGCTCCGCGCGCAGGTTCTCTATCGCCGCCTCCTCGTCGGCGACGTCCGAGAGGCGGTCGAGCGCCGCGTCGAGCCCCTCGCGCTCGGCCGTCAGGTCGTCGCGCTCCTCGGTCAGCGCCTCGCTCTCCTCGCGCTCGGCGGCGGCCTCCTCGCGCTTCGCCTCGGCCACCTCGCGCTTCTCGCTCGCCTGCTCGTCGAGGGTCGCCGCCTCCTCGCGCTTCGCCTCGGCACGCTCGCGTTTCTCCTCTACCTCCGTTTGGCGCTCCTCGACGCGCTCTTCGAGCAGCGACCGCTTCGTCCCGAGTTCGTCGAGGCGGTCCTCGGCGTCGGCGAGGTCGCCCAGTTCCTCGAGACGCGCCTCGAGCTCCGAGAGCGACTCGCGCTTCGCCGCCAGGCCCGCCTCGATGTCTTCGACCTGCGCCTCGAACTCGGAGAGCGACTCGACGTGCGGCGAGTCCTCGACGGGTTGACCACACTCCGGGCACTTCCCCTCTTCGAGCAGCCGCCTCCCTTCCGCGAGGCGCTCCTCGGTCGCGTCGCGCGTCGCCTCCAGGTCCGCGATGTCCCCCCGGAGGTCCTCGCGCTCCTCGCGCAGCGCGTCGCGTTCGGCGCTCGCCTCCCCCACGTCGACTGGAGCGTCCGCGAACCGCTCGCGGAGTGCCGTCGCCTCCTCCTCGAGTTCGGCCAGCGTCTCCCGGCGCGTCTCGAGTGCGGCCGCCGCGTCGTCGGCCTCGCTCTCGAGCGTGTCGGCGCGCTCGCGGTGCTCGCTCGCCTGCGACTCGTGTTCCGCCGCCCGGTCGGCGAGACGGTCCGCCTGGTTGCCGAACGCCTGGGCCTGCATGCGGCGCTCGCTCACCTCCTCCGCGAGTTCCTCGCGTCGCTCGTCGAGCGCCTCGCGTCGCGCCGCGATGGCATCCTCGTCCACCGCCTCGACGGCCGTCGGCTCGATGGCCTCCTCGGCGGCCGATTCGAGGTCGGCGATTCGTTCGCGTCGCTCGGCGATGGCCTCGCGGCGGGCGTCGCGTTCGCGCTCGGCCTCGGCGATGTCGGACTGCAGGTCGTCGACGTCCTCGCGGAGCGCCGCTAACTGCTGTCGCGTCTCCTCGTGGCGCTCGAGCACCCGCTCCGCCTCCTCGCGCGTCGACGCCGCCTTCTCGCGTTGCTCCTCGTACCGCTCCAGTTTCGCCCGACGTTCCTTCAGCCGCGATTCGAGGTCGTTCAGCCGGGCGTGGAGGTCCTCCTCCTCCCTCTCCGCGACGCGCGTCTCGACGTCCTCGAGGACGGCGCGTTTCTCGTTTCGCACGCGCTTGACGCCGAGGCGCGCCTCGCTGGCGCGCTCGCGGTACTCCTCCAGTCGGCCGAGTTGCAGGAGGTCGTCTATCATGTCCTGGCGCTCGCCCGGCGAGGCGTTGATGAGCTTGTTCACCTCGCCCTGGCGGACGTACGCGCAGTTGACGAACGCCTCGGCGTCCATCCGGAGGAGGTCGGTGACGTGTGCGCGGACGTCGCGGGCGCCCTCGACCGTCCCCTCGGGGGTCTCGAGGACGCAGGTGGCGGTCTGGGCGCGCTCGCCGCTCACGCGGACCCGGCGTTCGAGGTGGAAGCGCTCGCCCCCGTGGACGAACCAGAGTTCGACCGTCGCGTCGTCAGCGCCGATGGTGACCACCTCGTCGAGCGTCGTGTCGAGGGCCGTCGCGCCGTAGAGCGCGAAGAAACACGCCTCCAGGAGCGAGGACTTCCCGCTGCCGTTCAGCCCGTGGATGACCGTCACCCCCCGGTCGAGGCCGAGGTCGGCGTCGTCGTAACACTTGAAGTTCGACAGCCGGACGCGCTCGAAGCGCATCAGAAGTCACCCATCGAGGACTGCTGGTCGGTCGTGTCGTCGGTGCCGCCGTCGCCCGTCGCGACGGTCTCGGTGCCTCCCTCGCTCGTCGCGGGCGCGGCCTCGGCGTCCTCGCTCCCGTCGTCGGTCGCCTCGGCCCCGGCGTCCTCGGTGGGCGGGGTCTCGTCGACCGGTTCGGCGTCGTCGGTCGTCGACGGAGCGCCCGACCCCTCGCGCTCGTCCTCGGAGTCGTCCACCGCCGCGCGCTCGAAGCGGTCCGTCTCGCCGGCTTCGAGCGCCGCCTCGACGGCCGACCGGACCTCGTCCGCGACCTTCGAGTCCGGCGTCTTGCTCGCGCGGACCACCTCGTCGATGTCGCGGGCGGCCGCGCTGAGGCCGAGGTCACGGACCCGTTCCGCGACGGCCTCGTCCGGGTCGGCGAAGCTCACCGACACCTCGGTCACCTCCTCGAACTCCCGGCGGTCGTTCACCCGGGCGACGAGTGCCCCACGCTCGTCGATGTGGGCTTCCACCTCGGCGGGCGTGACCCGCTCGCCGTCGCCCTCGATGGTGACGATGACGACGGCGTCCTCGACGTCGTGCTGGCTCACGCGCTCGCGGACGCGCTCGACGCCCTCGCCGGGCGCGAGGTCGACGTCGACGAAGACGAACTCGCGGGTGTCGAGCCCCCGACGGGTGATGGAGAGTCCCGCGTCGTCGAACTCGACGATGTTGTACCCCCGGTCGTCGCGCTCCGCGGCGCTCGCGCGCTCGGTCGACCCGCAGTAGGTGACCCACGCGCCCTCGACCTGTGCGCGCTCGGCGGCGTGGTTGTCGCCGAGCAACAGCGCGTCGAAGTCGACGGTCGACGCGGCGAGCAGTTCGGCCGAGTCCCACTCGCCGAAGTCGAAGGGGGTGAACAACCCGTGGCTCACGAGGACGGCGTGGTCGGCGTCGTGGTCGGCGAACTCGTAGTCGAGGGCGTCGCGCTGGGAGCGGGGGACGAAGTCGAGGCCGTAGAACGCGGTCCGTCCGACCACCCGGGGGCGGCGGTCGAGGCGGGTCGCGAGGCCGAGCGAGGCGAAGAGGTCGAGCCACTGGGCGTCGCGTTTCCCCTCGTGGTTCCCGACGACGGCGAGGAAGGGGACGTCGGCGTCGTCGAGGCGTCGCAGCGCGGAGAGCGTCCCGAGGAGGTCCGTCAGGTCCGGCCGGCGGTCGTGAAAGAGGTCGCCGGCGTGGACCACGGCGTCGACACCGTCCGCGACGGCGTCGTCGACGACCCGCTCGAACGCGGCGAGGAAGTCCGCCCGGCGTTCGGGACGGTGGTACTGCTGGTAGCCGATGTGCGTGTCCCCGGTGTGTATCACGCGCGTCATCTGTTCACCCGTTTACTGTCCGGTCCTAAATCGGTTGCGCGAGCGGAGCGAAAGTGGTCACGCTCACGCTCACGCTCACGCCCACGCTCGCCGCGGGCGACGGCCCGATAGCGCTCGAACGCGGCGAGCGCCGCCCGTCCCACCTCGGCGTCCCGTCCCCGCTCGTCGTCTCGTCCCCGCGCGATTCCTCGCTCCGCGCCGTCGAGACGGTCGACCGCCCGGCGGAGGCGGGGGAGGCCGACGCGCTCGACGAACGTCGCGGCGCGCTCGAGGTCCCGTCGGGCCGCGTCGGCCCGCTCGACCACCGTCCGGTCCGCCTCGTGGGGCGCGGCCAGTCGGGCGAGCGCGCGCTTGACGGCCGTCGGGTCTGCCATACCGTCGGTGGGTCCGTCGTCGTATAAGAAGGTTCGTCCCGTCGGGGGGCTCAGGCCGTGTCCTTCTCGCAGATGGAGACCTGCCAGTCGCGGGGGTCCGTCAGCGAGCGGCCGTCGAGCGTCCACTCGTCCTCGAGCGGACGGGCGACGAGCGTCGCCGGTTCCGTGAGCTTCGAGAGCGGGAGGGCGGTGTCGGGGTGGAAGCCGAACCCGGAGAGCACTCGCGGGGGGACGACGCCGTCGCGGAGCGCGACCAGCGGAATCGCCGAGACGTCTTGCAGGAGCGAGCGCAGGAGGGCGGCGTAGACGGGTGCGTTGGCCGCCCGGTCGGTCAGGGGATGGACGTCGAGGACGTTCGCGACGCCCTTCGCCGCGCTCTCACCGACCACCGCCGCGCCGACCACCTCGCCGTCCCGGCGCGCGAGGTAGGTGGTGTAGTCGTACTCCGGGTTGTCGTAGCGCCAGCCGTAGAACGTCTCGTCGCGGTTGGCGTGGAACCGCTTGGGGACGTGCGACTCGTACAGCGGGCACAGGTGGTCCGCCGGCACCCCGTCGTAGTGCGAGACGGTCACGTCGCGACCGAGGCGACGCACGCGCCGTCCCCGGAGGCCGAAGTAGGCGTCCATCGCCGTCGCCCCCGCGGCGTCGAGGGCGCGCCCGACGAGGCTCTCCTCGCCGACCGGCGCGAGGGCGCCGGGGTGCTGGACGCGGTAGTGCGTCGTCACCGTCTCGACGACCCGCCAGCCGAGTTTGAGGTTCCCCGGGAGCGACTGCTCGTTGGGGAAGTCGAAGAAGAGGTCGAGGCCGTCGTCGGCGTAGCGCTCGATGGCGCGCTCGGTCATCCGGGTGAACAGGCCGCGTCGACGGTGGTCGGGGTGAACCATCGTGTCGCACGGTTCGAGCGTCGTGTAGGTGCGCTCGCCCGCCCGGAGTTCGAGGCCGAAGAACGAGCGCGCGCCGACGACCTCGCCGTCGCGCTGGGCGACGTATATCGGGACGTGGTCGGCGTACGGGTTGTCCTCGTACTTCCAGGCGAACCACTCGCGGCTCTTGCGCGCGCCGAAGACCGTCTCGTAGAGGTCGAGGTACCCCTCACGGTCGCCGTCGTACGGGCGGACGGTGTAGTCGTCCCCGTGGCTCATGCGAGCGTCCGGTCCGCGACCTCGCCCATCGTCTCGACGGTGATGTCGCCGCGCTCGCGCATGACCTCGATGGTGGCGAGCACCGCCCGGACGCGGCCGATCTCCTCCGGCCCCATCAGGTCGTTCGGGTGGAACCAGACGTGGAAGACGCCGTCCTCCTCGACGGCGCGCTCCAGGCCGAGTTTCGCCTGCTGGACGACCGGCTGGCGGGTGAACGGCCGGACGAGTCGTCGCGCGTGGCGCTCGAAGCCGAACAGGTGGAGCGAGGCGGGGACGTTCACGAGACCGTACTCGTCGACGGTCGGCGAGACGACCGGCGGGGCGGTCAGGCCGCCGGCGTAGGAGGCGAACTTCCCGACCGCGCGCAGGGGCGTACCGTCGTACCACCGCCCCGGTTCGCGCCCCCGGTAGCAGGTGAAACCGTTCTCGGCGAGGGCGTCGCGGTGGGCGATGCGGTTGCGCGGGTAGACGAACGACTCGAGGTCGATACCGTGGTCCTCGGCGACCTCGCGGCAGGCGCGCAGTTCGGCGCGCGCGACCGCGCCGGTCGTCTCGGGGTCGGTGAAGTCGAGGTGGGTGAAGGAGTGACAGCCGATCTCGTGGTCCGCGTCGGCGTCGCGGACCCGTTCGACGAGGTCGCTGCCGTACCAGCGGTCGCTCCCGCCGGGGAGCGACGCGGGGTCGACGGGGACGCCACCGTCAGAGGCGTAGGCGGCAGTGATGCGTTCTTCGGCCTCGTCGAGGAAGAGTCGGCCCACGACCGCCCACGTCGCGGGGAGGTCGAACTCGTCGAGCAACCCCACGAGTTCACCCCACCCGCTCCGTCCGGCGGCCATGCGCCGACGCTCGTGGGCGGGCGGGTCCTCGTGGTCGTGGAACCCCCACGCCAGTTCCGCGTCGATGGAGATGACAGCGCTGGCCATTAGTTCGGTTGGGGGTATCGAAGAGGATAGTTATGAAACTTGTATTTTCCTGTTGGTCTGTTGATGGCTATCGGTAGACAGTCTCTACCACCTCGCTCTCCGCTCGTCGAGACGATTCGCGTCGAGTGACCCCTCGGTGGACGACGAGAAACGGTCTAGGGCTCGTGGATGTCGAGCGTGTAGATGCGCTTTCGGGCGTCGGTGAACGACACGCGCGAGGCCACAGCCTCCACCTCCTCCAGTCGGGTCAGCGCGTAGCGCACCGTGCGCGTCGGCAGCAGCGTCTCCTCGGCGAGTTCCCGCTGGGTGAGCGGACCGTCGTACTCGAGGACCTTCGCCACCAGCTTCGCGCTCGGCGGCAGGTCGCGCACCGGCTCCCATCCGCTCCCCGCGGCCTCCGCGTCGCACGTCGTGCTCATACCTCCGTTTCTGGATGCTGACTAATAATATTTCGCAAAACAAAATTACCATGGCTAATTATCATGTGGGCGCCGGGTAATCTCAATCCGTCGCCGTCGGGGCGTCTTCGGGCGGATTGACGGGGGTTGTACCGACCCGAAGCCTCTTATGAGCGCACGTACTACACGGGTCCAATGACTGACACTGTTGACGACGTCGACCTCCCGTACGACGACGACGCGTCACAGCAAGAGAAAATCGGTGTCCTCCGCGAGCGTCTCGAGGTTCTCGAACGGCAGAACGAGGAGATGCGCGACAAGCTCCTCGACGCCAACGCCGAGAACAACAAGTACCAGCAGAAACTGGAGCGGTTGACCCACGAGAACAAGAAGCTCAAGCAGTCGCCGCTGTTCGTCGCCACCGTCCAGGAACTCACCGATACCGGCGTCATCATCAAGCAGCACGGAAACAACCAGGAGGCCCTTACCGAGGTCACCGACGAGATGCGCGCGCAGATCGAACCCGACAGCCGCGTGGCGGTGAACAACTCGCTGTCCATCGTCAAGACCCTCGAGAACGAGACGGACGTGCGGGCGCGCGTCATGCAGGTCGAGCGCAAGCCAGAGGTCTCCTACGCCGACATCGGCGGTATCGACGAGCAGATAGAGGAGGTCAGGGAGACCGTCGAGATGCCGCTGACCAGCCCGGAGATGTTCTCCGACGTGGGCATCGAACCGCCGGCGGGCGTCCTCCTGTACGGCCCGCCGGGCACGGGCAAGACGATGCTCGCGAAGGCCGTCGCCAACCAGACGGACGCGACGTTCATCAAGATGGCCGGCTCCGCATCTTCATCGACGAGATCGACGCCATCGCCTCGAAACGGACGGACTCGAAGACGTCGGGCGACGCCGAGGTCCAGCGCACCATGATGCAACTGCTCGCCGAGATGGACGGCTTCGACGACCGGGGGCAGATATCCATCATCGCGGCGACGAACCGCTTCGACATGCTCGACCGCGCCATCCTCCGCCCCGGCCGCTTCGACCGCCTCATCGAGGTGCCCAAGCCGGCCGCCGAGGGCCGCGAAATCATCTTCCAGATCCACACCCGGAGCATGAACATCGCCGACGACGTCGACTTCGCCACCCTCGCCGAGGCCACCGAGGGCGCCAGCGGCGCCGACGTGAAGGCGGTCTGTACGGAGGCGGGGATGTTCGCCATCCGCGACGACCGCACCGAGGTGAAGATGGAGGACTTCACCGCCGCCTGGGAGAAGATCCAGCAGGAGGACGGCGACGAGAACGACGAGGTCTCGCGGACGTTCGCCTGAGACCCGAGACGTTCGCTCTTCGCTCTCCCTCTCTCGGCTTTCGTCTTCGACCCGCGTTCCGACGCTCCTTTGTTCGCGTGTCCCGTCCGTTCCACCATGGACGACCAACCGGGACTGAGCGACCAGTACCGGATGTCGAGTCCGTGGCCACTGTTCGTGGCGCTCGGGTTCGTCATCTCCGAACTGGGCGTTCTGCTCAACATCATTCCGCTGTCCGTCGGCGGCCTCCTGCTCTTTTCGGGGAGCGTCGCCGGCATCATCCAGGAGTCGGGCTACGCCGAGCGACCGTGGGGGACGCTCGCGCTCATCGGCGGCCTGCTGGTCGCGCTCGGCCTCCTGCTGGTCGGCACCCAGCTCCTCCCGTTCGAGGGTGTCGGCGCGGCGCTCGACACGCTGACCGCCGAACTGCTCCAGAACGGGGTCATCCAGCGGGGCGTCTCCGTCGCCTTCGCGGGCCTCATCGCGCTGGTCGGGAGCCAGGCGGCGCAGTTCATGGAGCGGGACGTCGACGCGCTCTGACCCGGGCGGGGAATCAGTACACTATTTAGGACGCCCGACCGACGTTCGACCATGGCACCGGACGTCTTCGACCGGGAGACCCTGCTCGACCTCTCGGTGAACGTGATTCCGTTATTCATCATCGTGTTCTTCGTGGTCGTGTTCGCCGCGGTCAGCCCCTTCGGGTACAACGCGGTCGACACGACCATCCAGATGGCGCTGCTGGTCCTCCCGTTCGTCGCGCTGGCCATCCTCACCTACTACGCGGGGAAGGCCATCGCCGAGTCGGAGGCTGAACTGGAGGCTCGCGACTCCGGCGTCGTCGAACGCGTCGCCGACGAGGGCGAGAGTAACCCCGACACCACAGACACGAGCACGGACACCGACACCGCGACGACCGACTCGGAGCACGCCGAGTAACCCTTCGCCTCCGCGCTGGACCCTCCGATCGGGGGGTCCATGGGATACGACTCACCCTCGCCTAGACGCGCGTCGACGCCGCCGCCGTCCCCCGACTCGGAACGCGAACACAACCTTTCTAATCCCCCGGTACTCAGGAAATGTATGGACGTTTCAGCACAGCTTGCGCTGACAGTTCTCATGGGGGTGTTCCTCGCCGCGGTCGCGGTGACGCTCACTCGCGTGGAGGACTGGCGCTCGTACACGCCGCTGGCCGGTGGCGGCGGGTACGGCGAGGAGTCGGGGTACGTCTCGGAGGAGAAACCGGCGGGGCTCATCCGCTGGTTGACGACGGTCGACCACAAGGACATCGGGATGCTCTACGGCGCGTACGCCGTCATCGCGTTCGTCTGGGGGGGTCTCGCCGTCATCCTCATGCGAACCGAACTGCTGACGCCGGCGATGGACGTGCTGACGCCGATCGCGGAGGCCATCGGCGCGGGCCAGGGTGAGAACCTCTACAACGGGCTGCTCACCACCCACGGCATCACGATGCTGTTCCTCTTCGGGACACCCATCATCGCCGCCTTCGCGAACTACCTCATTCCGCTGCTCATCGGGGCCGACGACATGGCGTTCCCGCGCATCAACGCCATCGCGTTCTGGCTCCTGCCGCCGGGTGCCCTCCTCGTCTGGGCTGGGTTCCTCCTCCTGCCGCTCGGCGTCGACCCCTCCCAGACCTCCTGGACGATGTACACACCGCTGTCCATCGAACAGGAGGCCGGGACGGTCGCCGGGACGGGCGCCGACATGATGCTGCTGGGGTTGCACCTCACCGGCGTCTCGGCGACGATGGGCGCCATCAACTTCATCGCGACCATCTTCACCGAGGCCGGTGACGACGTCAACTGGGCGAACCTCGACATCTTCAGCTGGACGATGCTCACCCAGTCGGGACTCATCCTGTTCTCGTTCCCGCTGCTCGGCAGCGTGCTCATCATGCTGCTGCTCGACCGGAACTTCGGGACCACCTTCTTCACCGTCGACGGCGGTGGCTCCATCCTCTATCAACACCTGTTCTGGTTCTTCGGCCACCCCGAGGTGTACATCCTCGTGTTGCCCCCCATGGGCATCGTGAGCTACGTGCTGCCGAAGTTCTCGGGACGGAAGCTCTTCGGGTTCAAGTTCGTCGTCTACTCGACGCTCGCCATCGGTGTGCTCTCCTTCGGCGTGTGGGCCCACCACATGTTCTCGACGGGCATCGACCCGCGTATCCGCGCCTCGTTCATGGCCGTCTCGCTCGCCATCGCGATACCGAGCGCAGTGAAGGTGTTCAACTGGATTACGACGATGTGGAACGGGAAGATTCGCCTCACGGCGCCCATGCTGTTCTGCATCGGTTTCGTCCAGAACTTCATCCTCGGGGGCGTCACGGGCGTGTTCCTGGCGGCGGTCCCCGTCGACCTCGTGCTCCACGACACCTACTACGTCGTGGGTCACTTCCACTACATCGTGATGGGCGCCATCGCGTTCGCCGGCTTCGCCGGGCTCTACTACTGGTACCCGATGTTCACGGGTCGGATGTACCAGCGGACGCTCGCGAAGGTCCACTTCTGGACGTGGATGATCGGAACGAACATCACGTTCCTGGCGATGCTGCTGCTGGGCTACGAGGGGATGCCCCGCCGGTACGCCACCTACGTCTTCGACGGCGAACTCGTCGCCCTCGACATGGTCCAGGCGCTGCACGTCGCCGCCAGCCTCGGGGCGTTCCTGATGCTCTTCGGAGGTATCGTCTGGCTCTACAACTTCGTCCAGTCGTGGTACGAGGGCCCCGTCGCCGGCGAGGACCCCTGGGACCTCAAGGACCTCGGCATGCGCGGCCGCGAGTTCGTCTGGAACGACCGCCGCATCCGGACCGCCGTCACGGACGGCGGCGAGGAGGACGAGGAACTGGCGACCGACGGTGGCCAGGTCGACGAAGACGACTGAGACGCACGGCCGCGGATTCTCTCGATTTTGTCGCGCGGTTTCTCACGGCGTCGAGGCGCAGCCTTCGATCCCGCTCTGGAGCGCTTCGACTGCGCACGGACGGCGCTTCGCCTCGGATAGCAAAGGACGGACGACGAGCGCGAGGGCATCCGGCGGCCGGACGAATCGCGGCGTGTGGCGCGTTCGGCGCTCGATTCGAGGGTCAGAGGCTGTTGATGACGAGGATGATGCCGCTCGCGAACATGAACAGCGCGATGCCGACGAGAATGAGGAGGATGAGTTCCTTCTGTCCCATGTGGACGGTTCGGGCGCGCGGTTCAAAAGGGTAATCCCCTGCCGTTCCGTACGTCGATTCGTGAGCGACGACGTCACGCAGCTCGGCGGCCGCACGACGGTGGTCATCCTCTATCTCATCGTGGTCGCCTTCGCCGGCGGCCTCGGGTACATCCTGCCTATCGTCCGTCCCGGCGACTGGGACCCGCGACTGTTCGGCTTCCTCCAGTTACCCGGGACCTCCCTCGGCGTCGCCCTCTACGGGGCCATCACGCTGGCGGTGGTCCTCGGCGTGGTGCTGTTCGCCATCGTGTACGTCTCCGACCGATACGCCGACGAGTACTGACCCCTGAAAAAATCGAGTCGTCGAGGCGTCGAGCGACGCGGTCAGTCGCCCTGGACGCGCTCGCGGATGGTCTCGGGGACGCTCGGGTCACGCAGGGTGGTCGTGTCCCCGAGTTCGTCGTCGTTCGAGATGTTCTCGAGCAGGCGACGCATGATCTTCCCCGACCGGGTCTTCGGCAGGTCGTCGACGAAGACGATGTTCGCCGGGCGGGCGAACTTGCCGATCTCGTCCTCGACGGCACCGACGATGCGTCCGCGGACCTCCTCGCTCTCCTCGACGCCTTCGCGGAGGATGACGTACACGTCGGGCACCTCGCCCTTCTCGGCGTGTTCCCGGGAGACGACGGCCGCCTCGGCGACGTCCTCAACCTCGGAGACGGCGGATTCGAGTTCCATCGTCCCGAGACGGTGCCCGGCGACGTTCATCACGTCGTCGAGGCGTCCGAGGATGCGGAAGTAGCCGTCGCGCTCGTGGACGGCGCCGTCACCGGCCTTGTAGTTCCAGTCGCGCCAGTCGTCGCTGTCGGTGTCCGAGAAGTCGACCCAGTACTCGTCGATGAAGCGCTCGTCGTCGCCGTACACCGTCTGGAGCATCCCGGGCCACGGGCGCTTGATCACGAGGTTGCCCGCCTGTCCGGTGGCGGGCTCTATCTCCTCGCCCTCGTCGTCGAGGAGCGCGGGGTCGATACCCGGGGCGGGCAGTCCCGCACTGCCCGGCTTCATGTCCTCCAGCGCGGGCAGGTTCGTGATGAGGTGGCCGCCCGTCTCGGTCTGCCACCAGGTGTCGACGATGACGGCCTCCTCGTCCCCGATGTGCTTGTAGTACCAGAGCCACGCCTCGGGCTGGATGGGTTCGCCGACCGTCGTCATGTGCCGGAAGTCGAAGTCGTAGCCCTCGATGTACTCGGGACCCCACTTCATGAACTGCCGGACGGCGGTCGGCGAGGTGTGGAAGACGTCGACGTCGTACTTCTCGGCGATCTCCCAGATGCGACTCTTGTGCGGGAAGTCGGGCGCACCCTCGTACATCACGCTGGTCGTCCCGAGCGCGAGCGGCCCGTAGACGATGTAGCTGTGGCCCGTAATCCAGCCGATGTCGGCGGCACACCAGTAGGTGTCCTCGGGCTTGAGGTCGAGGACGTACTTCGAGGTGCCGGTGACGTACGAGAGGTACCCCCCGGTCCGGTGCTGGCAGCCCTTCGGCTTGCCGGTCGTCCCGGACGTGTACATGAGGAACAGCGGGTCCTCGGCGTCGCGGGGGACGGGTTCGACCGTCTCGCGGTCGTGTTCCTCGAGCAGGTCGGAGACGAGCGTGTAGTCGTCGCTCACCTCGACGTCCTCGTGGACCTCGTCGTGCCGTGACCAGACGAGCACCTCGGGGTCGCCGTCGACCTCCTCCATCGCGGCGTCGGCCTTCTCGACGTGGTCGAGGAACTCGCCGCGGCGGTAGTAGCCGTCGATGGTGACGACGTACTCGGAGTCGGCGTTGTCCACCCGGTCGGCGAGCGCGCTCGCGG